>JAFUGL010000096.1 GCA_017469405.1 Lachnospiraceae bacterium | reverse complement strand
TAGAAAAGGTTACGAAGCTGGTTCTGTATCATGATTACGGCATAGCCGGAGATGTCGGAATTAAATCCTTCAGACGATTCTTAGCTAAGCTTGGAATAGATAACTTTGATGATTTTATAATTATAAGGAATGCTGACAGATTAGGACAGAGTGATTATAATCAGGATAAGAAAAAAGAAAATATAGCTAAGCTTAAGAATATGTATGATAAGGTTATATCTGAAAATCAATGTCTTACAATCAGGGATTTAAAGATAGACGGAAAGGACCTTATAGAGCTTGGTATGAAGCCGGGCAGAGAACTTGGGATTGTTCTTAAGTCATTGCTGGAGCAGGTGCTTGATGAGCCAAGTCTTAATGAGAAAAATAAATTGCTGCAGCTTGCAAAAAATATGATTAAAGAGCAGAAAAACTTTTAGTACAGCAGTCATTAAATCGCCCTTTCAAACATAAGATTAACAAGACTTAAATTTGGAGGGGATTTTTTTGGCTGAAAAAATGTCTGAGGTTTATGAAACATATGATATGGAAATTAATCAGACTATGAGAGGGCGTGGAGCATATATACTTAACACGGATAAAGGCGTCAGGCAGGTTAGGCAGCTTGATGTGAACGAGAGTCGTCTTAAGGCTGAATATCAATTCAAGGAAAAGCTTGTGCAGAGCGGATTTACTGATATTGACAGATGTATAAAGAACAAACAGGATGAACTGATAACTTATGACAGATATGGAAATCCATTTGTTATGAGAGAATTTTTTGATGGTAGAGAAATTAATATTAATAATATAGATGAGATTAGAACTGCAGTGAGAAATCTTGCGAAACTACACCTGATAAGCAAAAGAATCTTTGAGAGTACAGAAGGCGATGTACATGTGCGTGTAGGTAGTGATTTCAAAAAAAGAAATCAGGAATTAAAGCGTGTTAAAAATTTTATGATAAAGCGAAAATCAAAGAAGGATTTTGAGGAGGCATTTCTTAATTTCTATAAATTTTTCTATGAACAGGCAATTGCTTGTGAAAGTATATTTGATGAGAAAAATTATAATGAGATAGCCGCTCATATAGGATATTGTCATGGCATGTATAATCATCACAGTGTTTTGATGACAGGAGATGACAGGTCTATAATAGCAACTATTGGATTTGATAAGTTTTATGTAGGTAATCAGTTAAATGACCTCTATCATTTTATTAGGAAAACCTTGGAAAAAAATAATTATGATTTTGAAATTATGAGAGATATGATTGAAACCTACAGGGAAATATGTGGTTTAGATAATAGAGATATGGAATATATTTACATTTTGTATCTATATCCCGAAAAATTTTATAAGTTGGGAAACCAATACATAAATTCTCCTAAAAACTGGATTTCCCCCAAAATGATGGAAAAATTAGACAAAATAATACAGGATGAAGAGTATAAACAGGCGCTGCTTGACAAATTAAAAAGCTTTTATATGTAAAATTCCTGCAATTTGGTATTCACATTTAAAAAAAAATCTTGTATAATACAGAGGTTAAGGTGGTAAATATGCGTAAAAATATCTTTTTGATAATGATATTACTGCTTCTTACTCTTAGCTCATGTGGAAATACAGGAGATGTTAAGGTATATAATGATACTACGGAGGACATACTTGCTAACCATGTGGAAAAGAATCTGACGGCGGTAATGATAAATAAAGATATGGAGAACGATAAAATTGTTTTCTTAGACTATATATCCGGTGACCAGCTTGAGCTTGGTTATCATGGTGGTGTTGTTGTCACGGATACGCGTGGCAGTAACATAAGCATAAATGATATATCTGTCGGGAGTGTAGTCGATATCACTTATTATGCAGATACAAAAAGGCTTATCAACATTGCATCAAGCAGCAATGTACAGGTTCTTAAGGATGTAAATAAATTTGCCGCTGATGTATTAAATAAAAAGGCAACCTATAAGGGCTCCTCATGCAAAATGTCTGAATATGCATTAGCTTTTGATGATGGAAAAGCCAAGAGCATTATGGAGGTAAGTACAGAGGATAAGGTAACTCTTTATCTGATGAATGGAACGCTTATATCCTGTGTGATAGATGAGGGACATGGCTATGTAAGATTACTTAATCAGCATACATATGTTGGAGGCATGGTTGAGATTGGTTATGATGTAATAGTTCCGGTGACTGATGATATGTTGCTGGCAGTAAGAGAGGGAACCTATACATTAAGAATAAATAAAAATGGCTACAGTGACAGCAAAGAGGTAACCGTAAAAAAAGATGAAGAGGTTGAGGTGGATATCTCTGACATAGCAATACCGAGGGGTACGGTGTCATTTGTAATTACGCCTGAGGATGCTGAACTTTATGTTGATAACGAGCTTCTTGATACGCATGCATATTCAAATATATATGGTTCATATGGTTTGAAGATTAAGGCGGAAGGATATCAGAGCTTTAATGGCAGCTTTAAGATATCCGAACCGGTTAAATCATATACATTTGAATTAACTGCTTTGGATGATACTACTACTGAAGAAGATACTACGGATACTGAGGAAACGACAGGTACAGAAGACACATCGGAGAGTTCTGAAGTTACTTCGACATCGGATTCAGGTA
>JAFUGL010000095.1 GCA_017469405.1 Lachnospiraceae bacterium | reverse complement strand
CTTCTTACTGGTTGTATAGTTGTGGCTTCCGGCCTTTGCATTAGGATTATACTGTCTGTATAGCGGAACAGACTTTGAATCATCTGAATACCAGCCTATACCTTCATATTTCCATCCAACACTCACAAGAAAGTCACGTTCACTTGCACTCATGGTATAGTGATGATCACCTGCATTTTTATTATACAGACGATATACCGGTGTATTGGATTTAACCGGTGCTTTCCAACCTATGCCCTCATATCTCCAACCAAAACTTACAAGATTATTTTTTTCTGTCACATTAGCAGTATAAAAATGTTCACCACTGTTAGGATTATATAATCTGAACATATTTACTGTTCCATCACTGTTTATATTATTGACAGTACTTGGATTATACGGGTCTATAGCATAATAGCTCTCTGATGAACCATCACTTACATACCAGGCTACTACACCTTTATCGGTATATATAGGCTGGCAATCTGACAATGGCATATTTAATGAAACAGTATCAGAGGTAATATTTCCATCTTCGTCAATTGTGACTGCCTTTGTTGAAATATAATTATATCCGCTTTTTGAAAATTCCTCCCACATAACAAGGAAATGATTATTCTTTAAATTTACAAGTATAGGCGGTCTTGTTATTATATCTCCTCCTGCTGCATAATTAGTAAGCTTAACAGACTTTTCATCTGTAAAATCCTTATTACATATGCCTACATATACATTTCTTCCACTACTGCTGCCTGAGATATCCGCATTATATGTAAAAATACAATTGTTATCAGAAAGTTCAAAACCTCCGACAGAATGTCCTGTATAATTTGCACCTGTGCTGCCTGCTATATTCACAACAATGTCATATGAACTTCCTACATTGGTTACCTTATCATCCTTACCAATCTTTGTTACAACTATTCCTCTAGGATAAGCATCGCCGTGATCAAGCCTATAGATGTAATCTCCGTCATTTTTTATAAACTGGTTAAATGAATGGCTTACATATCCATAGCTAAGATTCATAGTTTCATAATAAGAATCACTAAGACTCATATTGCTTTCGTTTATTACAAATGTACAGTTTGACTGATGTCCGTCAGGTCTTTCATGACATGTATGCACATACAGTTTTCCGTTTAACTCATCCATTCTACATGAGCCGGCGTCAAAAGGAAATGTTGTATAGACATCTTTTAAAGGAAGACTGCTCTGCTTAGACCAGCTTTTTGAATACTTTGTAATTATGTAGCTGTTAGTATTGGCATCATCTGATCCATTATTACCCGATACAACAAAATAACTGTCCTTGCCTGCATAAAATCCGCCAAAAAGTTCGCCGTCAATCGTTATTTCTTTTTTATCTGAAACCGTTCCAACAGAATTAAAATATTCTACATAAAGCTTTTTATTTCCCACATACTGTGTTCTCATATATTTACCGTTTCCCATATCGGTAATATATGAATAAATAACTGCACCGTAAGTAGTATTATTTATCTTATGTATATTGCTTGTAGTATTGGCACTGTTAACTCTGTTATAGTTTTCAAATGTACCTATACTGCGCTTGCTGACAGTAATTTTAATCTGTTTTGTCAAATTATAAGTATCGCTTTTTACCGTTATCGTTGCAGTACCCGGTTTCCATGCTGTTACAACACCTGCTTTTGATACAGCTACGATTTTATTGTCAGATGAAGTGTAAGTATAAGTATCTGAAAGATTAGAATTTGTACTTACATTCATTAACGCTGTATCTCCGGTCTTCATACTTGTAGACGTAGATACAGTAAGGCTTGTTGGTTCATCAGTATTGACACTTTCGATATAATAAGTGTCGTTATTTTTTTCCATCACAACCAATTCATTTCCTACAGACATAACTTTAAATACAGGATATTTTGTATTTAAACGTCCTGTTTCTTTACCATTACTCAAATCATATCTGGTAATTACATAATTATCTGTTGCCACCCACATATACTCTTTATTATTCTTTTTAGTATATGCTGATGCAGAACCTATACTATTTTGGTCAATATATGATGAACTTGAAAAATCAGATTTTAACGCTGTTGTAGCACATTTTATTACAGATGTTTCATTTACGGCAAATGACGTAACACTCGTTCCTCCCGTTGACAGATTTATAGTGGTATTTACCTCTGAAACATCAGTATAATTGAATTTATTAGAATCCAATACACCATATGTACCTCCAAGGAAAGCACTCCTTAATGCAAGATATCTACCTGCATAAAAATCAACAGGATCCATAATTCGGCTATAATAATTCTGATTGAGAAGCATAAGAGGTTTTTCATTAATATTTAATGTATTATTCTTGAAGTTACCTGCACAGACCGAATCCATATAATGGTCATATCCCCAGTAACGCCAATTATAACTTCCTTTATAATAGAAATTACCCGTTGTACTGTCAAAACCATAAAATTCTCCTATAGTTCCGGAAAAATCTGCAGATGTTATCAAGGTGCCATTTTTTGTAAACACTCTAAAAGACTTCAATGTAACATAGATTAAAGGAGCATATATATTTTCACTACTGTCAACACCAAAAGTACTAATACTTGTATATGTTATAATATTACACAATAATGTATATTTTTTTGTATTCAAATCGAATTTATAAATATGATTTGTATAATTATTTCCATCTGAAGCATCATAATCAAAATCATATGCACACCAATATAAAGCATTATTTCCAAAAAATGGCTTGCTTTTAATATCCACATCTACCTTACTGACACTTTTATCACTTAAAGAATAAAAATAAAGATTATATTGTCCGCCTGAAATAAGCTTCAAAAAATATATTCCGTTATTTGCATCATTTGGATATACTTTATCACTTGATATATTTATATTTAATGTATCTGAAAGCTGATTTACCGTATTGTTTGATGCTCCTACAAGTCCTTCTTCAATCAGCTCAAATTCTACATCTTCATCAAGATAAAACTCTTCTTCCTCGTAATTTGCATCAGTATTTGTACTTAAATCTTCTGAAATCGCATCTGTACCGGTACTGATTTCAACCTGTTCAAAAGCAAAACTTAATCCATCATCCATAACCGCTTCAGGCTCTTCATCTACCCAAGTTAAACTATCATCATTGATATAATTAACTACTTCTGCCATAAACTCATCGCTGCTATCATCCGACTCTGCATAGGAAGTTATTCCAAAAAGATTAATGCACATAAGAAGAATCACAAAAAGACTCATATTGCGTTTAACTTTTTTCGATAGCTTCAATATACCCTGTTCTGTTAATAAATGCTTCATTTTTTTCATCCTTTCATAAGTTATATTAAGTCCAATAAAACTATTTTATAATAATGAAAATATAAAATCAATTGTTAAGTTAGCTTTATTTTAAATTTAAGTATAATATCTCTTTATTTGATATATAAGAATATCTCTTTCAATAGATTCAGGCTCCGTATATAACCACAATAGTGCACTTTCAAAGTCAAGCTTGAAACCTTCTCCAAAATATTCAAACATTGCCTCATGAGAGCCACTAAACGGTTTTGCTGTCACTCGCCTTGTATTTTCCGCTATAGATAAATGCTTGTTATATGCCGGATTTGCTGTAAGAAGTGACTTTCCATTATCAAATATAGG
>JAFUGL010000094.1 GCA_017469405.1 Lachnospiraceae bacterium | reverse complement strand
ATGTTTGCATTTGATATATCATATACGGACATGTTTATGAAGATGACTGATGAAATGCCGGATGAGGATGCGGATTTTTTCATGGATTGTATAAGCTTAAGGTCAACACATATGCCGTGCCAGTATATTACAGGATGTCAGGAATTTATGGGTTATGAATTTGGTACCGAGGATGGTGTCCTGATACCGCGTCAGGAAACTGAGCTATTGGTTGAAAAGGCACTTGAACTTACAAGCGGCATGAAGTCTGTAAAGGCACTTGATATGTGTACCGGATCGGGTTGTATTGGCATAAGCTATGAATTAAAAAGAAGAGAGAATAGACATAAAGATGATGAGGTACATCTTGCAGATATATCTGAAGATGCGATTTATGTGGCTGAAAAAAATAAGTATAAGCTTGGTGCCAAATGTAGTATAATAAAAACAGATTTATTTGAAAATATTAAGGACAGATATGATATAATAATGTCAAATCCACCATATATACGAACCTCTGATATAGATGATATTATGGAAGAGGTAAGGGAGTTTGAACCACGCATTGCCCTGGATGGAGATATGGATGGTCTTTCATTTTATAAAAGACTTGCCGCCTGTGCAGGAGAATATCTGTATAAAGGTGGTATCCTGATTATGGAAATCGGATTTGATCAGTATGAGGATGTGAGAAAATTGTTAATTGATAATGATTTTAATAATATAAGTGTTATAAAGGATTATGCAGGCCTTGACAGAATTGTTGTGGCTTATGCAACTGAACATGATTATTAGCGGTGCAATTATTCTTTATATTTAAGGGATAATTATGCATTTTAAATTATCCTTTAAAGGCAGCTGTAAACTTATTATATTTGATTTTTTGGAGGAAATTATGTTTGACAGATTAGAAGATTTAGTTGCACGTCTGGATGAATTACAGAGTGAATTAAGTGACCCTTCGGTTGCTTCAAATCCTGAGAGATTTAAGAATCTTATGAAGGAACAAAGTGAGCTTTCACCAATTGTGGAAAAATTTCAGGAGTACAAGGGTGCAAAGCAGACTATCGAGGATAGTATTGCTATGCTTGATGAAGAAAATGATGAGGAAATGAGAGAACTCGTTAAAGAAGAATTAAATGATGCAAAAGCGCAGGTTGAAAAATGTGAGCAGGAACTTAAGATTCTTCTTTTACCAAAGGATCCTAATGATGATAAAAATGTTATCGTTGAGATAAGAGCCGGTGCAGGTGGAGATGAGGCTGCTCTTTTTGCGGCAGAGATTTACCGTATGTATGTACATTATGCTGAGGGAAGACGCTGGAAGGTTGAGACTATGGAGGTTGAAGAAATCGGCATAGGCGGTATGAAATCCGTTACATTTATGGTAACAGGAAAGGGTGCTTATTCTGTGCTCAAGTATGAAAGCGGTGTACACCGTGTCCAGAGAGTACCTGAGACCGAATCAGGCGGACGAATCCATACTTCAACCATAACCGTTGCTGTTATGCCTGAGGCAGAAGAGGTTGATATCAAGATTGATGAAAAGGATATACGTATCGATGTAATGCGTGCATCGGGAAATGGTGGACAGTGTGTCAATACTACCGATTCGGCTGTACGTCTTACACATTATCCTACCGGTATAGTAATATATAGCCAGACTGAAAAGTCGCAGCTTCAAAATAAAGAGAAGGCATTTGCATTACTTCGTGCCAAATTATATGATATGGAGTGCCAGAAGCAGCATGATGCAGAGGCAGAGGCCAGAAGAAGTCAGATAGGAACAGGTGACCGTTCTGAAAAGATAAGAACATATAATTTTCCTCAGGGACGTGTAACCGATCATAGAATAGGTCTCACTCTTTACAAACTTGATAAGATTATGAATGGTGATATACAGGAGATTATCGATGGTTGTATTGCGGCCGATCAGGCAGCAAAGCTGGCAAAGATGAATGAAGTAGCATAAGAAAAAGGGGGTTTTTATTATGCTTGATAATGAAAATATGGAAGGAAAAAACAAAATTGATGATACCATTTTAAATATTCTCAAGGGTAATATCAGGGCTGAGGACGCAATAAGAGAGGAGCAGCTTGAGAAGGTTGAGAAAATTTTTGATGATGATGCTCCATCGGATGATTTAATCAATAATTATAGTGACGACGATTCTGACGATATAGGACTTATAAATTTTGATGATTTTGGTGACAGAAGTGAGCTTAGCGGAATGGATTCATATAGAAGTGAATCATTTGAAAATGATGATTTTTCTTCCGGACTTTCGTCAAGAGATGATTATTCAGAATCAAATTATGGCTCAAGAGGGCGTGACAATGACTTGAAATTTGGACTTAGAGACAGGTCTGAATTTGATGATATTAATAATGAAGAAGAAAGACCAAGTCTGGGATTAAACATTGATTTTGGAGGCGGTCTTCACAGTAGTGACCATGGTCTGGGTGAAAAGGCAGGATATATCAAGGATGAATACGGTGCAAGAGAAAGTAATTTCAGAATCACTTTAAGTAATAAAGATAAAGATACATCCGGCGGAAGAAGGCTTGGAGAACCTGAACCGGGAACAGGCGGTAAACTTGGACAGGAACTTCTATATGCATGGGATTATCGTACTTTGCCTAATAAAATGCTTGAGCTTGTTAAAAACATGGGCAATATGAAGCAGGAGGGTACAGGATACTTTGCAGATAGTGAATCTGAAATGCTTACAGTATTGGCATATCTTAATTATGGCGAAACTACAGGAACAACCGAATCTATGCGTGAGCAGATAGATGAGGCATGTAAAAATCTTGAAAATAGAGTGCTTTCAGACCGTGACGATGCAGACAGATATAAGTAGTGTATGAAAAAACGGAGATTAGGAAGAGAAAATGAACAGATACTGTGCCAATTGTCAAAAGGAATATGATTTTAAGATAAAGAGCATGGAAGACCTTGATAATCTTATATGCCCTGTTTGTGGTGCAAAGATAGATAAAAACAGCCGTAAACCTGATCCTGTGGGAAAAAATGGGAAAACTGCCGATGAAACCATAGGAAATGTAGTCGGAGGTTATTTTACAATAAAATACTATATGCATTTTGTGCTTGCATTGATTGGTCTTATAGCATTTTTCTTACATATGAACGGATTACTGTATTTTATGGCATCTGCCTGTGTGATTACCTGGCTTTCACAGTTTCTGTTTGGACGAATCAGCTTTTTGAGCGGTCTTTTGTTCATACCGCTTGGAGCAATAATAGGAGCTATAGTAATTAAAGGTTTATTTAGAGGAATCTGCCTTGGTATTGTGGTTGTATTTATTTTACGACATCTAATACGTGCTTTTAATTATTTTATATTGGCAAAGTTAGTTAAACTGGGGAACAGTAAATAATATAATAATATTGTGACAAGGGGACAGGCATGTGATATGGTGCCTGTCCCTTGCCATATATATGTTTATGACATAAAAATAGTGTCGACGGGAACTGTTCCGATTAAATACCGGGAATCGTCCCCGTGACACATGGGGGATTGTCTTATTTCCATACAGGAGTTATATCACGTCCAAGGCGTGTGAGCATCTCTTTGTCACTTTTGATGGTGGAACCTGATGTTGTGAGCATGTTGCCGGTTATACTTGCGCTTGCTCCGGATGTAAAGGTCTCTTCACCATCATTTTTCATAAGTGCACGCCCTCCTGCAAGTCTTATGCCGGCAGTAGGATTGATATATCTGAAAATCGCGATAGTTCTAATAATATCATCTTCAGTTAATCGTTCATTTTCATAAAGTGGTGTCCCCGGTATAGGCATTAGAGAATTTATCGGGATAGAAGATATATTAAGCTCTGAAAGGGTTAGAGCCATATCGATTCTGTCTTCCCAGGTTTCACCCATACCGATTATTCCGCCGGAACAGACATATAGTCCTTCAGCCTGGGCACGTTTTATATTTTCAATTTTTTCGTCAAATGTATGAGTTGTACATATATGTGGAAAAAATCTTCTTGAAGTTTCAATATTGTTATGTATGCTTGTTACACCTGCGTTTTTAAGTCTCCTGAACTGTTCACGGCTAAGAAAACCGAGTGATGTACAAAGTTCTAATCTGCACTCTTTATGCATGCGTTCAAATGTATGTATGATTTTTTCAAAATCAGCTTCGGAAGGGTGGTGTCCGGAGCATACTATGCCGAATCTGTCAACTCCCTCAGATTCATTAGCTTTTGCCTGATTAACTATAGTGTCTTCGTCAAGTAAATCATATATATCACATGAAGTATGATAATGTGCTGATTGTGCACAAAATTTACAGTTTTCACTGCAACGGCCACTGCGCCCGTTTATAATAGTGCATAAGTCAACTTTTTCTCCAACCAGAGCAGTTCTTATCATATCAGCACCCTTTTTTAAATCTGCCAAATCAGTTTCAACAAATTCGGATAAAAAATCATCATCTTTTGTAATACGTTTTCCTAAAATAATATCATTTGCAAGTTTAAGTGTGTCCATTTTATTTACCATACCTTTTGTTATAATGGAATCGTAAGATAAGAAATATCTTCGAAACATAATGCTCATTAAGATATTATAAATATTAAGAGAATAATTGTCAACACAAATAGATGATATAGTTGACAATATGATTAATGTATTTTGCTCAAAAAATCATGCTTCGTGTGATTATAATGCAGATATATTATATATTTTAAATACTGATTTGATTAATATACAGATATATTGATTTTTTTAGTTATTTTTAATATAATTTCATAATGATGTCAAAATTAATATAAAAGTGCAGATTTTGCATTAAGTTTTATAATTTGAGACAGCCTTATCCATATGATTATATTTTTATAATATGGATTGAACTTATGCATATATACTGCGTTAATATGGAGTGTTATGGAAGAAAGAAAAATATTAAAAAATAAATCATATCTTTATCTTACAGAATTTTTTGCAGGTATGTCAGTTATGGCTGTAGAGCTGGGTGCGAGCAGGCTGCTTGCTCCTTATTTTAGTTCATCACAGATAGTTTGGACTATTATCATAGTTACAATCATGATAGCAATGGCTTTGGGCAATATATATGGAGGACGCTCTGCTGATAAAAATCCTAATCCGGACAAGTTGTATGGAAGGATAATAATAGCCGCCATATGGATAGCCGCTATACCGGTGCTTGGTAAATATATAATTATCGGTATATCAGCTCTTTTGATATTTACAGTAAACAGCAAATTTTTAATAATAGCAGCATTTGCGGCATGTATGGTTATATTTGTTTTTCCTCTTTTTTTACTGGGAACTGTTACACCGTCTCTTGTGAAATATACAGTTGACAGTTTGGATGACAGTGGTAAGGTTGTCGGTTCTTTAAATGCTTCAAACACAATCGGAAGCATAATAGGTACATTTGTCCCTACATTTATAAGTATACCTGCGGTTGGCACTTCTGTGACTTTTTTGATATTTGCCGGCATTTTACTTCTATTGGCGATAATTTATTTTGTGTCATCAAAAATATTTGTAAAAAAACTTCCTGTTGCAATGATTTTATTTATTCTTTGCTGCATATTCGGACACGATTCAAGTTTTGCTTTTTGGCAAGAAGATCTGACTTATGAAGGGGAGTCTGTATATAATTATCTGCAGGTTTATGAGGATGATGATAGTGTTGTTCTTTCTACAAATGTTTTGTTTGGAGTCCAGTCAGTATACCAAAAGGAGAAGGCATTGACCGGCATGTACTATGATTATGCTATGGCAGCACCATACATGGCAGGCATATACGATATAAATAATAGTGATAAAGAACTCGATGTACTTATATTGGGCATGGGAACCGGAACATATGCAACCCAATGCAACAGATATTTTGATGGGATGGATATAGAAGGTGTTGAGATAGATGATAAGATTACAGCTCTTTCAAGGGAGTATTTTGAGCTGCCGGATGACATAAAAGTAACAACTTATGATGGAAGAGCATTCCTCAATGCTGTCGATGATAAGTACGATATAATTATGGTAGATGCATACCAGGACATAACTATTCCGTTTCAGATGTCTTCAAAGGAATTTTTTACTCTTGTCAGAAATCATCTGAAAGAAAACGGAGTTATGGTTGTAAATATGAATATGAGGGGATCAAAGGAAGGAAATATAAATCAGTATCTTTCCGATACCATTTCAAGTGTGTTTTCGGAGGTTTATACTGTGGATGTTGCCCATTCAACAAACAGAGAATTGTTTGCATCCAACAACCCTGAGATGATAAAGCGATTTGAAGATAATCTTTCAAAAGAAAAAGATTTGGAGTTGATCAGTCTTATGTCAGATGTATCAGCTAACCTCATACCATATGAAGCAGGTTCCTACGTCATGACAGATGATAGGGCACCTGTTGAGCTTCTGGGAATGGAAGTCATAGATGAACTTATAAAAGATGAAGTTGAATATTACAGAGATATCTACAAAAAAGAAGGAATAGAGGGTCTTATCAACAGTTTATAGATGCAGATGTACTTCAGAAAAGAAAGGATATAATATGAAGATAATTCATTGCGCCGATCTTCATCTTGATTCTAAGATGACTGCAAATCTTGATCGTAAGAAGGCAAAAGAAAGAAAAATTGAATTATTCAATACATTTAACAATATGGTTAAATATGCATCAGAGCATGATGTAAAAGCTATATTGATAGCAGGAGATTTATTTGATAAGAAAAATGTTACCAAAATGGCTTCGAATACCGTTTTTCAGGCATTTGTAGATAATCCTGATTTGGATTTTTATATTCTTAAAGGAAATCATGATGAAGATATTTTTTTAGATAATCTTGAAGATATTCCTGAAAATGTAAAAACATTTGGTGAGGATTGGACCGGTTACAGGATTGGAAAAAATTCCAATATAGTTATCACAGGTGCAGTACTCAATAAGGATAATAAGATCAGACTTTTTAATGAACTTGTACTCAATAATGATGATTTTAATATAGTTACGCTTCATGGTCAGGAAACTGCTGCGCAGACTAAGGATAAGACGGTTGTTATACCTCTTAGAAGTCTTAGAAATAAGGGTATAGATTATCTCGCTTTAGGACATATCCATTCATATAAGGAGGTAGAGCTTGATAAAAGGGGAATCTACTGTTATCCGGGCTGTCTTGAAGGAAGAGGGTTTGATGAGTGCGGAGAGCATGGATTTGTTGTGCTTGATATAGATGAGGATAAAAAAATCTGTGAGAGAGAATTCGTGCCTTTTGCAAAAAGAACACTATATGCAATTGATATTGACATAAGCGGACTAAACAGTTCTGCAGAGATAATCAGTAAAATTAAAGAAATATTAAGTAAGGAAAAGTATTCTTATGAAAGCCTTATTAAGATAATTTTAACCGGTAATGTTGATGCTTTCTGTGAGAAGGATATTGATTTTATAATTAAGCAGTTTGAAAATGATTATTATTTTGTAAAGATAAATGATGAGACAAAACTTAAGGTCTCATATGAGGATTTTGCGCTTGATGAATCCCTGAAAGGAGAGTTTGTGAGGATTGTACTTGCAAAAGAGGATATATCAGAAGAAGATAAAGCTGAGATTATAAGATATGGAATTAATATCCTTTCGGGTGAAGAGGTGTAGATATGAAGATAATTAAATGCCATATAGAAAATTTTGGTAAATTTAGCGATTTTACCATAGATTTTGATGATGAGAAGAATGTTATATGTGAAGAAAACGGCTGGGGTAAAAGTACTCTTGCAGCCTTTATTAAAGTTATGCTGTATGGCTTCGATAATGACACTAAAAAGGATGAATTTGAGAATGAGAGAAAAAGGTTCAGACCCTGGCAGGGAGGAGTATATGGTGGTCAGCTTATCTTTGAGGCAGGTGGAAAGATTTATGAGGCATCAAGAGTTTTTGGCGCAAAGGATAAGGATGATATTTTTGTTTTAAAGGATGATAATACCGGACTTGAAAGTAGTGATTTTTCAAAAAAGCTCGGCGAGGAACTATTTGGTCTTGATAGTAAATCGTTTTCCAGAAGTATCTTTGTATCACAAAATGCCTGTGATACAAGCGTTACTGACGGTATCAGTGCAAAACTTGGAAATCTTACTGATAGTACAGATGATATTATTAATTATGAGAAGGCAAGTACGAGGCTTACAGACATCCTTAATTCCATGAGTCCAAGGAGATCTACAGGTGATATCTACAGACAGAAGGATAAGATGACAGAACTTAAGCAGATTATATCTCAGGGAACCGATTTGGAAAGTTCCTTGGATAATCTTGTTGCTCTTAATAAGGCAGAAAAAACGGCTATAGAAGAATTAAAGGAAGAACAGCAAATCTGGAGTAAAAGACAGCAGGAGACAAGCAGATATAAAGATTTAGAAATAAAAAAGAATGACTTCGAAAGAATAAATAAGGCATTGGAAGAAAAGAAAGATAGTTATGAGAAGGAAAAAGCAATATTTAAAACAAGCATACCTGATAAATCAGAACTTAACAGTAAGCTTGAATTAGCATATTCTCTTTCGGAAAAAAAGAGAGCTCTCAGTATATATGAGTTAAATGAAGATGAGATATCAAAACTATCGGATATTGATACAGTTTTAAAAGATGAATCTTTAAAAATTGAAGAAGAAAAAAATATAGTGAAATCCCTTGAAAAAGAAATATCCGATGACGAGATAAATCTGAAAAATAATATGGATAAAATAAAGACGGTGGAATCGGATTTATCATCTGAAACATATAAAGATTATGGCAAGTTGATTATAAAGGACATTATATATCTTATAATAGGAATCGGATGCCTTGTACTTGTATTAAATCTTAAAAAGGTTATTCCGGCACTTGTTGCACTTATGGCAATCGCAATGCTTGTGATAATTGTTGGGTTATTTGTAAATATATACAATTATTTCAGTCTGAAAAAAAATAAAAGCATTAATGATTTGGATAATTCCATAAGCGGTGTTTCCGGACATGCTAATCAAAGCAGGCTTATAACTTATGTGCCAAAGAAACAGGAAATAATTTCAACTGATGAAAATGACACAGATAAAGAAAAGGCTTTTAACAATGAGAAAGAATCTGTTGATGAAAAAGACAATTTTTTAAAAGAAAAAGAAGATTATATAAATAATAAAAAAGAAAAGTTAAATGACAAGAAAATTAGAATCAAAGAGCTTGAAAAACTTCATGAGCAAAATATATATATAAAGAATAATCTTACTGATAAGAAGAATAATTATATAAAGGTAAGTGATGAATATAAGAGTGCATATAATGATGTGAAAAACTATCTTGCAGATTTAGGTTTTGAGCCTGAAGATGATATGTATAAGCAGCTTGATTTTCTTGAAGAAAAGATAAGAGATATCGAAGAATTAAAGGCTGAGGTTGATAAAATATCAAAAGAAAAGGAATTGTTTAATATAAACAATGATATAGATGCTATTTTAAGTGCAAAAGAGATTGAAACAAATTACTCTTTAACTGAAATTGATGAATATTTAAGAAAGATAGGATCAGAGATAGAGAGTCACAATAAAAATATTGCAGGGTATAACCGCCAGATAGATGAGCTTGAGGAACGACTTGAATATATAAATGAATGTGAAAATGAACTTGATGAATTAAATGAAAGCTATGAAAAGAAGATGCATAAATTTAAAATGCTCAAGGAAACAGGCACATTACTCGAAGAAGCAAAAGCGGCATTTACCGCAAAATATACTGCACCTATAAAAAATGGTTTTGATAAATACTATAGTATGATAACAGGTAAGTCAGATAACACATACAGATTAGATGCCAATATTAAACTTTCTCATAAGGAATTAGGTCTTGACAGAGATACAAAATTCCTTAGTATGGGATATAAGGATCTGGTTGGAGTATGTATGCGTATGGCATTGGTTGATGCTATGTATGAAAAGGAAAAGCCGTTCATCATATTTGATGATTCTTTTGTTAATCTTGATAAGGATAAAGTAGAAGCCGGGCTTGGACTTTTAGATAAAATTGCCAAAGAATATCAGATCATATATTTTACATGTCATGAAAGCAGAGTATGATATCAATAATAAAATATATTTAGAGTTTACTTGTATTAAGAACAATAAGATTATATAATTACGGAGGCAGATTATGCTTATAGAAATCATTAAAGTTATAATTTTAGGAATAGTTGAGGGTATTACTGAATGGCTTCCGGTAAGCAGTACCGGACATATGCTTTTAGTTGATGAATTTATAAAAATGAATGTTTCGGATGAATTTAAAGAAATGTTTTTTGTAGTAATTCAACTGGGAGCAATTATGGCGGTTGTAATTCTTTTCTGGAATAAGATGTGGCCGTTCAAGTTAGATGATAATAAAAAACCGGCGATTAAGAAAGAAACTTTTTCTATATGGTTTAAGGTTGTTGTGGCATGTATTCCGGGAGCGGTAGTTACGCTTTTGTTTGATGATTATATAGAGGCTCATCTAAAGACTCCGACAATTATTGCACTTGCACTTATTATTTATGGTATAGCATTTATTCTCGTCGAAAACTGGAATAAAAAAAGAGAGCCAAAGATCAAGGAACTATCTGATATTACTTACAAAACTGCATTGATTATAGGTATATTTCAGGTGCTTTCGATTATACCCGGAACTTCACGTTCGGGTTCGACAATTATCGGCGCTTTACTTATAGGAGTTTCCAGAGTAGCAGCGGCAGAATTTACATTTTTTGTTGCTGTACCTGTTATGTTTGGCCTTAGTTTTATTAAGATACTTAAGTTTGGAATGGCATTTTCAAATGCTGAACTTGTGATATTACTTACAGGTATGACGGTTGCTTTTGTGGTTTCTTTATTTGTAATTCGGTTTCTTATGAGCTATATAAGAAAGAAGGATTTCAAATTGTTTGGATGGTACAGAATTGTTTTAGGTATGCTTGTGCTTATCTATTTTGCGATTGCAGGATGATTATTAATACATACAATTAAAAGAATTAATTTATATTATAGGGGAGACTGAATATGGCAGTATTAAAGGATTTGGAACCAAAAAAAGTATTTGGATATTTTGAAAAAATAGCATCTATTCCGCATGGATCAAGAAATACAAAAAGGATAAGTGATTATCTTGTGTCTTTTGCTAAAGATAAGGGATTGAAATATATTCAGGATGAAGCTGGCAATGTAATAATCTTTAAAGACGGAACAAAGGGTTATGAAAACTCACCGTCTGTAATTATTCAGGGTCATATGGATATGGTGTGTGAAAAGACACAGGATTCTGATATCAATTTTGAAAAGGATGGGCTAAAGCTTGCCAAGACCGATGAGTATATCTATGCCGAGGGAACAACTCTTGGTGGAGATGATGGTATAGCAGTTGCATTTGCACTTGCAATTCTTGATTCAGATGATATACCACATCCTCCGCTTGAGGTAGTTATAACTGTTGATGAAGAGATTGGTATGCTTGGTGCATCAGCACTTGATTGTTCAAAGCTTAAATCAAAAATTATGCTCAATCTTGATTCAGAGGATGAGGGACAGCTGCTGGTAAGCTGTGCAGGAGGTGCGACTGTTACACTTAGATATCCTGCGCCGGTTCAGCCTGTCAGACCATCACATGACGGATTATTAAAAGGAATTATCGATGATGACAGTTATTTTAGGGTTAAGCTTAGTGTCACCGGAGTTACAGGAGGTCATTCCGGTATTGAGATTCATAAGCAGGGAGCAAATGCTGATATGGTGCTTGGAAGAGCATTAAATTATCTCAACAGATCTGAAGATGTATATATAAATCTTGTAGAGTTATGGGGTGGTCTTAAGGATAATGCCATTCCTAAAGAGGCACATGCAGTATTTGATGTATATCTTGATGAGGATACTCCCGAAGAGATAGAGTTTGTTCAAAGGGTATTGCAGGATAAGGTTGCTGCATTGGATAAGATTTTAAAGAAGGAATACAAAAAAACAGATCCTGATATAAAACTTAGTGTTGAGAGGATAATGGTAACTGATGAAACACCTGAAGATGAAATGGTTAATTTCAGTGCCGATTATAAAAATCCTACCGATGAGTTTGTAACTATTTTAGCAGCAGTTCCAAATGGCGTAAAAAAGATGAGTCAGGATATAAACGGACTTGTGCAGACCTCTCTTAATCTTGGAATTATGAGTACTGAGAAGATAGCGTTAAACAGAGAAATCAAGATGGTATTTTCTATAAGAAGCAGTGTAAGTTCGGAAAAAGAAGAGCTTATCGATATTATAGGAGCTCTTGCTAAAATCTTTGATGGAACCATCAAGGTTACCGGTGAATACCCTGCATGGGAATACAAAGAGGATTCCAAACTTAGAAATATAATGTATGATGCGTATGTGGATTTATTTGGGGAAAAACCTACGATAGAGGCTGTACATGCAGGCCTTGAATGTGGTATATTTGCAGGAAAGATAAAAGATCTCGACTGTGTATCCATAGGACCACGTATGGAGGCTATTCATACAACTGATGAAAAGCTTTATATTAAAAGCACTAAAAAGTATTGGGATTATGTACTTGAGATATTGAAGAGATTAAAATAGTTTTAAGTTGCAGAATTAATATCGGAGTAATATAGGATAATTAATTCAGTTAGGAGGAAAACTATGTCAGCTTGGGAAGCAAATGTAAGAAAGGTTGAACCGTATGTGCCGGGAGAACAGCCTAAGGAAAAAAATATTATAAAATTAAACACCAATGAAAATCCATATCCGCCATCACCTAAGGTCTTAAAAAAGATGATTGAGTTAGACAGATTAAGACTTTATCCGGATGATAAGGCAACACTTTTAGTAGATGAGATAGCCGGATATCATGGCTTAAAGAGTAGTCAGGTTTTTGTCGGTGTCGGATCAGATGATGTGCTTGCCATGGCATTTATGACATTCTTTAATTCAGGCAAAAAAATACTTTTTCCGGATATAACATATTCTTTTTATGATGTTTGGGCCGAGCTCCTTGGTATACCTTATGAAAGACCTGCGCTGGATGAGGATTTTAATATAATAGCCAAGGATTATTATAAGGATAATGGCGGAGTCGTAATTGCTAATCCAAATGCACCTACAGGTATAGCAAGACCGATTACATTTATTGAAGATATACTTAAGCATAATCAGGATGTGGTTGTTATAGTTGATGAGGCATATGTTGATTTTGGAGGAGAAAGTTCACTTCCTTTGATTGATACATATGATAATCTGCTGGTAGTAAGAACCTTTTCAAAATCACGTTCTATGGCAGGACTTCGTATAGGTTATGCCATGGGAAGTGAAAAGCTCATAAAATATATGAGTGATGTAAAGTTTTCATATAATTCATATACCATGAATATGCCTTCGATTATTCTGGGTGCTGAAAGTATTAAGGATGATGAATATTTCAAGGATACAGTGGCGAAGGTTATTGATACAAGAGAATGGTTTAAAAATGAGATTGAAAATATCGGTTTTAAGGTATTGCCATCGGCAACAAACTTTCTTTTTATATCTCATGAAAAAGTAGCTGCCAAAGAGATATTTGAGAAGGCAAGAGAGGAAAAAATATTTGTAAGATATTTTAATAAACCGCGTATAGATAATTATTTAAGAGTTACAATAGGTACACGTGAAGAGATGGAAATATTTTTGGATTTTTTAAAAAAAATTGTTTAATTTTAAATGCTAAAAAGTAAGTAAATATTTGGCTAAAAAAGCACTGATGTAAACTTTTGGTTACATTGGTGCTTTTTTTATACTTGCAATGCCATAGTTTCATAGATATAATTTATTTGTCTTTGTAAAATCTTAATTCAATCCGTTTTCCCGTTCATAAAATTATAATGGATAGGAGAAGCAGTATGGATTTAAATGAATTTACTTTAATGGTGTGTGACAAAATTAAGGAATATCTTTCGGCATATGATTTTGACGAAATATATGAAAGGGAAGTGGTAAAAAATAACGGTGTAATTTATAAGGGACTTGTAATTTCTAAGAAAGAAAAAGATGCGGCACCAACAATTTATATGGATTATTATTATGGTTTATATAAGCAGGGAAAAAGCATCGACAGTATTGTAAGACTTATATTTGATAATTATAAGGATTCAATAAAAAAACTGGAATTTTTGGAAGAGCATACAAATGACCTTATGGATTACAAAGATAAATTATTTATCAAGGTTGTCAATTATGAAAAGAACAAATTGATTCTTGAGGACTGTCCGTTTGTTCCTTTTCAGGATATGGCTATAACATTTAGATATCTTGTGCATAAGGATGAAAGAGGAGTATCTTCAACTATAGTAAAAAATGTGCTTATGGACAGCTGGGGCCTTAATACTCATTCTTTGTATAAAATCGCATATGAAAATACCGGAAAACTTTTCCCTCCGATGCTTAAAAAGATGTCTGATATAATCAGTCTCTGGTCACCACGCGAGGTGTTTATTCCGGAAAATGATATATATGTACTTACAAATGAGAGTGGAATCAATGGAGCATCAAATATAATCTATAAGGAGATTCTGGATGATTTTTGTCAGAATAAGTCTGAAGAGTATTATATTATTCCTTCAAGCATACATGAACTTGTTTTGATTCCAAAAGGTTTGGAAGAGGATGCAGATTCTTTAAAGATGTTTATAAAGGAAGTTAATAAATATGTAATTCCAAAAGTTGATTTTTTGTCTGATAATTTGTTTATTTATAATAAAAAAGCCGGCATGAAAATTGTCTAAATTGGATAACAAAAAAAATTAAACGACTTGACTAAAATAAAACAATGTGCTATTTTAGAGTAGCATAAAAAGTATGCGATATTTTATATTTTGGAGGGCTTATTATGGCAAAAGGTACAGTAAAATGGTTCAATAACCAGAAGGGCTTTGGATTTATTACAGATGAAAATGGACAGGATGTATTTGTTCATTATTCAGGTCTCAACATGGAAGGCTTTAAGTCTCTTGAAGAGAATCAGAATGTAGAATTTGAAGTTGTTGATGGTGCAAAGGGACCTCAGGCAACCAATGTAACTGTTATAAAATAGTTACAACTTAATCACGTAACATCGTACCTATTTAAATATATTCTGTAGTATTTTTAGTACAAAATTATGAATTGGGATTTGTTATATCATTGAGTTAAAGCTTGAAGAGGGCTGTCACAGTATGTGACAGCCTTTTTCTTTTCATGGTTTGCATAAAAAAATGGCATAAATAGTGTCCCAAAAGCCTTTTTCTTATTTGACAAAAGAAGGCAAATATCATACAATTATAAGAAGCTGTATGGGGTAAGTATATAACCGAAGAGAGAGGGGGACTTTTTTGTGGCAGAAAACTTTGTTTCAAGAAAGTATAGAATAGTATCCTCGGCTATAGATTTAATAAGTGAATTGGGACTTTCAGCATTAACAACGCATAATTTGGCAGAAAAAGAAAATACTTCTGAAGCACTTATGTACAAATACTTCAGTGGCATCGACGAAGTTTTAGTCGAGGTTGTAGATTACTATTCTAGCTTTGATGAAGGTATCAGAAAAACAGTAAGCTCAAAAGATATTTCTTATGTCGAGAAGATAAGAATGTATTTTAATGATTATGCAACTTATTATGATAACTATTATTCATTGTCGACACTTATGCTTCAGTATGAAGAATTGTTGCATAATGTAAATACAAGAGATAAGATTTCGCTTTGCATTACACAGCGCAGACAGTTTGTTGAAGATATGTTTAAGGGTGCGATTGCAAATGGAGAGATTGTTAAAACATTTACGCCGGAGGAACTGGCAAATAATGCAACCGGTATGCTTATGACACACATTTTAGACAGAAGAATTACCTATCATAAAAAGACATTTAAACAGGAGTTTATGGAAAATCTTGATAAATGGCTTGATTTATTAATAATTTCGGATCGGAAAGGAGAAGAGGATTAATGAAGGTTTTGGTAGCAGAGGATGATATAGCAAGTGGAAAGTTCATGGAGAAGCTTTTATCAAAGTATGGTGAGGTAGTACTTGCCAGAGATGGTATAGCAGCCGTAGATGAATTTGTCAATGCTGTCAATAATAATGAAAAATTTGATCTTATCTGCATGGATATCATGATGCCAAAGATAGATGGGTATAAGGCGCTTGCATCTATAAGAGATGCAGAGAGAAAGCTTGGACTTGCAAGAGATTCAAGATGTAAGGTTATTATGATAAGTGCTTTGGATGAAGGCTTTGATTCAAGCTATGCAAGTGATGATTATGAGGAGTATATGTGTAAACCTATCGACATAATAAAATTCGATGAGATTATAAAGAAACTGGGACTACAATAATATTATCATGGGATGTATATAATTAACAAATTTTAGGCACTAAGCATGGCGTTAAGTAACACGTGCCATGCGTGTGCCTAAAATATGTTAATTATATATGTTCCGTGGGGAGACTGGCTATGGATTTGTTTGATTATATGCGTGAGAATAGCAAAGAAAAGGATTCTCCGCTGGCAAAGAGACTTAGACCGACAACTCTCGATGAGGTTGTCGGTCAAGAACATATATTGGGAGCTGATAAGCTTTTATACCGTATTATTAAAGCGGATAAACTTAGCTCCATAATACTTTACGGTCCGCCGGGAACGGGCAAAACAACATTGGCTATGGTCATAGCCAATTCTACAAGTGCTAATTTCAGAGAGATAAATGCAACCACCTCCGGTAAGAAGGACATCGGAGAGGTTGTAAATGAGGCACAGGATAACCTGAAAATGTATGGTAAAAAGACCATACTTTTTGTTGACGAGATTCACAGATTCAACAAAGCGCAGCAGGATTATCTTTTGCCTTTTGTTGAGGATGGGACAGTTATACTTATAGGTGCGACTACCGAAAATCCTTATTTTGAGGTCAACAATGCGCTTGTATCACGTTCGACGATTTTTCAATTAAAACCGCTTTCAAAAGAAAATATTGAAGTTCTTATCAGACGAGCCGTATCTGACGTGGAAAAAGGTATGGGTTCTTTTGATGCTGTTATCACAGATGATGCAGTAAGCTTTCTTGCTGATGTTTCTGAAGGAGATGCCAGAACTGCTTTAAATGCAATTGAGCTTGGCATACTTTCCACGGAAAGAGATGAAAAAACCGGCAAGATAGTTATAGATTTATCTGTGGCAGAGGAGTGCGTTCAAAGACGCAATATAAAGTATGATAAGGATGGGGATAATCACTATGATGTGATATCGGCATTTATAAAAAGTATGCGTGGTTCCGATCCTGATGCAGCGGTATACTGGCTTGCCAAGATGCTATACGCAGGTGAGAGCGTAACCTTTTTAGCAAGGCGAATCATGATCTGCGCATGTGAGGACGTGGGAAATGCCGACCCGCAGGCTATAGTTGTTGCATCGGCTTGTGCTCAGGCAGTCGAAAGAGTTGGTATGCCGGAGTCACAGCTTATACTTGCTCATGCGGCCATATATGTTGCCTGCGCGCCTAAGAGTAATTCGGTTACCAATGCTATATATGCAGCCATGGATGCTGTTAAAAACACGGCAAATGCAGCTGTTCCCAATCATTTGAGGGATGCACATTATTCGGGTTCCAAGAATCTTGGAAATGTAGGCTACAAATATGCACATGATTATACGAAACATTATGTCAATCAACAATATCTGCCGGATAATCTGATGGGGAGCGTATTTTATGAGCCGGGAGATAACGGCTATGAGAAAGACATCAAAAAATGGTTTGATTATATAAAGGATGACAATAAAAATTCTGAATAGTATTTGCCTTAATAATAATTTATTTAATAAACTCATCAATTAATTATTTGCTTTATAAAAATAACGATTTTTTAATTTTAATAAAATCTTAAAAGTTTAAGCTATATATTTATAATTATATTTTTTATATAATCAAATAGTCGGAAGAAATTATAATTAATACGGGAGAGGCGTTATGAAAAAGAAAATTAAAATTATAATTACAATTATTATTTTTCTTGCTATAGCAGGTGGTATTACTGCATATTTCTTATTGAGAGATAAGGATGATGATGATTCGGGTGAGGTCGTTTACGTAGAATCAGTCGGTGATATCATGGGATATGGTATATCTGTTGACAGCAGATATGTAGGAATAGTTGAAGCTCAGGAAACCAAAAAGGTTAATCCCGACAGTGACAAAAAGGTAAAAACCTTGTATGTAAGTGTAGGGGATGAAGTAAAAAAGGGTGATGCTTTATTTGAGTATGACACCGAGGAGATGCAGCTAAAGCTTAGGCAGCTCCAGCTCGAGCTTCAAAATATCAATAATGGAATTACTACAACCAATCAGCAGATAGCAGAGCTTGTTAAGGAAAGAAACGAGGCACCGGCTGACAGAAAGATAGAATATACGGCCCAGATACAGAATCTTCAGGCCGAGGTTAATCAGAGTAATTATAATGCAAGCTCAAAGCAGCTTGAGATAGACAGACAGCAGGCAGCTATGGAAAACAATAAGGTTACTGCTCCTATGGATGGTATTGTAAAGGAGATAGATGAGTCTGTAGCTGAAAATAACAGTTCTTTTTCTGACAGTGAATATGGCTATGGATATGGATATGATTCCGGAAGCAGCAATGCTAAGGCATATATAACAATTATGGCTGTCGGAGAATACAGGATTAAGGGTACTGCAAGTGAGCTTAATGTAAGAAGCATGTCAAAGGGAGATGCTGTTATTGTTCATTCAAGATTGGATGAAAGCATTACATGGAGTGGTACGATTCAAAGCATCGACCTTGAACATACGGAAAGTAATAATAGCGATGGTATGTATTATGATGGAGGCGGTTCCGATACAACAAGCAATTATCCGTTTTATGTGACTCTTGACAATACGGATGGACTTATACTCGGAGAGCATGTATATATCGAGCCGGACTATGGTCAGGGAGATGTTAAGGAAGGCGTATGGTTAGGCGAGTTTTATATTGTTCAGGAAGCATCAGGCTCATATGTATGGGTAGAGAACTCAAAGGGTAAGATTGAAAAAAGAACAGTTACTCTTGGAGATTACGATGAGCTTATGATGGCATACGAGATTACTTCGGGACTTTCAAATGAGGATTATATCGCTTTCCCGGAAGCAAGAATCAAGGAAGGTATGAAAACAACTCATAATTTTGAGGATGTAATGATATATGACGATTACGGTGACGATTATTATGATGATTCTATGTATGATGATGAAATCATGTATGACGATGACGGCAATATGATGTTTTATGATGAAAACGGTAATCTCCTCAAAATGAACGAAAACGGTAATTTATTTGATGAGGACGGAAACCCTATTACATTTGATGAACAGGGTAATATAATATACCTGGATGAAGCTACCGGAACTGACGGAATTATGGATAATTCAGGTGATGT
Source organism: Lachnospiraceae bacterium (assembly GCA_017469405.1). Lineage (GTDB taxonomy): Bacteria > Bacillota > Clostridia > Lachnospirales > Lachnospiraceae > Coprococcus_C. The sequence continues at coordinate 14,091 of JAFUGL010000094.1, read as the reverse complement.
AGATGAATCCGGCAAGTTTGATGATATAGACGAATCCGGTTTTGATGGAGTAACAGAGGACGCTGGCTTTTCAGGAGAGGAGGCAGAGTAATGTTACTTGAATTAAAAAACATATATAAGAATTATATTCAGGGTAATATGGATGTTCCGGTTCTTAAAAATATCAATCTCTCCATAGAAGAGGGTGAATATGTAGCCATTATGGGACCATCAGGTTCAGGCAAATCTACACTTATGAATATAATAGGCTGTATAGATAAGCCGACTGCAGGCACATATTTTCTGGATGGTCAGGAGATTAATACTCTTAAGGACAGAGAGCTTTCTTTTGTGCGCAATAAGCAGATTGGCTTTGTATTTCAGACCTTTAATCTTATGCCGAGGCAGACAGCTCTTGACAATGTCGGTCTTCCACTTCAGTATGCCAAGGTTCCTAAAAGGGAAAGAAAAAGGATGTGTCTTGAAGCACTTGATCTGGTCGGACTTTCGGACAGAGTAAGCTTTAAACCGACACAGCTTTCAGGTGGACAAAAGCAGAGAGTTGCCATAGCAAGAGCTATGGTTAACCAGCCTAAAATTTTACTTGCTGATGAGCCTACGGGAGCACTTGATTCAAAGTCCGGTATACAGGTTATGGAGCTGTTCAGAGAGCTTCATGAGCGTGGTACGACCATCATAATGATTACCCACTCTGATGAGATAGCTTCACATGCTGACAGAATGGTCAAGATAATAGATGGTGAGCTTATAACGGGAGATGGAATATCAGACACAGAATCCAATATAAGTAATGAACAGCCTGAATCAGAGATAATGCACACATATGACGGAATAAATGCTGATTCTGTTGGACAGGAGGTGCGGTATGAGTAAGGCAAAGAAGATAATCATAGGTTTAATTATAACGCTTGTCGTAGCAGGTATAACCGTTACTGTGTTGCATTTTCTTAAGAAAAAGAATGCGAACAGCAAAACCATAGATGTATATGCGGTAAATGAAATCGGTCAGGACGGAAGCTGGTTTGGAAGCTACAGCTCTATAGGCGGTTCCGTTCAGATCAATATGGAGCAGAAGATTTATGCTATCTCTTCGCAGAGAATTAAAGAGATTCATGTCAAAGAGGGAGATGAGGTAAAAGTAGGAGACGTAATAGTTGAGTATGATGTAACCTCTCAAAATCTTGCTCTTGAAACAAAAAGGACAGAGGTCGAGCTGGCTAGGACTTCGATACTTGCTGCTCAAAGAGAGTTGGAGGAATTAAAAAAGATTACTCCTATTGAGGATATGCCTCAGCCGGAGCCGGAACCAACTACCGAAGCACCGACGACAGAAGCACCGACAACAGAGGAACCAAATACCGAGGATCCGGATGCTCCGATAAGCACGGATACAGATGCCGATATGGATAACCCTGAAGATTCCGGTCAGACAGATGATTCAAAAGCTGATGATAATTCGGGATTCGAGCAGTCTGACATGGCTGATATACAGCGAAATTATGATGCTTCAGCCGGTAATCAGGATATGGATTCATTTGATGAAGATGACTTTGAAGAAACCTATACCAGAGAGGACTTAAAGAAGGCCATCACGGAGAAACAAAATGAAATAACCAGTCTTAATACAGCATATCAGCTTGCAGAGATAGAATATGAGATAATGGAATACCAGCTTTCAACCGGTCAGATAACGGCTAATTTTGACGGAGTTGTTAAGACTGTCTTGGATGAAGAAGAAGCTTTAAGCAGCAATACCGCTATGATAGTTATAAGCGGTACCTCAGGATATACTGTTGAGGCATCCATAGGAGAGCTGTCTCTTGACAAGGTTACACTTGGAGAAACTGTTGATCTTTATTGCTATGATACCGGTATGTCTTATACAGGAACCGTAACTGATAAATCTATTATACCGGCATCAAACAATTATTCATATAGTGAGAAGATGGAAACCTTTTATCCTGTATCCATAACTATTGAGGATGCAGAAGATCTTGAAAGGGGAATGTATATGGAGATTACACTTCCCGACAATGATGAGAGCCTAAATGGTTCCATGTATCTTCCAATGGCATTTGTAATGAGAGATAATGATAATTTCTATGTCATGAAAGAAGAAAATGGTAAGCTTAAAAAGGTGTATGTTGAGACAGGAAAGATTATGTGGGGAGAGCTTATAGAGATTAAAAGAGGCGTTTCTTTTAATGACTATATTGCATTTCCGTATGCAAGTGATGTTGAAGAGGGCATAAAGACCAAACATGCCCAAACAGACAGCTTGTATTATTAAAAAAGGGAGGAAACATATATGATTGAAAATATAAGATTATCTTTTCAGGGAATATGGGCTCATAAGATGCGTTCCTTCCTTACCATGCTGGGAATAATCATAGGTATAGCCGCCATCATCGCCATAGTATCGACCATAAAGGGAACCAGTGAGCAGATTAAAGAGAACCTTGTAGGTACAGGTACAAATGTGGTCAAGGTTGAGCTTTATCAGGGTGATTGGAATTATACCTCAGGTGATAGCCAAGGAGGAAACAAACTTCCTGTATTTAATGACTCTTTAAAGGATGAAATTCTTGATTTGGACGAGGTAACTGCTGTAGCTTCATACAGAATGGGTTCACTTTACAACGGAATTATGTATGGTGACAATCTTGTGAACAACACCACCTTTGTTGGTGTGGATGAGGATTATTTTTCCGTAATGGGCTACAGTGTAAAAAAAGGAAGGCTATTTACGGAGCATGACAGAAAGAATTTTAATAAATTTGTAATTCTTGATACTGTTGCTGCAGATGTACTTTTTGCCGGAGAAAAGGATTATATCGGAAAAACCGTTGTTATAAAAAATGATGCTTACGTTGTAATAGGTGTGGTTGAACAGCAGGATTCATTTAGTCCTAAGGTTGAAAACTTAAATGACTGGTATACCTATTACTACAATGATGCTTCCGGAAAATATTTCGTGACCGATGATATCTGGCCTATGCTTTTTGGATTTGATGAGCCGTATAATGTGGTTGTAAAACCAAGAAGTACAGAGGATATGACAAAAGCAGGAAGAAAGACGGCAGATATTTTAAACGATTATATCGGTGCCAATGATAAAACAGGTGGTGATATGAGCGAAGAAGAGTCAATGGGCGCTTCATTAAAATACAGAAGTGAGGATCTTCTTGAAAAGGCTAAGGCTCTTCAGGAGGTTAGTGCTTCTACCAGTAAGCAGCTTATATGGATAGCAAGTATATCGCTTATAGTAGGTGGTATCGGTGTTATGAATATAATGCTTGTGTCTGTAACCGAAAGAACCAGAGAGATAGGTCTTAAGAAGGCATTGGGTGCTAGAAAGGGTGTCATACTGGCGCAGTTTCTGACAGAGGCAGCAGTTCTTACAAGCCTTGGTGGTATGATAGGTGTCGGAGCAGGTATAGGTCTTGCGTATATCATTTCCGATGTCGCCAAAACTCCGGTTGCCATAAGCGGTGCAGCCATAGTTGTATCCGTTGTATTTTCGATGGTAATCGGTATTGTATTTGGATTTATCCCATCGGTTAAGGCTGCTAACTTAAATCCGATAGATGCGTTAAGATATGAGTAGATTAGTATAAAAAATCATAAGCTTTGGTGGTATTTATATATTACAAGTTTTTTGATGTGAGAGGTAAAAAATGGCAAAAGATATAAGAGAAGAAAATGTCGAATATTTATCAAGACTTTCTAAAAAAAAGCTTTCAAGAGTTATAGCATGGATCTGTTTGATTATTATCGCAGCTCTTATCGTGGCTACCTTTATTACGGGAATTATGGGAAGCAAGCTTTTTATGCCATTTCTGGCTCTTACTATAACGATACCTTTATTAATGTATGTGGCTTTATGGATAGGTAAGGTTTTAAGCAGTGCAGGTAAAGATGATGAGTCAGAATAAAAATTGTATATTACTCAAAAAAACAGTTTGTGTTCTTTGAAATGAACAAAGATATATAAAATAAAATGATTGAAATAAACACATATTTTTGATATACTATGCTTTGGTTGACATGAAGCATTAATTCAATAGATAAATAGCAAAATGACCAGCCTATATTAATTTAAAATTTATGAAACACAAGGAGATAAATATGAGTTTATTAAAGGAATGGCGTGATCACGCATACGGACTTGATGAGAGAACACCTGAAGGCAATAAGTTCTGGCTTGATTATTTTCAAAGAGAAAAGGCTATATATGAGCAGCTTTTAGAGGAGCCTGCTAAGGAAGTTAAGGGAACTGTTAAGGAACTTGCTGAAAAGTATGATATGCCGATTGAGCTTATGGTAGGTTTTCTTGATGGTATAGAGGAAAGCCTTATAAAGCCAAATGATATTGATAATATAGCTGAGGATAGTGAGGTATCACTTTTATTTGATCCTGAAAAGCTTTATATGAATATGGTTGGATGTAATGCAGAGTGGTTATATACACTTCCACAGTGGGACAAGATTTTCTCAGAGGAAAAACGTAAGGAATTATACAAGATTCAGAAGTCTTCAAAGACTGTAGTTAAGCCTCCAAAGGTTGGACGTAATGATCCATGTCCTTGCGGAAGCGGAAAGAAGTATAAGAAGTGCTGCGGAGCTAATGCATAGAGATTATATGTATATGTAAGCCTTTAACTAATGTATAAAGGAACTTTGTAAATGCTGTGTAACTAATTGTATAGGAGTTTGTTTATGAATTACAGTAAGGAACAGGAGCATGCGATTAAGCATGTAGATGGGCCGTGTATGGTTATTGCAGGGCCGGGTTCCGGAAAGACAGCAGTCATTACAGGTAGAATAAAGTATTTAATAGAATCTGCGGGTGTTTCGCCCGCAGATATTCTTGTTATAACCTTTACCAGAGCGGCAGCCCACGAGATGGAACAAAGGTTTAAGGCTATGACAAGAGGGAAAAACCATCAGGTAAGATTCGGTACATTTCATTCGATTTATTTTTGGATTATTAAGACAGCATACAATCTAAACAATTCCAGTGTGATTTCAAATGATGAAAAGAGAAAGTTAATAGATAAAATTCTTTCGGGGATGTCTCTTGAATATGAAAATAAAGAGGATATCATATCAAGTATTATCGCGCAGATAGGTATAGTTAAATGCGATATGATAGATATAGAAAACTATTATAGCAAGGATATGCCCGAGGATGAATTCAGAGAGATTTATAAGAGATTTAATCATGAGATGAAGCGGTTCGGCAAAATTGATTTTGACGATATGATGGTTATGTGCTATGAGCTTTTAAATAAGAGACCGGATATACTTAAACGCTGCAGAGAAATATTTAAGTATATAATGATTGATGAATTTCAGGACAGTAACAAAATTCAATATGAGATATTTAAGCTTTTGGCAAAGCCTTTGGAAAATGTATTTGTAGTCGGCGATGATGACCAGTCTGTTTACGGCTTTCGCGGAGCCAGACCGGAGATAATGTTTTTATTTGAGAAGGATTTTAAAAACACCAGAAAATATTATCTTGTAGAAAACTACAGATGCGACAAAGTGATTACAAAGGTATCGTCCAAACTTATTGCAGACAATAAAAAGAGATTTGATAAAAAGCTGGTTTCAAATAATGCTGCGGATGGCAAGTTTGAAATAATTGAAACAGAAGATACCAATTCTGAAAATGATGCGATTATTTCAAATGTCAGAGAGCATTTTGCGGCAGGCATACCTTACGAAGAACAGGCTGTGCTTTATCGTACCAATATCGAGCCAAGGCGTCTTGTATATAAGCTTAATCAGTTTAATATACCTTATACCATAAGCGATACGTTGCCAAACATATTTGAGCATTTTGTCGTAAAGGGTGTGCTTAATTACATGCGCTTTGCCATGGGTGACAGAAGCAGGTCGGTTTTCCTGCAGATAATGAATAAGCCAAGCAGATATATAAGCAGAAATCTTCTACTTGAGGATGAGATTGATTTTAATGCTTTAAGATACCGGGCAAGGGATAAGGAATATGTGGTTGAAAGAATTGACAAGCTTATCGCGGACTTAAGGCTTATAAGCAAGATGCGTCCATATCCGGCGCTTAATTTCATAAGAAATGCTGTCGGATTTAATGATTACATAAAGGACTATGCTGAGTTCAGACAGTTGGATGCAAATGAGTTATATGAGGTTTTAGATGAGTTTGCAAGCATGATAGTTGACTTTAAAAGTTATGGTGAGTTGTTTGAATTTGTTGAAGAGTATTCGGAGGTTTTAAAGAAGCAGCAGATAGAAGAAAAAGAAAAGAAGGGTCTTCGCCTTATGACCATGCACAGTTCAAAAGGACTTGAGTTTGACTGTGTCTACATCATGAACGTAGTAGACGGCTGCATCCCATACAAGAAGGCTAAAACATCCGGAGAGATAGAAGAGGAACGCCGCATGCTATATGTAGCCATGACGCGTGCCCGTCACGAGCTTTATGTATATACACCGAAAGAAGTCGCCGGGAAACCGAAGAGTAGGAGTTCTTTTCTTAAGGATTGAGGTTCCAATGTAGAAACTTTGATTTTTTGCCTATTAGTATCATTACGATTTCTCAATAAGTTAACATTTGCTAAATCAGTGCACTCGGATTTTTTGTTTTAAATTAGCCTTGAAATTGTAGTGTATTAATATTATTATATTTTAAGCTGATTTAGGCTTTTAGTAAGTTGGGTTGTGATTTGAGATTACCTATAAGATAAGCTTCATGAGGTAGATTAATAGGTAAATTATGAAGTTCGTCAGTTTGATAATTGATGGTATTACCTATAAGGTTGATTTCATGTGATAGATTTATAGGTAAATTACTAAGTTCGTCAGGTTGCCGATTGATGGTATTACCTATAAGATGGGGAGTAAGTAGTAGACTTATAGGTAATTTAAGATTTTTAGCATCTCTTTTATTAATTATTTTACCTATAAGAAGCGCAATATGTATCAGTTTTATAGGTAATTGAAGAAATCAATTTAGTAATGGAATAATATTTTTACCTATAAAGATTGAAATTATTTCCTATTCTATAGGTAATTAAAAAAGTTCAGATTATAATTAGATTAAGTATCAATTTGAATTATATATAATTAATAATATTAACGTATCATAGGGAGATAAATATGCTGTTTTCAAGCATCACTTTTTTATTTGCATTTTTGCCGGTGGTTTTGCTGGTGTATTATATAAGTCCGAGGGCGATTAAGAATTTCGTACTTATGGTGTTTTCACTCCTTTTTTATGCATGGGGTGAGCCTAAGTATGTTTTTGTGATGCTTGCATCCATAATTGTCGGATATGTTATGGGTCTGCTTACTGATTATTATGTGAACAAAGAGAAGATAAAAGCGGCAAAGTGGATGGTTGCGCTTGCGGTTATTATCAATCTCGGTATATTGTTTTTCTTTAAGTATATGGGCTTTTTTACGGATAATATCAATAAGATTCCGCACATTCATATAAAGGCGGTTAATCTTTCTCTGCCTCTTGGAATATCTTTTTATACCTTCCAGATTCTTACTTATTCGGTAGATGTTTATAGGAGGACTGCAAAGCCGCAGAAGAATATAATTAATCTTGCGACTTATATTACTCTTTTTCCACAGCTTATCGCAGGACCGATAGTAAGATATGAGACGGTTGCCAAGCAGCTTGAAGAACGTAGGGAAAATGTCGATGATTTTGGCGAGTGCGTAAGAAGATTTGTTACCGGACTCGGTAAAAAGGTGCTTATAGCCAATATGGCAGGTGAGATATTTAATACGCTTTCCAAGCTTCCAAAGGATCAAAATACCATAGTATTATCATGGATTTGTTCGATAGCATTTACACTTCAGATATACTTTGATTTTTCAGGTTATTCGGATATGGCGATAGGTTTAGGCAGGATGTTTGGCTTTAAGTTTCTTGAAAACTTTAACTATCCGTATATATCAAAGAGTCTTACGGAGTTTTGGAGGAGATGGCATATATCCTTATCCACCTGGTTTAGGGACTATGTCTATATACCTCTCGGCGGTAACAGAAAAGGGACGGCTAAAACCTATAGAAATCTTTTTATAGTATGGTTTTTAACAGGATTCTGGCATGGCGCTTCGTGGAATTTTATGATATGGGGACTTTATTATTTTGTGCTACTTGTGATTGAAAAGGTGTGGCTGCTTAAAAAATTGGAGAAATGGCCAAAGCTTCTGGCTCATCTGTATGCACTCTTTTTCATTAACTTTGGATGGGTAATATTTGCTTATGATAAATTTGGTGAATTAAAGACCGCAGTAAGAAATATGTTTGGATTCGGAGGTCTTTCACTTACCAATAATTATACTGTATATATTTTGCTTTCTTACGGATTGTTTTTGCTTATCGCCTTTGTGGCGGCTACTCCGTATCCGAGGGAGCTTGCAGTGAAGCTTATAGCCAAGCTTGAGGGAAAGAGTAAAGAGGAAGACGCCGGTGATAAGTCAAACATAAACGAGGAGTCCGGCAAGAACAACGGAGTCAAAAACGTTGAAAGAAGAGGTATTGCTGCAGGCATCCTGGAAGCAGTATTTTTGCTTTTTGTTTTGCTTATGTCGACAGCATTTCTGGCAAGTGAAGCATTTAATCCGTTTTTATATTTTAGATTTTAGGAGAGTATTATGAGAAACAGGATAACGGTGACAATTTTCATACTTTATATTCTTGTTTTTGCAGTTGGTTCAATAATTGCAAAGGACAGGATTTTTTCTGATATGGAAAACCGTAATCTTGCGCAGTTTCCAGAGGTTAGTGCTAAGTCCGTATTTTCAGGAGATTTCTCGGACGGCTTTGAAGAGTATATGAGTGACCAGATTATATTTAAGGATTTTCTGGTTAAGCTTAAGGTGACAGAAAACAAAGCGCTCAATCAGACCTACGTAAATAGTATCTACTTTGCTGACGGAAGATATATAAGGGATTATAAGGAAAATACAGCTTTGATAGACAAAAATGTCGGATTTGTCAATGAGTTTGCCGAGGCAAATCCGGACTTTAACATAACCTGGCTTATGGTGCCAAATGCCTGCTATGTATATGAGGACAGTATGCCTTCATACGCTGACGTGGACAGTCAGGCAGCTACCATCGGGCATATAAAGGATTATGTCTCAGATAAGATTGATTTTGTGGATGTGTCAGATGAACTTGTAAGTGCAAAGGATGACTATATATATTATAAGACTGATCATCACTGGACTATGAACGGTGCTTATATCGGATATAAGAAGCTTTGTGAGGCTCTTGGCAGGGAACCGGTTGAGAAAGATACTTATAAGATAGAAGTGGTAAGGGACGATTTCCTTGGTACGCTTTATTCGGATGCGCCGGTATTTAATGCCGATACCGATGAGATTATCTTATATGTAAATGAAAATAACAGCTATACGGTTGACTATATCGACAAGGGATTTAAGCAGGACAGTCTTTATAATTATGAAAAGCTTGATATAAAGGATAAGTATCAGGTGTACCTCGACGGTAATCATGCGATTATAAGGATTAGAAATAATTCATATCTTGATGCAAACAAAGATAATAATAAAGATGATGACAGCGAAAGTAATTCTATAGCAGAGATTGATTACGAAGTCTCTGACAATATAACTTCAGCTAACAGAGTGATAATAGTCAAAGATTCCTACGCCCACAGCCTGCTTCCTTTGCTTGCAGATAATTATGAGGAGATAATCGTGGTGGATTTAAGATACTATCACGAAAAGACCGTAAGCGAGCTTGCCCATGAGGAGGGTATAAGTGATATAATCTTTATAAACAATGTGGATTTTATAAATTCTGATGATAACTTTTTATGGCTGATGTAAAATCTTAACGAAAACGCGGGACGAGGTTTGAGTTTGGTCGAGTCGAAGATTTAGGGGTTTTCTATGGATATATTCAAGATTGAAATAAAGGAAATAATAATAGTATTAAGTCTTATACTTTTTTCGGCCTGGACCATAAGACTTAGCCATAAGATTTTCGATAAAAAGACAAAGAGATATGTACTTGCCATAGGCGGACTGCTTGTGTTTTGGATAATGGCAAGACTGGTTCGTATGTATAACGGTGCGTATTTCGTCTGGTATCTATATTATGTTTCTATGATATTTATCCCAACAATATATTATCTGTTAAGCAGATATCTTACGGGCAGAGATAATAAAAAGCTTTCGTATTTTATTATAGCTGTTTCTTTTGTGCTTTTAATTCTTGTACTCACCAACAATATTCATGAGCTGGTATTTGAATTTAAAGAGGATGATTATAAAAATGTAACAGGCTATTATGTTATATTTGCCTGGATTATCTTTCTTGCGATAAATGCAACGATTAATCTTATTGTTCAAAAAAAGACAAAGGAAAAGAAAATCAATATCTTAATTCCTTTTATTCCTCTTATCATCGGAGTTATCTTCACATTTTTATATATAAACGGATTAAGGCTTTTGAGTGATTTGGATATGTCGGTCATTCTTGGAACCATATTTATGATAAGTCTGGAAACTTTATTTTTGATGAATCTGATACCAAATAATATCAGCTATGAGGACGTTTTCTGCCATTCGTATCTTCCGATTTGCGTACTTTCGCAGGATGGAAAGATGATATATGAGACCAACAATGCCATAGAATTTCCGGAGGAAATAATCAAAGATATCAGGGACGGAAGAGCCAAGACCAAGTATGTAAATGAAAAAAGGCCAAGTGTTACATACGATGTGGAAAGACTTGATAAGGGATATGCGATTATAGAAAATGACAGTTCCAATATAGACGCTGCAAAGGAAAATCTTAACCGGCAAAATAAAAAGCTTAAGGGGCAGGAACGGCTTTTAAAGAAGCAGAGAAGAATTAAGGAAAAGCTTTATGAGATTAAGATTAATAATGAAATATTTGAAACCTTAAGCAGACAGATAGAGGGCAAAAGGATCAGGATAGAAGAGCTTATAGACGGCATGGAAAAGCCGGATATAGCCGGCCTAAATGAGATAAAGCTTTTAATCGCATATTGCAAGAGAATGAGCAATCTTATTGTTTCAAATTATAATGATGAAGTATACGATACCAATAATCTTTTGACAATTTTTAATGAGCTTTTGACCGACAGCGCTGTTTTTGGAATAAAAGGATATATAAATGCGGTTAATAATCTTTCTTATGAGAGTATCAGGATTACATCGCTTTATGATATGGTATTTTCAATATTTTACAATACCAAAGACACAGAGGTTTTGATCAATATGAAAAGGGATGTATTTGAATTGTCCTTTGATAAAACCCTTGGAGATTTAAAAGAGTTATTGAAAGACGGAATATATGATGACATATATGAGATAAATAAGAAGGATACTGATGACGGTACAAAAATAACCATAAGGATGAAGTAAAATGATAACAATTTTTGCAATACTTATTGCATCTACAATTGCAATAAAGTCGTATTTATTTGTGAAAAAACTTCATATGAAAAATATTAAGATATCCTCTTATATGCTGGATATAATATTTTTAATCTGGACAGTGATATTATGCTTTATCAGCACCGGCGAAGAGCTGATTTCTATTTATGATAAAAGGCTCATTTGGACTTATATTTTTATGATGATCATTATAGATTTTTCCTCATTACATGAATGGTTGTATTATAAAAATGTAGGCATTGACAGGAACCTGATTAAGGATACGGTGGATAATTCCGTATCCGGAATACTTGTGCTGAAAAATAAGGACAAGATTATGTTTCAAAATATGGTTATGTATGAGCTTATAGGAAAGCTCGGAATAACAGATAACTTTATAAAAAATATAAAGGCGGCTTCTTCAAACAGGATAGGAAGAGAATATATGGCTTTGGTGGATGACAATGCGTGGTTATTTAATATAAGCAGAGACGGCCTTGAGGTTACTGCTACAGATATAAATGAGGAGTACGTGCTCAATCAAAAGCTTGAAAAGCAAAATGAGCTTATTAACCAAAACAACGAAGAGCTGGAGTGGACTATAGAAAACCTTGAGGAGCTTGAAAAAGAAGAGCAGACGCTAAAGGTAAAAAATAAATTCCATGACCTGCTGGGACAGAACCTTTCCGTACTTCAGGCATATCTCAATCAGGATATGAAATATATCGAGGACGAAAAAAGATTTTCAGAGATAAAGTTTATGATAAAGGGAATGTTTTCTGATTTTGAGGATAGTGAGGATTCAAAGGCTAATCTGGAAAATCTGGTAAGAATAAACAATAATATCGGCATAAGCGTAAGGGTAGACGGAGAATTACCTGACGATAAAGATAAGGCAAAGGTGTTCTTTGAGATAATAAGAGAGGCTGTTACCAATGCCGTAAGACACGCGGACAGCAATGTAATAGACATCAGGCTTTATAATGATGCCGATGGTTCTTCAATGATCATAACCAATAACGGCTCAAAGCCTAAACCGATTATATCCGAAAGCGAGGGTATAAGGGGTATGAGGAGAAAGGTAAAAAGTATAAACGGAACATTTTCAGTCACAACCAAACCGGAATTTATAATCAAAGTATCAGCTTAGATATAAAATAGGGATGATTTTGCTGCCATATTCAGTTACACGCATAGCACGTTGTCACTTAACGCTATGCTTAGCAACTGAATATGGCAGCAAAATCATCCCATAAATTATTCTTCCTCAAGATTAGGCACTATAAATCCGTTTGATATGCAGTGGATAGCGAGCTTGGTAAGATTATCAAAGCCGGTCTTTTGATATATGGAAGATACATGACTTTTCAATGTGCTCGTAGAGATACCCAGTTCATCTGCCACAAGCTCTCTGTCAAGATGCTTACAATAAGAGGTCAAAACCTCAAGCTCTTTATCTGAAAGCAGTGTGAGTAAATTCTTTTGGCTCGTAGGATTAACATTTATATTAGGATACAGAGAATATCCGTCCATAGTATTTCTAAGTGTGGAGATAAGTGAATCCTTGCTTATATTCTTATATACAAAGCTGTCTATCTCGGCTTCCTTTGCATCATTTATAAAATTGATATCAAGAACGCCGGTCATGGCAATGACCTTAATCTTTGGATATTTTTCCTTGACCTTTTTTCCGTAGGCTATGCCGCTCGAATTATTTTCCGTGCATATATCCATCAAAACCATATCAGGAGAAAGCTCATCGCAGAGCTTTACCGCATCCTTGGCATCGGAAGAAGTACCGATAACCTTAAAATCCTTTTCTCTGGTAAGGGTATCGCATATCATATCTCTAAGCATAATATGGTCATCTATAACAATTACATTAATCATTTGCTTATTCCACCTCATATATTGAAAATTCAATAAAAAACTATGGATATTATAGTATAAGTTTGATTATTAAACAAGATAAAATGTCCTGCATGGTTAAAATCAGAGGCTGATAAGCTTCCGGATGGTACATCTGCAAATCTCTTGGCAATATCGGTAATACATGGAAGAACCAGATCAATGCCGCAAAGGCGATGGCTGCCGGAGTTAAGGCAGTAAAGAATGGTGCAGAGGATGCCGAGGATAAGGCTGCAGAGGCAGTTAACAGCTTGGACGTTGCTATATATGGTGACAGAACAGAGCTTAACAGAAGGGCTGCGGTTGCACTTGAGCCTTATGGTGGACTGTAAGACAAGTTGTTTTATTTTTCCCAAAGTAGGTTTTTTACCAAGAGATTTAAAGAAAGACAAGCCGGTCGAAAATTTTTACCCAAAGGGCTAAAATTTTTGACTGGTATATTTTTTTTATTATGATATTATCTCTATTAATCTGGTGTCCTGTCTTCAAAGAAAGAATAATATTACTGCCGTTTTGTGGCAGGGAAAGAGGTGCTTTATGGAAGAAGAAAAACAAAAAATAAATGTAGTAAGAAACTATAAGGATACAGTTTTTCGGATGCTTTTTAATTCAAGGAAAGAATTGCTTTCACTTTATAATGCCTTAAATAATACAGAATATACTAATGAAGATGAGCTTGAAATTGTTACGCTTGAAAATGCAGTTTATATGACATTTAAAAATGATGTATCCTGTCTGCTT
>JAFUGL010000037.1 GCA_017469405.1 Lachnospiraceae bacterium | reverse complement strand
TCGGTAGCGAAGCGGACGACGGGCTTCCTTTTTGACAGAAAGATAAACATGTAGTAAGATATGTGAAACATATCTAACACTTATCTCAGATTCAGGAGTACTCTACAATAAGTTTTCCGACAACAAATTTACACGGTCTTTCATCTTTATATCACTTGACAACTTCAAAGATATCTTGCAAAATAGAATCAAAGCTATTCGTAACGGTTCGGAAAACAAGATTTTATCAGGTGAAGAACTGTTACATAACAGGCTTGAAGAATGGCTTATGTTTTTAAGTGTAGATGAACCAGAGTTAATCGAAATTCTCTTACGCTACAGGCCATGCTTCAGTGATTTATATGCCGATATTTATGAAATGTGTCTTAACACAGAGAGGTTGATGGATATGTATTCAAAATTATTGTCCGAGCTTGATAGGAATACTGTGGTCTATATGATTGACGAACTGAAAGCTGAAATTGATAGTCAAAAAGCTGAGATTGATAGTCAAAAAGCTGAGATTGATAAAAAAGATGCACTAATTGCACAATTAAAAAAACAACTTAAAGACAACACTCAAAAATCCACCGACAGAACATAGGCTTCTATGGCTTATATCAATTCTGATATATTCAATTGTCATTCGGATCCTTCCCTGATTTCTTCAAATGATGGCGTTGTTGAAGGTGGAACCGGAGAATTACATAAAAAGGAGCGGAAGATATAATTCGGATAACTCTTCTATAGACTTATCAGCAAAACACTCTTCTAAATATTTGTGGTATATCATGCAATATTTGATGTAGGTTGAATGTTTGGAATTGTTTTTGATATTTTTAAACCATCCCTCTGCTGCTGTTTTAAACATAATCTTATCGTTACTCATTTATAATCGCTCCTATCTTTAAGTAATTTTTGTATCAATATTCTGAATCAAATGGTTAAAAATATAAACAAGAACTTGAATCAATAAAGCAAGAACTTTTACAACTAAAAAAAGAGATAAAAAATTTAAAAGAATCACAAAATAATAAGTAATATAAAAAGATGAGAATTTTACCACGTCAATCACTTTTGAGCATGGTACAATGCTCATCTTTTTTTATTTATTGGTAATTTATAAAAAGTGGTTGACATTTAATCGCTCTAAATGTAGAATATAGAATGGTTTTAGAAAAGACTTTTCGCAGATTAAAACAATCTGCGAAATCATTAATTTCAGAGATACCCAAAGATGCAATTGTTCTGCTATCTTCGGTTTTTTTATTTCTTTTTATAATTTCACCCAACAGTTTTAATTTCATTTAAACAGAAAGATATAATAGATAATAACAACATTTGACTAATCACTGAATATTATGATACAATATATGGGATTTTAAATGGAATTGTATTTTATAGAATACATTATATTTTAATCTATCGGAGGAAGCTATGAACAGTTTGTATAAAAGGCTTGTCAGTATCGGGATGATCAGCTTTACAGCATTACTAGGCTGGATATACTGTATTATTGAATTTAGAGATAAGCCTGTATATGTGATATGTGTTTCTGTCGCTCTTATAATATCTGTTTATGTATTGTTAAGATCAGTTATAAGCATCCGTCAGCGAAAAGATAAAAAACTAAAAAAAGATATCAATGAAGCTGTTGCTAAATTGGTTGCTGATTTTTATGAAGCTCAAGCACAGACTGAGCAGCCTGATAATTCTCTTGAAGTCGAGCGAATCTGTAAGGCTTTATATGTACAGCTTAGAAAAGTTAATACTACCTTAAGTAATGATTTAATTACAAAAGAGATTATCAATAATGCAACAAAGGTAAATATTAAATATAATCATGCGGATTCAAGCAAGCTTCTTGCTGCAATTTCCGATTTATCAGAAAGTCTTAAGCTTGCTCCGGAACCACAGGTAATCATAAAAGAGGTTCCTGTCGCAGCACCCGAGCCTATTCAGGCAGCAAATGAACCGGTACAAAGTGTTGCTCCTGCAGCAAATGAACCGGCACAAATGCAAGTCGCTCCTGAACCGGTTGCTGTTGCCAAACCTGAGCCGGTTAAAGAACCTGAACCGGTTCAATCACAAGTTTCTGCTCCTGCTGATGATGGTGGTGTTCTTTCACAAGATGCTTTGGATGCACTTCTTGCCAGTATGAATAATTCGCCTGAACAAGAGACTGCAGCAGAACCTGAACCGATATCTACTCCTTCACAGGAGCCTACGGCTTCTATACCTGCTGACGATGGTGGTGTTCTTTCACAAGCTGACTTAGATTCGCTCCTTGCCAGCATGAATAATGCTCCTGAACCTGAACCGGTTGCAGAAACGACTCCTGAACCTGAACCAACTTTTTTAAATGAGACCGCTTCTACCCCGGCTGATGATGGCGGAGTCCTTTCACAAGCCGACTTAGATGCACTTCTTGCCAGCATGAATAATGCTCCTGAACCTGAACCGGTTGCTGAGCCGACATCAGATATGCCACAGAATGTAGGTGCTTCAAGTGCTGAGGCGCAAAGTTTCTTTGATGAATTTGAAGCTAAAAAAGAAGCTCCTGCTCCTGAGCCTGTTAAACCACAAGCTGCTGCACCTGCTGACGATGGTGGTGTTCTTTCACAAGCAGAGCTTGACGCTTTACTTGCAAGCATGACAGCTGCACCTGAACCTGTTGCAGAAACGACTCCTGAATCTGTTGCTGAAACGACTCCTGAACCGGTTGCGGAAACGGCACCTGAGCCTGAGCCGGCATCAAATGTACTTGAGTTTCCTACTCCGGCACCTGCCCCTATAGACGATGATCCTAACAGGCAGCTGTCACCAGAAGAAATCGCAGCACTCTTTAACTCAATGAAATAAAATATTAATAATTTTCACCACACGGTCGTGTGCATAAAAAAAGTGGTACTAATAATATTTAGTGCCACTTTTATATTTTGACATAGTATTTTGACATTGTATTTAGACATAGTATTTAGACATAATTATCTAATTTGGTGCATTGTAGTATTTTTCAGGATCTGCAAATTTGGTATATTTTCCAATCCAGCGTAGATCCACGCTGCCTACTTCACCATTACGGTGTTTAGCTATATTTATCTCTGCGGTATTTGGCTTGGTAGTATTCTCAGGATTATAATACTCATCACGATAGATAAACATTACCACATCTGCATCCTGTTCGATTGCTCCTGACTCACGCAAATCTGATAATACAGGTTTGTGATCAGTTCTTGAATCAACAGCACGACTCAACTGTGAAAGTGCAATTATCGGTACATCAAGTTCTATGGAAAGATTTTTCAATCCTCTTGAAATATCTGAAATAAACTGTTGTCTTGACTCTACATTTTTGGTCGTACTCATAAGTTGCAGGTAATCCAATACTATAAGTTTTATATCATTATTTTGCTTGTGATATCTACATCTGGAGCGAAGGTCCGAAAGTGTTACTGCATAATCAGCTTCAATATAAATCGGTGCCTTACCCAGTACATCAGCCGACTCAATAACCTTATCCCAATCGTCATCACTAAGTGTTCCAAGTTTTAAATCTTTTGAATCTACCATAGCATCCATAGCAACAATTCTTGACATAAGCTGCTTTCGGCTCATCTCAAGTGAAAATATAACACACGGTATATTTTTCATAACTGCCAGATTGTGTACTATATTTAGAACAAATGCTGTCTTACCCATCGCAGGTCTTGCAGCAACAAGTATGAGCTCTCCGCCATTCATACCGGTAAGCAAGTTATCAAGGTCCTTAAAACCGGTAGGTAGTCCTGTAAACTGTCCTTTATTTCTTGCAGCTTTCTCTATATCCTCAAGGACTTCCAATATTATTTCCTTAGTTTCCTTAAACTTACCCGAACCACTTCTTCCTTGAACAAGTCTGAAGATATTTTGCTCAGCCTCATTGAGCAATACTTCAACTGACTCTTTGGATAGATAACAGTCTTTTGAAATATTTTCACTTATCTTTATCAGCTTTCTCAATACAGAATCATCTGCTACAATCTGTGCATATTCCTTAGCATTGGCAGAAACAGGAACTGCAGAAATAATATTTGATAAATTTGCAAGGCTGCTTATCTCCTCAGGAACATCTTTAGTCTTAAGTTTGTTACTAAGAGATATTACATCTATCTCTTTACCTTCATTGTAAAGCTCTTTCATGGACTCATAGATAATTCCATACTGGGCATTGTAAAAATCTTCTCTGCTAAGCTTATCGGATATCTCTGAGATAACATCCCTATCCATAAGAATCGAACCAAGTATCGCCTGCTCAGCCTCATTATTATGTGGTTGTATTCTTTTTATAACATTTTCATCCATAATATTTCTCCGATGCATAACTATGGTTATAGCATCTGTCAATTAATTATTTTAATTATTCATTATCTGCATTCTTTTAAATTACTTTCCTTCTGCAACCCTGACACTAATCTGTGCAGTCACCTTTGTATGTAACTTAATATCCACAATATGTGTTCCTACACTCTTGATTGCCTCTTTTAATACAATCTTCTTTTTATCTATATCATAACCAAGCTGCTTCTTCATCTCCTCAGCGATTTCCTTTGAGGAAATAGAGCCAAAGGTCTTTCCGCCTTCACCAACCTTCAAAGAAACAGTTATGCTCTCATCCTTCATCTTCTCTGCAAGTGCCTTTGCTTCCGCAAGCTTTTCTGCAGCCACCTTATCTTCATGTGCTTTCTTAAGCTTAAGCTCATTTAAATTCTTAGCATTTGCCTCTACTCCTACCTTCTTAGGTAAAACAAAATTTCTTGCGTATCCATCAGAAACCTCAACTATTTCATCTTTTTTTCCAAGGCTTTTTACATCCTGCAACAATATAACTTTCATATCCTAAACCTCCATTCATTTAATGTGACACGGTAACAGATATGTGACATAGCGACAGGCACTCTGTCACATTTTATATATCTCCTTCCTTGTACATCTCATCAAGTAATTCTTTAATCTTTGCAACTGCGGATTCGATTGACTCGCCCTTAAGCTGCGCACCCGCCACGTTGGCATGTCCACCTCCGCCAAGCTTTTCCATAGCAACCTGAACATTCATATCGTCTACGGAACGGGCACTTATATAAGCAGTATCATCCTGGTGTGTTACTACAAATGATGCCCTTACACCGTCTATATCCAAGAGGTCATTTGCGACCTTTGCTGCCATGACGGTTGGAGCTTCCACACCTTCAGGATTAACCTTTGATATTGCAAATTGATTCTTATATATTTCGGAGTTTATAACTCCCTCAGCCAAAAGCTTATGGGAATCCATATTCTCTCTGAACATCTTTCTTACCCTTGTAACATCAGCACCACATCTTCTCAAGTATGCAGCTGCCTCAAATGTTCTTACGCCGGTTTTAGTAAGGAAATTGTCAGTATCGATAACAATACCTGCATACATAGCATCAGCCTCGACAGGTCTTATCTTAACCTTTTCCTCGATATACTGAAGCATCTCGGAAATCATCTCACAGGCAGATGAAGCGTAAGGCTCAATATAAGAAAGCGTAGCATTTTCAATCTTTTCATTGGCCTGTCTGTGATGGTCAAATACAACCACACTTTTAGCCAGCGACAAAAGCTCCTCACACTCTGTCATGCTCGGTCTGTTTACATCAACAACAACCACAAGCGTATCATCATTTATCGTATTGATAGCCTGCTCACTGGAGATAATCAAATCATCACCATATACACTGTTACCCTTAAAGCCGCTGACCATAGGCTTAATTGCGGCAGTTTCCTCATTTAAAACAATGTGTGCATTTCTGCCAAGAGTTTTAACCAGGCGGTAAACACCGACAGCCGAACCAAATGCATCCGCATCCGGACGCTTATGTCCCATAATCATAACATTGTCTTTATTGGCAAGAAGCTCCTTAAAGGCCTGCGCCTTAACCCTTGCCTTAACCCTTGTACTCTTTTCGGTTCCGGCACTGTTACCGCCAAAGTACGTAATCTTATCACCATACTTTACAACAACCTGGTCGCCGCCTCGGGCAAGTGCCATACCGATTGCAGTACGACTGTATTCGTACGCCTCGCTAAAGCTGTCCGTATCGGCACCGATACCTATACTAAGTGTAATCGGAATCTCATTTCCTACATTTATACTCTTTATCTCACTTAAAATAGCAAACTTGGTTTCTTTAAGCTGTGGCAGAAATTTCTGTCTGAAAACGAAGAAATATTTATCCTTCTCAATCTTCTTTCCAATCGCATCAATTGTGCTAAGGTACATGTTAATTCGTCTGTCTACGAGTGCCTCAACAAGGGAGTGTCTAACCTCCTCGGTATTGTCCATGACCTCATCGTAATTATCTATATAGATGAGTCCCGATACAAGCTTTTGCTCTACATTTTCACGCTTGTATCTCTTTAACTCTGTTACATCAAAAAGGTAAAATGCGATGACCTCTCCGTCTTCATTGTTAATCTTTTTAATCAATGCATTGTACTCAACCTCATCATAAGAAAGGTCGATACTCACATCTTCCGAAGTATTTAAAAGTTCTTCTGTTACCTCCGGGAAGAATGCAGAAATATTACGTTTTACACGTTTTTTGATGCCTTCTCCAAAGATATCAACAAATGGAGCATTGCCCCAAAGCACCTTGCCATCAGTATCAATAATAGCATAAGGAACTGCGAATTCATCCAGAAGCTGTTTTTGCACCTGACTGTGCTGCATCGAAAAGTTAAACAAAAGTGGAGAAAGTGCAGTCTTACCCCATATAAGTATAACAACCTCAATTACGATAAATGTACCGACAACCATGCTTGCTATGATTGCGCATTTATTGTTTATGAGAAATAAAACCACGCACATACCAACCAGCAAAAGAGATGCCGCAGTAGGTATGATAAGAAGCTGTTCAATTTTCCTTTTTAATAACTTTTCACTATCCATAGATTTCTCCACAATAACGAATCTTTTATCAACCCAGATTCTTCACACTACCTATTACTTCAAAAACCAATCTAATCCCTTGCATTGCCTCTTACTTTTGAAGCTGAGAGATTCTCTCTTCTACCTGCTCCAAAGTTTCGGTATACTTCTTAAGCTTAGCTTTTTCCTCTTCTACCTTGGCAGCCGGTGCCTTATCAACAAATTTAGGATTGTTAAGCATACCTGAAGCTCTCTTTATCTCTCCTTCAAGTCTTGTCTTTTCCTTACCCAGTCTCTCTAGCTCTTTTTCGATATCAACAAGCTCCGCAAACGGTATATAAAGTGCAGCATCATGTATAACTACCGAAACTGCATCTTCTGCTATACCTGTCTTATCATCCTGGATAATTACATCACTTGCATATCCTAGCATTGCAAAGAAACTCTTACTTGCCTCAAATATATCTCTTATCTCCTTTTTAGCAGATACAACATATACTGTTGCCTTCTTGCTTGGAGCAACATTCATTTCACTTCTTATATTTCTTATGCTTCTTACTGCTTCCTTAATCTTATCAACTGCAGCCTCATCTTCAGCAAATACATACTCAGACTTAAACTCCGGCCACTTTGAAATCATGATTGACTCCTCATAGGAATCATCACCGTCAGTAAGTGAGCCATAGATTTCTTCAGTTACAAAAGGCATATATGGATGAAGCAGTTTAAGACAATTGATAAGTACTGTCTTAAGCGTCCAAAGTGCTGCTGCCTTGGTATCATCCTCATCATTCCAAAGTCTTGACTTAACCATCTCGATGTACCAGTCGCAGAACTCCTCCCAGATGAAATCATAAAGCTTTGATACAGCTATACCAAGCTCATATTTTTCCATATTGTCAGTAACCTCTTTTACAAGAGAATTCATCTTGGATAATATCCATCTGTCAGCTAAAGTGAGCTTATCAAGAGTTACATCCTTTATATCTGCTTTTTCAATATTCATCATGATAAATCTTGAAGCATTCCATATCTTATTGGCAAAGTTACGGCTTGCCTCAACTCTCTCCCAGTAAAAACGCATATCGTTACCCGGTGCATTTCCTGTTACAAGAGTAAATCTTAAAGCATCTGCACCATACTTTTCGATAACCTCAAGAGGATCGATACCGTTACCCAAAGACTTACTCATCTTTCTTCCCTGATCATCTCTTACAAGACCGTGGAAAAGCACAGTATGGAATGGAAGCTTTCCTGTCTGCTCGATAGATGAAAATACCATTCTTATAACCCAGAAGAAAATGATATCATAACCTGTTACAAGCACATCAGTCGGGAAGAAATAATCATAGTCCTCTGTCTTTTGGGGCCATCCAAGAGTGCTAAACGGCCAGAGCGCAGATGAAAACCAAGTATCAAGAGTATCCTCATCCTGCTTTAAATTCTTGCTGTTACATTTTGGACACTCACATGGAGTTTCCCTTCTAACGATAGTCTCTCCACAATCCTGACAGTACCATGCAGGGATTCTGTGTCCCCACCAAAGCTGTCTTGAGATACACCAGTCTCTTATATTATCAAGCCAGTTATAATAAGTCTTATCCATTCTTTCAGGGATAAGTTTAAGCTTTCCGTCAACAACTGCCTGTTTTGCAGGCTTAGCCATCTCTTCCATGGCTACAAACCATTGAGGCTTAACAAGCGGCTCAACAGTAGTCTTACATCTGTCATGAGTACCAACCATATGAGTATGAGGTACAACCTTTACAAGAAGTCCCTGTGCCTCTAAATCCTCTACCATTGCCTTTCTTGCTTCGTATCTGTCCATGCCTGCGTACTTGCCGCCGATAGAATTGATGGTAGCATCATCATTCATTATATTGATCTCTTCGAGGTTATGTCTCTTACCAACCTCAAAGTCGTTAGGGTCATGTGCAGGTGTGATCTTAACACATCCTGTTCCGAACTCCTTATCAACATAAGCATCCGCAATTACAGGAATCTCTCTGTCTGTAAGAGGGAGCTTGAGCATCTTTCCGATTATATCCTGATATCTTTCATCCTCAGGATTTACCGCAACGGCAGTATCACCAAGAAGCGTCTCCGGTCTTGTAGTTGCAATCTCTACAAATCTTCCTTCCTCGCCAACTACAGGATAATTGATATGCCAGAAATTACCCTGCTGTTCCTCATGGATAACCTCAGCATCTGAGATAGTTGTCTGACATACAGGACACCAGTTTACAATTCTTGATCCCTTATATATAAGTCCCTTATCATATAGCTTACAGAAAACTTCTGTAACTGCTTTGTTATTGCCTTCATCCATGGTAAAACGTTCTCTGTCCCAGTCAGCAGAAGAACCCATCTTCTTAAGCTGGTTTACGATACGTCCGCCATACTCTCTTCTCCAGTCCCAAACTTTTTCAAGGAATCCCTCACGTCCAAGATCCTGCTTGTCGATTCCCTGCTCCTTTAAGGACTCGATAACCTTAACCTCTGTAGCGATAGCCGCATGGTCGGTACCCGGCTGCCACAGTGCATTATAACCCTGCATTCTCTTAAATCTTATAAGAATGTCCTGCATGGTATTGTCAAGAGCATGTCCCATATGAAGCTGTCCTGTTATATTTGGCGGCGGCATAACGATAGTAAAAGGTTTTTTGCTTCTATCTACCTTAGCATGAAAATACTTCTTATCAACCCAGTTTTTATAAATCCTTTCCTCAATTTCAGACGGGTTGTAATTTTTTTCAAGTTCCTTAGCCATAATTTAAAAATCCTCCGGTTATGTATATAAAATTTATTATTATCACATTATCAGATAACTATATCACTTTTCTTTAAGTATTCAACTTATTTTTCTTTATCTATTCTAATTTTATCTTTAAACTATTGCATTAATATACTGTTTTTAATTTTCAAGATTTAGTCTGTAAGACTCAAGTATCTCGGCAACGTATGCCTTAAGCTCCGGCTTTTCTTCTATCGCCGCCTTAAGAGCCGTAGTCGCATTATTTTTAATCTTTTCGCAGGTAGCAAGCTTTTCTCTCAACTTCTGCCTTCTGACATTAAGACCATGAGTTATCTCCACCATCTCACGCCTGTCTATAAGTGCATTGGTCTGTCTTGTCCAAACCTCCGCATCACTTACGCCTATCTTTTTAAGCTTTTCTATAAGCTGTTCCTTGAAAAATCTTAAATCTTTATTGGCTCTTGAGTATTTAAGAGCATCACTTACCATTGTATTATACTGTTCCCATTGGTACTCAAGTTCCTTGCAGGAATTGACTCCAAATTTCTCATATAAATAATCTATGGCATTGACATTATTTATATACTTTACCTTAACCTTATTAAGGAGTGAAACCGCCTTCTTATGCTTTGCATTAATATCTCTGATATCATTGTTATAATCAAGATATTTAACATATGATATTGCAAATGCTATCATCAGCATCGCACCTATGCCAAGTGCATATACCGTTACATTTTCCCGCTTGCCCAAAGCAAATATAAGCAATCCTGCCATGGCTGCAAAGCAAACTAAAAATATGCCAATCATGATACCACGTATCCTTGTGATACTATCGGCATATTCGTCTCTTAAGTATTCTAAATCTTCCTTCTCACCTTCCAGATAGCCCATATCACTCTTTAAAAGTCCGTCACGCATCTCCATCTCATTTAACTCCTTGACGGTCTTTATAACATCATCCTCATACATGGATATGCGATTATACTGTTCCATGGTTAAAAGGTTTTCCGAAGCAAGATACTTTTGCTTATCTCTTTCCATAAGTTCGATACTTTTGGCAGTATCTATTATATCATTTGCCATCTGTATCGGAAGCTCATCTATCCTTTGTATGTCAACGAGATAATCCGTCACAACTTTATACTCCTGCTTCATATCCTCCATATGATACGAAACATCCACAAGCTGTTCACATACATCCTTGACAATAGCCTTTTCGTTGTCAGATTTCTTAGCTGCCTTTACTGACTTAAGCTCCTTCTCCATATCGACGATATCGTCATTATCGGAGAGTGCAGCTTTCCTGGCTTTCTTTCTTGCCTTCCTGGCTTCTTTTTTTTCCTTTAACGCAGCCTGCTTCTGTCTTTTTTCTTCTGCTTCTGCCTCGTCTATATCATCATCAGGCTCCTCGTTAAGATAATCCTTAAATTTATCAAATAAACCCATCAAATCGCCTACTTTTTAACTTATCCTTACGATATAATTCCAATTTTATCATACCGATCAATCAGCCCGATAACTAAATCGCCTGCTCTCTAAACTCATCCTTAAGCTGACCAAGTATAATATCCATTCTCTTATCGTAGTCAATCATATCCTTATTCATTCTATTATATATAGCCCTTTGAAGCATAGAATAAATAGTCATCTCTCTTACATCCTCGTTTGAATCACCTATCTCAATCATAAGACTTTCAAACTCATCCTCACCCAGATCAAATCTGCGCATCTCCTGCTTTAAAGCAGCGGTATCACTGGTTGAAGCATATACTATAAGATAGCTTCTCAAAGACTCTTCATTTTGATTATACTCATAAGCTTTAAGAAAATATTTTTTTGCTTCTTCGGTATTTAAATTATTGGCAGACGCAACAGCTCTATTATGATAAACATTACCGATAAACACCTTATCTTCTATGGAGTCCTTTTCTTCAAGAATCTCATCATAAATTGATGCAGCCTTTATATATCTTCTATATCCCAGATATCCGTCTGCTTTAAGTTTTTTTCTCTGATTTGGAGAAAGCTTTCTGTATTTTTGCCATGCTTCTATATAGGTGGTTATTTCTTCCGGCTCATAATAATCCCCTTCATTTAAAATCTCGACCAAAAGATCCTGCACAAAACTGGTCTTATTGGAAAGAGCAGCAAGCTTAGCCGCAAGCTGCGGCATATCAAGTTCATCCCTTATCCAGTCAAAAAGCTTGTCAGATATGGATGACTTGCTTATAAGCACAGTATTATTGTATATATAAAAGCAAAGCTCTTCATATGTATTAATCTCAACCTTGGTATTTAAAAATATAAACGGATGAGATGCCTCTTTAGTTGTACATAACAATACCTTTGACATTATACCTCAAACTCCTTACGATAGATCTTGTTCGTAGTTGGGAAGAGCTTTCCAAATCCCAGGTCCTTAATTATAACAGCTCCCTTATTAGGCGACTCAAACTCAACTTCAATAGAAAACTTAGAAGTTTTATTTGGTCTTTTCGGTATACCGTGAAGCTTGACGCTCTCCCTGATTTCCTGATCCGTTACTCTGCTCTTATATATAATGGTCACAATATCCGTATCATCGAGTATTATATTTATCTTACCTTTTATATTGTACCACTGGCGTCCTCCAAGTGCGATAGGAATAAACTCATCATCCTCATCACCACTTGAGATACCTATATCAAAAAGAACATTTTCTTCTGTTTCCACAAAATATTTTTTATAAAATTCCTCGTACTCTCCACCAACAGCCTTATAGCACGCACCCTTGGTATAGATATTTTGTCCGGCAAAGACTCTTCTTCCCTGACACAATATATTACGTGACTTATTCATCCATTTTTCCGAAAATCCAAGTCCGGTAAGAAAGACTGAGGAAATGTAAGTCTTCTTCATCTCATGCTCAACAATTTTTGAAAATGTAACATCCATAAGGATATTATCCCCTGCAAACATGGACATATTAAACTGTTTTGTATAATCTTCGTGAGAAACCTGAATAACTTCAGGACTCCTGCCTCTTGATATATCAATCCTGTAATACTGAAGTCCGTCTGTATTATAATCAAAAAGTGCAACACTGTTTACCCATAGGTCAGGGCTCTGATTAAATATATAATAAAGTCCGCTATCCAGATGGCTTGTTAAACTGATGCAGCTTTTGTCTATATCAAGCTCCTTATGAAGTGAACCAAGAACCTTATACAAATCCTTACTGTAATCCGGCACTGTTATAACCAGTTTTTTCACAACCGCTCCTTCATATCTGTAAAGAAATGAATCTATATGCATCTTAAGCATCATAAGGAAGAGTTGTCTATAGGTATAGCTTTTATTGCCAATCTCTATCTGTTCCTCACTACGGGCATTGTCATAGAGCTCATCAAGAATGATTCCCTCTTCCTTAAATCTGGCTTCCGAAGCTTCCGATCCCACATACCAGTCTCCTGTTTTATTGCTGTAGAAGAGAATATTAGGCATCATATAAGTTTCTTTATTATTTAATTGGTTAACCGTCTCCGGCTCTCGCTTTATATCATTATAAAAGCTTATCTGAGTGGACTCCGGACAAAGATCCATTCCTATAAAATACGCTTCTGCCATGAAAAGCCTCCTTAGTATCCTATAAAATATTTAAATTCTCTTCGTAAAGATGTATAGTATTAAAATAAACATCGAGCGTCTCAAGAAGCTCATTATCCTCACGCATTTCCTGATTAACAAGCATACTGTTGATAATCTCAAACCGGCTTCTGTCCTTACGATTAAACGACTTGGTCTTTAAGGTTTCACTCTCAACCACATATGCCTTATTATCCTTATCCTCATCGATTTTATACACAAGTCTTTCACCGTGGAATACAACAAACTCTTTAACATACATTCCCGGTATCATCTCATCAAGTCTCTCATTCTTAAAACTTAAGGACTGACGTGTTCCTGTGTCAAATGCATACTTAACTTCAATCTGTCTGCCGACATCCGACTTATATATAAGATAAGTTTTAAGAAATACATCCTGCGGCAGCTTGATGAAACTTCTGAAGCTCTTATAAAACGGAAGTATCTTTCCACCGTCCATAAACTTACCGACCGTATCACTTATCCATTCGCGCTGTTCAAGAGTAAATTTATCAAGTTTGCTAAGATATGCTATAAGTGCCATCTTGGAAATCTCATCATCGATATTTCCTTTGATTATTTCATTATAGAGATAATCAAATATATTACCCGGAACCTGTGCATCCTTAATCAGATAATTTTGTGCCGTAAATCTAAGAAATGCCTTTACGACAAGTCCCCTGCTTCTGCCACTGTAATAAGCAGTAAATATATCGTAGATATTTTCAACATTTCCATTTGCAAACATCATCTGTGCAAGAGTATTTTCAACAAGCAAAGATATATCTTTAACCTTATCTCTGGCCATCTTGAAGAGTGTTGAAAGCTCTTCAAGGTCACCCTTGAAATTATTCATGATATATACAAGAATTCTGCTGTTAACCTTACCGGTTTTGTAAAGCTGAATACATATAGACATAAGGTCTTCATTTAAGAATCCGTTTGAATCCTCAACACCATAATCAGCAAGTCTGTATAATTCATCTGAAGCTATCTCATCAAAACCGTAAAGCTTAACTGCCTGGAATGCCTTATCAAACATATTCATATCGATCATATACATGATGATACTTCTTGCATTTGAATGATTCAAATATTCGATATCAAGTTTTTCAAGATACTTCTTAAGTACCTCAGCATCCAGGTTTTCATGATAGTATTCAATAATATTTAAAAGTGCCTGTTGCTTATAATCATAAGAAATACGGTCGCAGTTAATTATATCTCTGGCAGCATTTACCTCAATTGCTCTCTTGTAAGTAAAGTCTCCAAGCGACTGATAGTTGTCAAGAAGCACCCTGTAATCTCTTGGACTATATTCATGACAAATCGGCATATAAGCTTTTTCATCAACAATCTTCTCAAGCCTGTATGGGATAGAACCTGCATACACATTTCCTTCTCCATCCTCAAAGACTATGGAAGCTGTATTGGAAAGAATTTCAACATAAGCCTCACCATTTACGATAGGCACACGCTGAACCTCTTCTATCTCCTGATGAGTAACTATAACAGCCCTGATACCCTTGTTATAGCAGACAAGTTTTCGTCTGTAGATAATATTTATAAGCTTGCCGGCATATAGCGGACTTACACTCTCAGGCTCCAAAAATTCATCATATAAAACTGTAAGGTCATCGCTTACCTTACCCTTGATGATCATATTTTCCATAAAATCTTCCATGGTTGTACAATACTCATGGTAGACTTTCATATGCTGTGCTTTATTGTATATTACATTGGCATAAAGGTAAGCAAGTTCACTCTCATTGAGAGTATTTTTATAATTAAGATACATAAGTACCGATGTAGGTATGAGGTCATATCTTGAAAAATTCATACTCTTTACAAAACATTCATTAAGACCTATAAATTTAAGATTCTTTTCTACCGCATCCCTATAATATTTATGATACTTATGATCAAGCTTACCCGCACCGATAAGCATCGAGCAGATACTCTTAAGTACTTCTTCGCTCTTTGTCTTTTCATATATAGCTTCCATGATATTAAATATCTTGGTATTAAATTCTTTAAATGTACCTGCAAGACGGATAAATTCATCTATAACTTCATCCGAGATAAATTTATGTCTAAGTCCCCATCTGATGGTTGTTGTCTCAAGAGGTGTAATACGTTTAAACAAAAGCGGATTATTATTAAATATCTCGCAAAGCTCAAGGTACATGATCGGGCTGTTATAACCTTCTTCATAAAGACTTATTATCTCCTTATAAAGAGAGCCCTGATCCTCTGTATATGTATCATCCATAAAAAGTAAGAGCCAGAAATAAAACATCTTATCTTTTTCGGTTCTGAAATTTCTTCTTATGGTATTTCTCGCATGATTGATAGTTTCTTCATCTTTTAAAACAAGTGCCTTAAGATACTCATAGTAACATCTTTGCATATTGTTCATGAGAGTATTATCTACATCCGCCTCAATACGCAAAAATTCCTGTTCAACCTTGGTAAGTTCATCCTGCATAATATTCATATGCATGATACCAAGTCTGTACATGTCTTCCTCAGGCACATACCTGGCAAGATTTTCAAACGCAAATAAAGTATTAGACACATAATCTTTCAAAGGCAATCTGTCCATACGATAATCAAGATAAGTCTTAACAAGTCTTACCTTGTTATTGTTGATCATATGATTTTTATTGCCTGTCCTAGGAGATACTACATTTTTAGTCTGCGGTTTTATAAGATTGATGGTTACTTCAATCTTTTGATAGATATTTTCTATAACAATTTTTCCCGACGAAACTCCTTCCGGAACATTTTCCGGAGAAATAAGTACATCCAGTGCAAATAAATTTCCATAGAAATCATTGCTGGTGATATTTTTCTTTGCAGGCACAAGAAAATCATCCATCGAGCGTACTGTGGAATTAGTAAATCCCCAGGTATTTTTGCTTATATTAATTGAAATCCTCGAAAGTTCAGTCGGCATTTCAACATTTATTTTAGCCTTGGAAACAGAAAGTGTAAGAGCACGCTTTTTGTGCACATAAACAAGGAACTCTTCCAGTGCCTGATTGACAGATAAACTTGCCATAAGGCTTCCATAGATATTTTCAACTATCGGTTCCTTATTTATAAAGGTTCTCTTAAAATCATCCCTAACAAAAATCTTTGCAGCTTCACTCCAGTTACTCTCTGCAAGACTTGCAAACTTAAACAAATCATCAATCTTCTCATCACCATACTTTACATACGGTGTAACAACTTCGATATCATACGGAATCTTAAACTCTCCGCCATCAGAAATAATACTGATATGACCCTTATAGCTTTTACCGGCCTCAAGACAAGTAGCATCAAATGAGTATGTCACGTCAAAGTTTCTGCTTATAAAGGTGTGATTATCAAATCTTAAAGTATAGCGACTATCATAAACCATTGCCTTGATGATATGGTCATTTGTACTTTTAACATTAAATGAACCTTCATATACTGTTCCCGATTCTATATTAAGTTTTAATTGTTCTTCGGAGATTTCAATACTTGGTCTGTCAATCTGAAATTCTCCTTTGGCATAATGCTCTACAACAGCTTTCATTTGTTTCTCCAAATTTTAATCGTTTTTTACGTTTGCCTCTATACCGGCTATATGATATAATTTACATATACAATGCTAATATCACAAAGTACATTATAGCAAAAAAATAATATTAATACAAATAATTTATTTTTAATGATATGGAGGGTTAGTAATGTCAAAAATTCCGCTACGTATAGAACAGCTTGATACTATTTTATACAATTCAAATTTAAATCCTATGGGCATTCCGGAATCTGTAAAAAAATCACTCAATGAAAATCTGGGAAGTATAATTAAATATCCGTCCGAGTACTATGGCGAACTGAAAAAGTCAATATCTGCTTATTCCGGTGCCGACGAAGCCCATATCGTACTTGGCAACGGTCTTTCAGATATGCTCAGGCTTTACTGCTCACTTATAATCCCGCAAAAAGCCATGATTTTTTCACCGACTGCCACCGAATATGAGAGAGTTCTTTCCATATACGGATGCGAAGTTTCATATTATGATCTTGATGAATCAAAGGACTATGTGCCAAACATCAAGGATTTTGTCTCAAAACTTGACTCTTCATATGACATGGTAATACTTGGCAACCCAAACAATCCTACATCACAGATTATCAATAAACCTGATATAGAGCTTATAGCTGAGGTTTGTAAGGAGCTTGAAATCTTCCTTATCATAGATGAGATGTATATCGAATTTACTGAAAATTATGAAGAACTCACAAGTATTCCGCTTGTGAAAGAATTTGAAAATATCGCAGTTTTAAGAAGTGTTTCAAAATTCTTTGCAGTGCCGGGACTTCGACTTGCCTACTCAGTCATAAGCAATCCTTCTCACTTGGAAATGATATCCGTGACAACAGCTCCAAACAATATCTCCACTCTTACTGCTGCTGCATGCACGGCTATGTTTAAGGATAAAAAATATATTGATGAATCCCGTTCACAGATTCATACAGAAAGAAGCCTTATATTTTCCGCTATGAATACCAATAAAAACATCAAGCTTTTTAAACCATATGCAAACTATATGCTTGTGAAAATCCTTAAAGACGATCTTACTGCTCAGGCTATCGAGGAGCATTGCCGTACCAAAGGAATCATAATTAGGAATTGCTCCAATTTCCACGGCTTGGACAACAAATATATAAGATTCTGCTTTATGAAGCCAAAGCAAAACGATTTACTTGTAAACACAATACTTGAGCTTTTATAATACTTGAACTTTTATAGAGATGATACGAAGAAACAGGCACTTTGTCACATTCAAAAAAAGATGTGTCAAAGTGCCTGTTTCCACGTTATACTATGCCAGAAAATCAGCTTTTATTATTTCTTTGATTTCCCATCCGGAGCCTTTTTCCGGAAGGTAGAAATGTTCTTTGATGAGACGGGCTCTGGTTTCTTTTAGCGGGTCTTCACCTGATATAAGTTTATCAAGGCAGGTGCGAAGTTCATTTGGTGTTTTCACCCAATAAAAGCCCTTTGAGATAGACTCTGCGAATTCATTCAAATGAGTCTCGTCATATGTGAAGATAAGCGGCTTGCCTGTAAGAAAATACTCAGGTATAATTGATGATTCATCAGTTATCAAAACATCTGAAGAGTAAAAGTTGTCTAGGTAGTCTCCACTTTTATCTATGGACATATTACTACTATCTTCGTACTTTTTTCTATATGCATCAATTTCTTCTTTTGTCATTATCCCTCTTCCCAAAAACTCCTGTTCAGCCTGAGGATGAGGTCTGTATAAAAGTTCAAGATTTTCATCTGCTTCAACATACTCAGGGACAAAATCCTTAAATGTAAAAAACGTGCAATTACCTTCTTCGGTATTCCATCTTGGGGTCCACATAATCCTAAATCTTTTTTCATCGCCCTTATATATCCAGTTTTTCCCTTCACAGCCGACAAAGTTTTTTGCTTCATCAAGTTTTGGATATCCCGTAAGTAAAACCCTCTCCTTTTTATGAACCGCATTGTCAGCAACTCTGTCTATATAAAATTTGCGCATCTCTTCAAATTCTGCAAAATGAAAATACGTATTTTTAAGAAAGCTTATCGGAAATGATTCCTCGGCTATATACCCATTCATAAAAGGCATACCATAGTGCACATAACAAATTTTTGCATAAGCAGCCACTCTGTTGCTTTTATATGCAGGTGGTCTGCAGGCATCATATGGTGTCTGAAAAAAAATGTAGTCAGGTTTTAATCTCCTTAAATCAAACCATCTTTTCGTTTTATCGTCATAGCCTTTAATTACCTTGCATGGATAATCCTTAAAAAAATCATAAGCACCCTCAGATATATATTCCTCGTGTGAAAATCCTATCTCAGGCAGATTTTTTTTATTTGGTATGGCAACTATAAATGCATTGAATCTCTTATCTTCTATACATGCATCACATACTGATTTCAAAGCATTCCATACAGCCGGTCTGTGACACACAAAAATAACATTTATCTTCTTCTTTTCTTTTCTCTCAAGTCTTCTTTGCTCGATTTTAATCTGTGCTTTAGGAAGTTTCTTATCTGCCACAAAATTGCCCAATCTGAATTTTACTCCCTTATATAAAGATGAAATCTTCACATCTATCTCCTCCTACAGATATTTCTTAAATATCTTCCTTCCAATTTTTACAAATATATATCTAAACAAAGTCGCACACATCCACGCTGACATCTTCATCTTTCTAAGCTTTCCATATTTTTTATAAAGCAACCAGTGTTTCGTCCACGACAGCCTGTCTCTTTCAATCTGAGCTGCGAACTTATTATATACTTCATCAGTCACCTCATCAGGATGCCTCCAG
This sequence comes from Lachnospiraceae bacterium, assembly GCA_017469405.1. Classification (GTDB taxonomy): domain Bacteria; phylum Bacillota; class Clostridia; order Lachnospirales; family Lachnospiraceae; genus Coprococcus_C. The sequence continues at coordinate 8,544 of JAFUGL010000037.1, read as the reverse complement.
ATATAATACATAGAATAAAGATGCCTATATATACTCTCTTTTCTAAAAGATTTATCTACTCTTAATTCTATATCAAGATCTATCAGATTTATAATATTTTTTTCGATATCATCCACACTGTTCCAGGATGAATTATCAAGTTGTCTGTAACACGCCATCACATCGGGAATATATAAGATATCGCCCTTTGAAAGCGCACAAAAGGTTATCATATTATCATCAAAATAAGAAACCGGTATTTTTTCCGAAGAACCATCCCTATAAATATTTCTGAACATTATCGAATTACTCAAAAGATACATACCGTACTTCCAATAATCCGATGATTTCACAACAATCTTTTTTTCACATCTGTTAATTAACTCTTTTTTATCCTCATTCCAGTAAATCCACGAATTATGTCCACACGCCACACAATCCTGATATTCTTTTGAATCAAGAAGTTTTATCTGCTTATCATATTTTGTGTCATCATTGTAAAAATCATCTCCGTCAAGAAATATAAAATATTCACCCTTAGCATGCTTTATCAGATTAATTCTGTTTTTTGAAGCTCTTTCAATTCTGTTATATTTGACATTATTATCTCTGTCCATAACATATAAACTTATAATATCAGGATACTTCTCCTGCCACTTTTTAACTACCCCGACAGTACCATCTGACGAACCGTCATCTCCGACCAAAACCTCAAATTTTTCATCAGTTTTCTGAGCAAGAACACTTTTTAAAGTCTCATCTACATATTTTTCTATATTATATGTTGTAATAAGAACACTAAGCTTTACATTTTCCATACTCATATTTTCCTTTCACAGATAAATAGCTATCCCGATACAATGATAACAGGCAATATCATTCCTTGCCCTTCATCATCCTGAATTTTTCAATAATTACATTTCTCTTAATATAAGCAACAGCAATCAAAATCACTGCCATGCCATATCTTATTAAAATCTTATCATAAACAAGATTAACCGTAATCGTAACAGCAAACATAAATGCCGACAAAAGCATAATAAACTTCCTGTCATAAATTTCCTTTATATCAAGAGTCTTTTTGCAAATGCGTCTATAGAAAATGTAATGTCCAAGTGCATAAGAAAAATAACAAAACAGCGTTGTATAACCGGCAGCATGATATCCGAATATCGGAATAAAATATGCATTAAGCCCTACATTTAATGCGGCTGCCATAACCGATGCAATCATAACAAATATATTTTTTGCATAGAAAAATTCCACAGTGGAAAAAAGCTCATACAAAAACATAAAAAATATGCTTAGCGCGATAGGTGGAATGCAATAAACCGCATCTGAGTATTTATTGCCTGCAAATATATAGATTATCTCAGGGATAAACATCATAAGCATAAATATGCATCCGGATATAAGTACTATAAGTATATTACCCATTTTCTTCAAAGACTCATAATTTTTAGCCTTGAGCTGCTCATAGCTCCACGGTAGGTAAGATGCACTTATGGCGGACATGACAAGCTGCATAATTAAAACTATGCTATACGCTATTGTATAGTTGGCGGTGGCAGCATCACTTTCAAGCTTTGAAATCATAATTCTGTCTGACTGGGTAAGAACTATCTCTGACAGATAATGCGGTATCAAAGGTATATTAAAAGCAAGAGCGAATTTCCAGAATTTCGGTACAACAAGCTTTTTTCCTTTTATAAAATGATATATATAAAAGAATACACCAAATGCAACATTTACCGCAATTGTAGATGTGATTCTTGCCATAGCTTTATCCTTGCTTAAAAGCACGGCAACTACACCTACAAATATATACAAAACCGACATCACCAGAGTGACTGCGACCAGACTCTTGTATTTATACTCATACCTCTGTCTTCCGCTCCAAAAAAGAAGTGCAGGATATAAAAGCAAATCGGCAAACATCATCACAACCAGAGATGTTGACATATTGAGTACACTATTGCACCAGTTTCTGGTCAAAAGATAAAATATAAAATATGCGCAGGTAATCAGTGAATAAAGGCACTGCATACTTGATACATACTGATTTCTTGTTTTAGCATCTTCATACTTGACCATGGCATTGTTAAAAACACCATACGAAAGATTTACCGATGTAAAGATTATAAGAATATTTCTCCATGAATTATAGGTATTGGTTATTCCAAATTCAGAAGGCTCCATAATTCTTGTAAAGATAGGTGTCGAAATTACTCCAAGCCCCATCTGCAGGATATTACAGAACAAAAACCATATCGAAGCCTTGGCGGGCGTAGACATATTTTTATATAGATTTAATATATCAGAAATTTTCTTTTTCATAATTACTCCAAAGCATAGATAAGATTATTACAATAAGAGCTTCCAAAATCCTCCTTGCTTGTAATAAGTCCCATATTGAGATATCTGCCAAGATCCTCTGTAGCAGTCCCCCATGAAATTCTTGCATAGCCCCTTTTTTTCATCTCATCAATCATGGAATAATACATAAATGTCATAGGGCTAAGCTTATTATAAGCCTGTCTTGCACAAAGATACTGAGTATGAGCGCATCCTGCCTTTGCAAAATAAAACATCATAGAACCTGCAATCATCTCTTCATCCTTAAAGATACCAAAAAAACCGCATTCATCTTTAAGCCTGTTATTTTTAAATTCAAGCAATTCATCAAGCGTATGAACAGGCTTGGTATCATACTTGGCAAGATTCTCACATAATATATCATAAAATAAAGCTATATCCTCATCTTTCGTCAAAGGCTTAACAACCAAGCCTTCCTTAATACAATTATGAACATTGGTACGTTTGCCCTGAGCAAAGTTGGATATTATATCATCTTTATAACCTGTGTAATCGACATAGGTGCTGAGTTCCTTATATTCCTTAAATCCATGATAGCAGTACGCATACTGAAAAAGATCACTTTCAACCATGGAAAAAATATCTGAAGTCTGCTTAAGATACACCTTCTCATAGCCCTCAGTTTTCAAAAATTCCTTAAGCTCAGCCACCATAGCCATAACATACTTGGCATTATAATGTTTTTTATCTGTTATTATTCCACCAAATGTACTGCCTCTATGCGAGAAGAAGGTTTTCTTACCATCAATTTCCACTTCACACGCAGGGCAAAGAGCCGCTATATTATTTTTATCATTATATATAACAAGCGACACATCCTTAAATCTTTCTACCGGATGGTAATTCAAAAATCTTCTGCTAACAAGAAATGTACCGTTTATTGATCTTTCATCTATAAAATTGTCCCAGTCCTTTTCCTTGGAACTGTCAAAATATTCAAATCTAAACATGATATTTCCTCTTATCACTCCAATATTGCTCTTAGCATAATGCCCTATATACATATCCGGACTGTTAATAAATTATAAAGACACATTATCTCCACGAGTTCACTGCATCAATCACGTAACTGACCTCTTCATCAGTCATTCCATAATACATAGGCATACTAAGTTCAGTTTTGGAAATCTCCTCTGCGACAGGGAAATCTCCCTCTTTAAATCCAAGCTCGGCATATGCTCCCTGAAGGTGCATAGGTATAGGATAATGCTTGTTGGTTCCGATACCCTTATCCGAAAGATATCTTTCCAAATCATCTCGCTTACTTGTTCTTATTCCAAAAATATGATATACGTGAGTCATATCTTTATCTGTTACCGGCAAAATAACATTTTCATTATCTATGCCATCGATATACATATGTGCTATCTCATTTCTTCTTTTATTCCACTTATCAAGTGATCTAAGCTTGACACGAAGCAGTGCAGCCTGAAGTTCATCAAGCCTTGAATTATTGCCCTTATAGATATGATGATATTTATAATCGGAACCATAATTACCAAGTGCGCGGCATCTTTTGGCAAGTTCCTCATCATTTGTAACTATTACTCCGCCATCGCCAAGAGCACCCAGATTCTTACCCGGATAAAGGCTGAATCCCGCCGCATCGCCAAGAGCGCCTGTTTTAATACCCTTATAAGTTGCACCATGCGCCTGTGCCGAATCCTCAATGACCTTTAAATTATATCGTTTGGCAACATTCTTAATCTCATCCATACGAGCAGGTTGTCCGTAGAGATGAACTGCCATGATTGCTTTTGTTTTATCAGTAACAGCAGCCTCAATCAACCCGGGATTAATATTAAATGTCTCGATATAAGGCTCCACAAATATAGGCTTCGCACCTGTATAAGAAACAGCAAGTGCGGTTGCAATATAAGTATTGGAAGGCACTATGACCTCATCGCCCTTACCTATGCCATAGGCACGAAGTATAAGATAGAGAGCATCCAAGCCATTGCCGCAGCCGACACAATACGACGCTCCACAGTAAGCTGCAAATTCCTTTTCAAACTCCTCGCACTCCCTGCCCTGTATAAACCAGTTATTATCATATACTCTGTTAAACGCCTCAAGCATTTCATCTTTTATTTCTCTATGCATCACATCGACCGATGCAAAAGGAACATTAATCATATAAGCTCTCTCTTTCTATATTAATCCGGTAATTTCTATGCCTTTCCTATATACTTCAAAAAATCATCATAATTTCTTATATAATCAGCTTCATCATAATACTCTGACGCAAGCACCATCAAAACAGCATCCGGTGAAAAATCAAACATCTCTCTCCATATTGCATTTGAAATATAAAGTCCCTCATATGGCTTATCCAAAGTCACTTCAACCTTTTCACTGCCATCGTCCATAAGGATTTTGCAGGAGCCATGGATACATATCAGAATCTGCTCCAAACACTTATGTGCATGAAAGCCTCTCCTTACTCCCTCAATTGTATCATACATATAATAAACCCTTTTTATCTCAAACGGGATATCCCTCATCTCTTCAAGAGCAACAAGCTGACCTCTGTCGTCACCATGAATTTGAAATTGATATTTCTTAATCTCCATAACAATTCTCCGGTTTAGATTTATTGAATACTAACCATATCTTCGCCCATTTTATCACAAAGGCAATGATTCGTCGATATGCTGATTTATTGACATATCATGTTTTTTTTGTTATTGTCAATATGATAAATTATATTACTAAATTTTGAAAGTATCAAGGAGCAAAATATGCAATCCGTATTGTTTATTTCTTTAGGTTTTTACAACTATGACGATAAGATCAAAGAGGAAATCGAAAATCTTGGATATGAAGTAACATTATTTACCCCAATCGGAAAATATACTGCAATCGAAAAGCTGTTTAACGCCATGGTTAAGGGCAGATACCTTGAGAGGAAAACACGAAGAAGACAGATCAATAAACTTCTAAAAGAAGATAAAAAATATGACTATGTATTTGTAATTGTCGGAAGGCATCTTAATCCTGATATACTCAAGCGCTTCAAAAAGAACCAGCCACAGGCAAAATTCATTCTTTATCTGTGGGATGATGTGGCAAGAGTTGAGCATTTTGAGGAAAACAAGAAATACTATGAGAAGATATATTCATTTGATTTAAATGATGTAGAAAAATATGGTTTTGAACATCTGCCTTTATTTTATACATCTGCACATGTATATAATGGTGAAAAGAAAAAATACCTGCTCAACATGTCAGGACTTATCCATTCTGCAAGGATATCAGTACTTGATAAAATTATGACCAGATACAATCTCGATGAAAAGAAATGTTTTATCTATATGTTAGGTTATCAGATAAAGCATTATATTCAGGCTGTTCTTCCGGTAAAAAACAAGTGGATGTCACCAAAATATATCCATATATCCGGCATGAAATTTGAGACTATGGCAGAGATTATGAAGCGTTCAAAAATTGCGCTTGATGTACAGTTCGGTTCTCAGGCAGGACTTACAATGCGAACCATAGAAAGTCTTGGATGTCATACCAAACTTATTACAACAAATCCGTATGTAAAAGAATATGATTTCTATAAATACGGAAATATATGTATAATTGACAAAGATGATCCGGTTGTACCGGAAGATTTCTTTACAACAAAGTATAATGACGTTCCCAATGAGATAGTTTCAAAGTACGCTCTTTCCAACTGGGTTTATACTATTTTGGGGAATTCAAAATAAGAGGTGGCTATGAAAGATACTATAATTAATATTTTAATTGATATAAGATACTATATCAGATATATAATTTTATACCGCCGTTTCGGACATTTTGGAAAAAAAAGTTATATGGCAAAACCTTTAAGACTTGTCAATCCAAGATATATAAAAGCCGGTCGTGATGTTACAATCCAGGGACTTGCCCGTATGGAATGTGTAAGAAGGCACGGAGGAAAAAATTTAAGCGGAGAGATAATAATAGGCGATGGAGTATCCATCGAACAGGGCTGTCATATAATAGCCGGTGACAAGCTTGAAATCGAAAAGGATGTAACCATATCCGCTAATGTCTATATATCCGACTGCGGACACAGTTTTTCCGATATCAATAAAGATGTAATTGACCAGGAGCTTATAGTCAAGCCTACACATATAAAAGAGGGTGCATTTATAGGTATAGGTGCACGAATTATGCCGGGCGTAACCATAGGCAAGCATGCTATAATCGGTGCAAATGCGGTCGTAGTTAAAGATATACCGGATTATGCTATGGCAGCCGGAGTTCCGGCAAAGATAATCAAAAAATATAATTTTGAAAAGAAGGCATGGGAAAAATGAAAATATTAGTAACAGGTGCAAATGGTTATATAGGCCAGGGAGTTGTAAGAGCACTCCTTGATTTAAATCAGGAAGTAATCGCAACAGACTTTGATATTGCACATATAGATTCAAGAGCTAAATCAGTGGCAGCAGATATCTTTGCCATAGATAGTCCATTTGAATACTTTGACAAGCCGGATGCCCTGCTTCATCTTGCATGGCGTGACGGTTTCAAACACGACTCTTTAAATCATCTGGGAGATCTATATAATCACTATATATTTCTTAGCAATATGATAACTGCCGGAATTAAACAGGTTGCAGTTCTTGGAAGTATGCATGAAGTTGGATTTCACGAAGGAAGTATCGACGAAAAAACACCTGCAAATCCCTTGAGCTTATATGGTATAAGCAAAAATTCACTCAGGCAGTCCGTAGAACTTCTCAAAAGGCAGAATGATTTCACATATCAGTGGATACGTGGTTTTTATATCGTGGGAAATGTAGATTATGGCTGCTCCATATTTTCAAAGATAGCACAGGCTGCAAAAAGCGGGCAGAAAACATTTCCATTTACCTCCGGTGAAAATCAATTCGATTTCATAGACTATGATGAATTTTGCTACCAGGTTGCGTCAGTAGTTACACAGACATCTGTAACAGGTATCATAAACTGCTGTTCCGGAAAGCCTATGAAGCTATCAGAACGTGTAGAACAATTTATAAAGGACAACAATTTCGACATAAAACTTTTATACGGTGAGTTTCCTGACAGACCATATGACTCAAAGGCTATATGGGGCAACAACAGCAAAATCCAAAAGATACTTAAGGAGCAGTCCAATGAGAGAATTTAGTATTTTATTATTATTTTATAATTCAGAAACCGATGCCATAAAAACATCACTTGATTCTATTATCTGCCAAAAGGATGTAGATTTGGAACTTATAATGGCAGATGACGGTTCTTCCAATAACTGTATGGATGAAGCCGTAAAGTACCTTGAAGAAAAAAAATATAAAAACTATAAAGTTTTAAATCATCCAAAAAATGTCGGTACGGTTCAAAATCTCTATGATGCTCTGCTTCTTGCAACTAAAAAATATGTCCATAGTATAGGCGCAGGAGATTTGTTTTACTCAGAAACCACATTAAAAGAAATATATGACCATATGACCAAAGAAAAAAGCGATATGAGTTTTGGAAAAGTTCAGGGTTTTTACAAAGATGAAGCCGGCTGTATCAAGCAGTTCCCATACTGTCTTCCTGCTGATATCAAAGCATTTGAGAAGAAAAATTATAAGCGCATGCAAAAAGATATAATTCAAAACCACGGATGGATAGTCGGAGCAAGTATGTTTTATAAAACTGAAGTTCTTATGAAATACATTAAAACCATCCTTGGTAAGGTCAGGTATTGCGAAGACCTTCTTCAGGCATCGCTTCTTTTAAATAACGAAAATGTAACCTACTATCCTCATGGAGTATTTTACTATGAAGTCGGAACAGGTATATCAACTGATAATTCCGGCGGCAACAGCGAAAAGCTTGAAAAAGATCATAACTCATACTGGAAAATGATGCTTAAGCAAAATCCTGACAATGAGCTTATTAAAAAAGGATATAAGATGCAAAAGCTCCAGTGCTTTAAAAATCCTTTAAGGCGTAAGCTTGCCATAATCCTGCACAATCCAAGCTATGCAATTATGATGCTTAAAACAATTGCCCAAAAGAAATCATATATTATAAAAGAAAGGGGCTGTCGCTTTAGATAATTAAATTTATCTATGCGAGGCCCCTTTTTATGTCATAAATTATGTATTTGAGAGACAGTTCCCTTTAATGTTGCCGAAAATAGAGTACTTTAACAAGCCGATGTTTTAATCGGCGTAT
>JAFUGL010000011.1 GCA_017469405.1 Lachnospiraceae bacterium | reverse complement strand
CAGTAATTTATTAGGATCGTGGTGAAAGATACGGTTGTGGTAAGCCTGATTGTCAGGTAGGATGCGATTGTGACAGATATATGGAAGTCTGGAACAACGTATTTACCCAGTTTGAAAATGACGGAAAGGGTAACTATACATTACTTGAAAATAAAAATATCGATACAGGTATGGGACTTGAGCGTCTTGCAGTTGTAGTTCAGGATGTTGACTCCATATTTGATGTTGATACAATCAAAGCTCTTAGAGATAAGGTTTGTGAGATGGCTCACGTAACCTATAAGGAAAATGAGAAAAATGATATATCCATAAGACTTATAACTGACCATATTCGTTCAGTTACATTTATGACCTCTGACGGCATTCTTCCTTCAAACGAAGGACGTGGATATGTATTAAGAAGATTACTTCGCCGTGCTGCAAGACATGGTCGTTTGCTCGGTATAAAGGGCAGCTTTTTGGCAGAACTCTCAAAGACAGTTATCGAATGTTCAAGAGATGCCTACCCTGAGCTTGAAGAAAAGAAAGAGCATATATTCTCAATCTTAAATACAGAAGAGGAAAACTTCAATAAAACCATTGATCAGGGCCTTTCTATCTTAAACGGATATATAGATGAGATAAAGAAGTCAAATAGTAATATTTTATCCGGTGATAGAGCTTTTAAGCTTTATGACACATACGGCTTCCCACTTGATTTGACCAAAGAAATTCTTGAAGAAGCAGAAATTGAGGTTGATGAAAACGGTTTTAATTCATGTATGGACGAACAAAGAGTTAAAGCCAGAAATGCCAGAAAGACAACTAACTATATGGGTGCCGATGCTACAGTTTATGAACAGATTCCACTTACATTGGATAATCTGTTTGTAGGCTACGATACTCTTACCCATAAGTCAAAGGTCAATGCCATGACCACTGATAAGGATATTGTCAAGGAACTTCACGAAGGTGAAAGCGGCTCAATATTTGTTGCCGGAACTCCTTTTTATGCAACTATGGGTGGTCAATGTGGTGACTCGGGCGTAATCACATCTGCTGAAGGTGAATTTATAGTTCAGGATACAATTAAGGTTGTCGGTGGAAAGACTGCACATATTGGTTATGTAAGTAAAGGAAATATAAGATTAGGCGATGATGTTAAGCTTAGTGTTGATGCTAATCAAAGAGCGCTTACATGTAAGAACCACTCAGCAACACACCTTTTACAGAAAGCCTTAAAGATAGTTCTTGGTCCTCAGGTTGAACAGGCAGGTTCATATGTTGCTATGGACAGACTTCGTTTCGACTTTACTTACAATAAGCCTATGACAAAAGAAGAGATAGCGAAGGTTGAAGAAATAGTAAATTCCGAAATAGAAAAAGATATCGCTGTAACTACAGATATTATGAGTCTTGAAGATGCTAAAAAAACCGGTGCCATGGCACTTTTTGGTGAAAAATACGGAGAATCTGTTCGTGTAGTAAGTATAGGTGATTTTTCAAAGGAACTTTGTGGTGGTACTCATGTTCCAAGTACAGGCGTAATCAACACATTTAAGATTATCTCTGAAGCCGGTGTCGCAGCAGGTGTTAGACGTATAGAAGCTCTTACCTCAAAGGGTGCGTTTGATTATTATAAGACAATAGAAGATGAGTTAAACAACGCTTCAATAAAAGCAAAAACCGAACCATCAAAGCTTGCAGATAAGATTGATTCACTTCTGGCAGAAATCAAATCCCTTCAGTCGGAAAACCAGAAATTAAAGGATAAAATGGATAAGGATTCTGCAAAAGATGTAATGGGAAATGTAATAGAACATGGTACATTTAAAATATTACCTGTAGATGTAAAAGATATAGATATGAATGCTCTAAGAAATCTTGGAGATGATATGAAGGTTAAGATAGGTTCAGGAGTTGTAATTCTTGCATCAGAGGCAGACGGTAAGGTTAATCTTATCGTTATGGCTACAGATGATGCTGTTAAGAGCGGTGCCCATGCAGGAAATATAATTAAAAAGATTGCCGGTTTTGTTGGCGGCGGCGGTGGTGGCCGTCCTAATATGGCACAGGCAGGCGGAAAAAATCCTGCCGGAATAAAAGATGCTTTAAGTGCCGGTATTGAGGAAGCAAAGGCCCAGCTTTCATAAAAAATATTATATAATTAACATTTATTATATTACAAATTCTTTATATTACTGTATCAATTTTTTATGATTAAGTAAAATTTGAGGAATCAAGATATGACAAGCGAAGAAAAACGAAAGAAAATTCAAGAGCTGCATGAACAAAGAAAAAAGATAATCCAGCGAAAAAGGCGAATAAGAAAAATACAAATAGCTATGATTATGACTGTATTTATTATGATTATCGCCGGTATAATATGGGGAGCTATTAAACTTGCAGGTCACATAACTGCGCCAAAACCACTTGAATATACTATAAATATCAGCAAACCTTCGATGATTGAAAGGACTGATATTGATATTCCCGCACCTAAACGTGAGGTTACTCTGACAGTTGTCGGAGATGTAATGATGCACTCATGGCAGATAGAAAGAAGTTATGATCCTGATACTGATACTTTTGATGTATCAGACAGCTTTACTTATGTTGAGAAGTATCTTTCACATGCTGACTATACAATAGCCAATCTTGAAACAACTCTTCCCGGCAGATATAACGGTGCAATAAATGATGTACTCGGATATTCAGATTATCCGATGTTTTCATCACCTGAAATATTGGCAAACAATTTAAAGGATGCCGGTGTTGATTTTCTTCAAACCGCAAATAATCATTCTTTGGATGCATGGGAGGATGGTGTATATGCCACTATAGATTATCTTGATTCTATTGGCATACCTCATACAGGTACGTTCAAATCACAGGAGGAATGTGATAAACAGTGCATTATTGAAATAAATGGTATTACCTTTGGATTTGTAGCTTATACTTATGGAACAAATGGTTTACCGGTACCGTCTGAAAGTCCTTATTGTATCAATACACTTGATAATTATAACAATGCTAAGCTTGAGGAAATGTATAAAAAAGTAAGAGATCTTGATGCCGCCGGAGTTGACTTTGTTTGTCCGCTTATTCATTTTGGCACTGAATATACTGAAGTACCTGATTCATGGCAGGAAATGGTTGTTGATGGATTATTTGAAGCAGGAGCTGATGTAATATTTGGTGGTCATCCTCATGTAGTTGAACCTATAGATGTAAGAACTATAGAAAATCCAGATGGAACCACAAGAACCGGATGGGTAGTTTATTCATTTGGTAATTTTGTTTCAAGTCAGAGATATGATGGTGTCAATAAAGATTTAGGTATTATTACAGATTTTACATTTACAAAAGAATTTGTGGATGGAGCACCGGTAAATTCAGTAACCGCTGTCAAAGTTGAGCCAACATATGTATATTGGACTAACTCAACAATTGGTGTCATACCTGTTTTGGAAGCATATAATCATAAATCAGATTATTCATTTCTTTCAGAAAACGATTGGAATAGGATTAATTATGCAAAAGATCATGTTATTGAAGTTGTAACTGCAAAAGGTAGTCTTAATTATAGTGAAGAAGACGATATGTTTGTTGTTACGCCTAAAAACAGTGAAAATTAGAAAATATTTACATTAAATTTCATTTTTTGGTTGACGAATTGATATATTGTGGTATAATAGTCTCTGTGCGATTTGGATGTACCCAAACAGTTGTTTAGCACAAACATATGATATTTTACAACTGGAGGGAGGTTGAGGATAGAATGTCAAACGTAATAGTTAAAGAAAACGAAACTTTGGATAGCGCTCTTCGCAGATTTAAGAGAAATTGTCAGAAGGCTGGTATTCAGCAAGAGATTCGTAAGAGAGAGCATTACGAGAAGCCTAGCGTAAAGCGTAAGAAAAAGTCAGAAGCTGCTAGAAAACGCAAATATAATAAATAATAGATTATTTATTCCAAATATAAGAGAGCTTATCAGCTCTCTTTTTTTCATATTTTTTTAATTTAAATCATACATTGTAAGAAAACGGAGTTTTATATGACTCAGATTATATTATATGGTAATAAATCCATACATATTGATGGCTATAAATGTATTGTCAGTTTTACTTCAAAACAGCTTTCCGTTAAATGCAGAAATAAAACATTAAATATTAAAGGCTGTGATTTGAAAATCGATTCTTTTACATCAGTATATATGGTTATAAGCGGAACAATAGATGATATAAGCTGGTCTGATTAAAAATATGATTAAAAAAATCCTTATATGGCTTAGAGGCTATCTTATTCTTGCTGTCAAAGGCGCTTCATGTGACAGATTCATCAACATTTGTATGAAAAACAATCTAAATATATGGAATATATTTGATGATGAAGATTGTAAAAAATTTTACATATCTCAAAAATCATATAAAGAACTTGAGCAATACATCAAAAAAACAGGTGTTGAACTTAAAATAATTAATAAAAAAGGACTTCCAAATATTTTTTACAAGTACAAAAAAAGAAAAATATTTATATTGGGGCTTATATTATTTATAGGACTTATTTATTCATTTTCATTTTTTATATGGGACATTAATATATCAGGGGAGGAAATTTATACTGATGAACAGATAATCAAAAAGTTAAAAGAACACAATATATCAATAGGAACACCTAAATCAGATATAAATTGTTCTGAACTTGAAAAAATGTTAAGAGATGATTATGCTGATATAGCCTGGATTAGCTGTGAATTAAAAGGAACCAGATTAAATATAAGTATAAATGAAACAATTCTTCCCGAAAACATAAAAGAAAACATTACTCCATGTAATATAGTAGCAGTTAAAGACGGAATAATAACTGATATATATGTTGAATCAGGCACAAAAGTAATGAATAAAGGCGATGAAGTAAAAAAAGGAGATATACTTATAACAGGCGCCATTAACTTATATAATGACTATGATGAACTTATTGAAACCTCATATGTTCCGGCAAACGGAAATGTATATGCCATTGTCTCATACGATTATAATGATATTTTTGAACTATCGCATTATGAAAAAGAATATACAGGAAAAAGCAAAAACTATTATGGCTTAAACATTGCCGGAAACATATTTGAACCATATAAGCCAAAGGCTAAATATGATAATTATGATATAACTCAAAACGATATACGTATAAAGCTTGGAGAGGCATTTTATTTACCTGTATCCCTAAGGAAAAATCATATAAATGAATATGAGCCTGTATTAATGACTTATACTAATGAAGAGGCATTTGAAAAGGCCCATTTGAAATTAAATTACTATATTGATAAATTAAATAAAAAAGGGGTAGAAATACTTGAAAATAATGTTAAAATAGAGATTAGTGATGAATGTTGTGTAGCTTGTGGTACAATTGTTACTAAAGAGCTAATTGGTATACCTGCCGATATTACAATTATGAATCAAGGAGAATAAAAATCCAATGGCATATATAAAAACAATTACTGTTCCGGAAGATCATATTCAAAACATTTTCGGACAATATGATAAAAATATTAAAAACATAGAAAAGGCATATAATGTTACTATTGTTTTGCGTGATGATTCACTTAGAATAGTAGGGGTTGAAGAAAATGTAAACAGAGCGGTTTCTGTTATCGAACAGATGATCAATCTTTCAAAACATGGTAATACAATTTCTGAACAAGAGATAAATTATGCTGTATCTCTAACCAAATCAAAGGATAACGATGTCAGTGCTATAAGTGAGCTTGATAAAGATATTAATATTATATGTCATACCATAAATGGTAAACCTGTTAAAGCTAAAACTATAGGTCAAAAAAAATATGTTGATGCTATAGATAAAAATATGATTGTTTTTGGTACAGGCCCTGCAGGTACAGGAAAAACATATCTTGCTATGGCAAAAGCGATTACTGCATTTAAAAATAATGAGGTAAATCGTATAATTCTTACCAGACCTGCTATTGAAGCAGGCGAAAAACTTGGTTTTTTACCCGGCGACCTGCAAAGTAAGGTTGATCCATATCTTAGGCCTTTATATGATGCACTCTATGAAATAATGGGAGCGGAAAGCTTTATGAAAAACATGGAAAAAGGACTTATTGAGGTTGCACCTTTGGCATATATGCGTGGAAGAACATTAGATAATGCTTATATTGTTTTGGATGAAGCACAAAATACAACACCTGCTCAGATGAAGATGTTTTTGACAAGAATAGGATTTGGATCTAAAGCTATAATAACAGGAGATTTGTCACAAAAAGATTTGTCTCCAAACGAAAAATCAGGTTTAGAGGTTGCATTATCTGTATTAAATAAAATAGATGAAATTGCTGTAATTAATTTTACAAGTGATGATGTCGTAAGGCATCCTTTGGTTCAAAAAATTGTCAATGCCTATGAAGCATATGAAAACAAACTTAATAATAAAAAATCTACTTCTCAAAAGAATAAATAATTTTAACAAAGTACAATATATAAGGTTATAGGCTTGATTATATAGCAGATTTAGTGTATAATGTACAAGTTAGATAAGGGGATAATGATGAGCGTTTATATCGAAAATGAATTGGATTATGAATTGCCCGGGCGATATCGGGAAATTGTCAATGAGATTATCAATGCTTCTTTGGATTATGTGAAATGTCCATATGAGTGTGAAATTAATGTAATATTTACTGATAATGAAGGTATTAAGGCAATAAATAAAGAATATCGATATATAGATGCTCCAACGGACGTATTATCCTTCCCTATGGTTGAATATGAAACTGCTGCCGATTTTAATTTTCTTGAGCATAATTCAGTAGATTATTTTAATCAGGATAGTGGTGAACTAATGCTTGGAGATATTATTTTGAATGTTGACAGAATAAAGTCGCAAGCAGAAGAATTTAATCATTCAATAATAAGGGAACTTGCTTTTTTAACCGCACACAGTATGCTTCATCTTTTTGGATATGACCATATAGATGACAATGAGCGTGCTATTATGGAAGATAAGCAGGAAGAAATATTAAACATGAAAGGATATACACGGGATTATGAAGAAAACTAAAAGAAAAAATGCATTGCTAATTGGTGCTATTGCAGCTTCTTTACTTTTATCAGGCTGTGGAAAGAAACAGGAAACAGAAGAGGTAACAACAACACAATCAGCTATAGATATTAAACCAATATCAACTATGGATGGAAATGCATCTGATATTACCGTTATTTCAAGAGACGGATATGTATTAAGCGAACTTACCGGTGAGTGGATCGATGAAAAATACGCTAATCAAAAGCCTTTCTGTATTATGATTAACAATATTTCAGAAGCGATGCCTCAGTCAGGTCTCTCTCAGGCAGCTATAACTTATGAAATACTTGTAGAAGGTGGAATTACAAGATTTTTATGTGTATTTGATCAATACGACAATATCGAGAAACTTGGTCCTATCAGAAGTGCAAGAGTTCCATATGTTCAACTTTCTAAAATGTATGATGGATTTTTTGCTCACTATGGTTGGTCACCAACTGCTCAGGAAATGATAGAAAGCGATCCCGGTATATATACTTTAAATGGTATATATCTTGGAGATATAATGTATTATCGTTCAAGTGATAAACCGGCTCCGCATAATGTATTTACCAATAGTGATCTTATCGCTTCCGGTATTGATTATAAAGGTTATGATTATCAACATACCAACAGTTACGAAAAAATGTTCAGCTTCAATACCAAAGATACACCATTAGGCACCGGTAATACAGCTAACAGAATTACAACTTCTTTTACTGTGGAAAGAGCTCCTTATTTTGAATATAATCCGGATGACCAAAGATACTACAGATTCCAATATGGAGGACCTCAAATAGATGCAGTAACAGGCGAACAATTAAATTATAAAAATGTTTTGGTTATGATGGTTGAGTATACAAGTGATGAAACCGGATATTACAGATTTGTGTCCTGGCGTGATTGCGATTTATATGCATATTATCTTACTGATGGAGAATATGAGATAGTAAAATGGCGAATGGTTAATGGTGTTCCAAAGTATTTCCATGATGACGGAACAGAACTTAAGTTGAATCCAGGAAACACTTTTATAACAATATTTGATTATACTATTCCGGCTGCAATAGTTGTTGAATAATTTTATACATTTCAGGAAATAATTTCTTCAGGGAGTGAATGCCATGAAGAAATTATTTTTATATATCAGTTTATTAATTACAATTTTTATAGTATCATATTATATTGCATTTGCAATATATAATCACAGTAAGAAAAAACCTTTAGAAGAAATAGTATTAACCGAAAATGTGACAGATGACTATATAAATGAAGAAGACATGTTATCCTTTAACAATTATGAAGATAATTTTGAAAGTGTAAATTCATTTATAAATAATAATACTGATAGTTATTCATCAAAGGATAAATATATACTTGGCATAAAAGACGGATATGTAATAGTGTATTTCAATGATTTGGATACCATATATGAATTTACTGATATCGATGTCGGAGTGCTGAGTTTACTTGATAAAGAACAGTATGAAAAAATAAAAAACAATATTTCATTTGATTCTCTTGAAGATTTATTTGACTTTTTGGAATCAGTATCCAGCTAGATAAGGAGTTTTTATGTACGATATATGTATAATCGGCGGTGGTGCATCAGGTATAGCATGTGCCATAACTGCTGCCCGAAACGGGCTAAACTGTATAATAATTGAAAAAGAATCTAAGCTAGGCAAAAAAATATATGCAACCGGAAACGGAAGATGTAATGTAACAAATCATAATTTTTCAAATGATTATGATTTATATTATAATTCAAATTATGATGAGTACACTTCATTTTTAAATAAACTCTTTCAAAACGGTAATCCCGATAAAGAAATTATCGATTTTTTATATTCAATCGGGATTGTTACATATGATATCGATAATTATGTATATCCCCATTCTATGCAAAGCTCTTCAATTATGTGGGCATTTAATGATTCATTGACAAAACTCGGCGTTAAAACGCGTTTAAAGGCTTGTGTTGAAAAAATAGAATCCAATGACGGTATTTATATAGTTAAAACGCAAAATGAGCAATTTGAGGCTTTAAACGTTGTTTTGGCATGTGGCGGATTAAGTTATAAAAACTTAGGTGGATCTGATAAAGGGTATACACTTGCCAATAATTTAAATCTCAAATGTACCGATTTAAGACCTTCATTGTGCGGACTTATCACAAAAGAAGATATGACCGGATTATCAGGTGTAAGAATCAAATCAAAAGCAACTGTTTTTTCCGAATTCAATAATGTAATTGCTGTCGAAGAAGGAGAATTACAGTTTACTGATTACGGTGTTTCAGGCATTATGATTTTTAATCTTTCAGGAAAAATAGGTAAACTATTAAACAACAACCAAAAAGCATATATAATAATTGATTTTCTTCCTGATATCAGCTATGAGACAATATATGAAGTTTTTAATAAAAATAATCACCGCAAGCCAAAAGCTATTTTAAACAGTTTTATAAATGATAAACTATCCGGATATATAATTGACAATACTGATTTTAATAATATCACTGATAATAATATTTTTAACAAAGAATATATATCTGAATTAATCAGATCTCTACACAATTTTAAACTTGAAATCATAAAACTTCGTGATTTTGACAATGCTCAGGTTACTTCAGGTGGTGTATCTTTAGATATTATCAATCCAACAGATATGAGTATAAAGGAAATTCCGGGAATTTACGTAACAGGTGAATTAACAGATATAGACGGAATATGCGGTGGCTACAATTTAACTTATGCTATTATTTCAGGCATTAGAGCAGGAAAGGGTATATATGATAAGATTAAATCAAGTTAAGCTTGCAATAGAAAATTTAGATATAAATACTTTAAATAAGGATAATCACCTGGATATCCTTAACAACAATCAGGAATTAAATAGAAAAATTAAATCCATAATTAAAACATCATCTTTTAAAATACATAAGCTTGTTAAGCTTTCTCTTGATGCAAGAGATAAAAAAAAGCTTCAATATATTTTAACCTTAGATATAAAATCATCAGTAGAAAAAGTTATTTTATCAAAAAATATTAACAATAATAATATTATGTCTACCAATGATATCATATATAAAATCCCTAAATATATTTTTTCGGATAAATCTATTACTTCTCCCGTTATTATCGGTTCAGGACCAGCCGGATATTTTGCAGGACTTTATCTCTCACGTATGGGATTTAAACCAATAATAATCGAACGTGGAAAACCTGTTGATGAAAGAATCAAAGATGTTAATAATTTCTGGGAAAATAATATACTTAATTCCGAATCAAATGTATCCTTTGGTGAGGGTGGTGCAGGTACATTTTCAGACGGCAAACTTAATACCGGCGTAAAAGATAAAACGGGCAGAATTCGTGCTGTTATAGATGATTTTATCAACTTTGGTGCACCTTTTGATATTAGCTATTTATCTAAGCCTCATATAGGAACTGATGAACTTGGAAATGTTATGAAAAATCTGCGTAAGGAGATTGAAAATTCAGGCGGACAAGTTCTTTTCAACTCAAGATTTACCGGCTTTTCATATATAACTGAAAGCTGTCTGAATAATTCCTTAAATGATGACCATACTTCAGGTAACAGATTATCAATTGAATACATTTCCAATATAGATGGTCAAATAAAACACGTCGAAACAAACTCCCTTATACTTGCTACAGGACATAGTGCAAGGGATACATTTAAATATCTAAACGAAACTAAAATCAATATGGAGCCTAAACCTTTTGCGATTGGTCTTAGAATCGAACATCCCTCCGATTTAATTAATAAAGCGCAATTTGGCGATTTTAATCTTGATAAAGGTTTACCTACTGCGGACTATAAGATGACCTATCATGCATCCAATGGTAGAAATGTCTATAGCTTTTGTATGTGTCCTGGAGGATATGTTGTAAATGCATCATCTGATAATGAGCAAAGTGTAGTAAACGGAATGAGTAATCACTCAAGAGATGGCAGAAATTCAAATAGTGCTATAGTATGTAATGTTACGCCGGATGATTATATAAACGAAGGCTTTGGAGAGTATGGAGTACTATCCGGAGTAGAGTTTCAAAAGAAATTTGAAAAAGCAGCTTTTAAAGAAGGAAAGGGATTTATACCTGTTCAGCTTTTTTCGGACTATAAGGCAGATAGAGCATCGGTTTCTCTCCGTGAATTCAAACCCGATATCAAAGGAAAATATTCACTTGGAAATCTTAATAATTGTTTGCCAGCATATGTAAATAATGCTATAATTGAAGCAATTGCCGACTATGACCGCAAATTAAAAGGTTTTGGTGATGATAATGTTGTTCTTTCAGGTGTAGAAACAAGAACCTCATCACCTGTAAAAATACCCAGAAATGAACAATTTATGAGTAATTTAACGGGTATATTCCCTTGTGGTGAAGGAGCAGGCTATGCAGGTGGTATTACATCGGCTGCAGTTGATGGAATAAAAGTCGCTGAAGCGGTTGCAGAGTATTTATTTAATCTGACATATTAATATCTGCAAATAATAAAAATAATTCATAATATGGAAGGATAAAAATGGACTACAGAGCACAGTTAAAGGATAAAAAGAAGATAGTTATAAAGATTGGTTCTTCATCTCTTATGCATGAAGAAACCGGTCTTGTTAATTTCAGAAGAATGGAGCAGCTGGTCCGCATTATATGCGACCTTAAGAATCAGGATAAGGACGTTATACTTGTTTCTTCGGGAGCAATAGCTGTCGGAAGACAGACGCTTAAGCTTAATTATAAGCCAAAAACTGTTTCCTTAAAGCAGGCATGTGCTTCAGTCGGACAGGCTCAGCTTATGATGATGTATCAAAAACTGTTTATGGAGTATAATCATCTGGCTGCTCAGGTACTTTTAACCTTCGATGCCATAACCAATGATGAAAGAAGACAAAATGCCCAAAATGCCTTAAATGAGATATTGCAACAGGGTATAATCCCTATTGTTAACGAAAATGATACCGTTGCTACAGAAGAGATAGAATTTGGTGACAATGATACACTTTCAGCTATCGTTGCTCATCTTATACATGCCGATCTATTAATCATTTTATCGGATATCGACGGACTGTATACGGATGATCCACATAAAAATCCGGATGCTAAAAAGCTCTCTGTGGTTGAAGAAATAAATGAAAAGATAGATGGCATGGCAAAAGATGCCATTTCAATGTATGGAACAGGCGGTATGTCAACCAAGATATCCGCTGCACGTATAGCAACCGATTCAGGTGCTGATATGGCTATACTTAGTGCTGAAAATCTTGAAGTAATAAATCAACTAATAGATGGTGAGGATGTAGGAACCTTATTTATTGCTCATGATTCAGAAGCATTTGATACCTTTGATTTTATACTAAATAAAGGTTATAAAAATTAAAATGTATTAAAAATGAATTTGTTATTTTATGACAAAGCATTAATCAATTATATTATGATTATTAGGAGTCTCAGTATATGATGACAGATGAGAAGATAAAAAGAATAAACGAGCTTGCTCATAAAAGCAAAACCCCCGAGGGCTTAACCGATGATGAAAAGAAGGAACAGGCAGTTTTAAGACGTGAATTTATAGACAGTGTAAAAGGCAACTTAAAAAGCCAGCTTGATAATATAAATATACAGGAAAAAGACGGTTCCATAACTCATGTAAAAGATATACCGCTTAAAAAGAAAAAGTAAAATATTTCTCAAATTGTATTTATGAATAAGAGGTATGTTATGACCAAAAAGGATATACGCGAAAGTGTTTTATTTTTAAGAAATTCACTTGATAAAAAAGAAGCAGAATATATATCAAGAGGGATATGCCAGGATGTAATTGAGCTTGATTTTTACGAAAAAGCTACAGATATCTGCCTTTATATGTCCATTAACAATGAAGTTTATCTTGATTCTTTAATGGAAGCTTCATTTAAAGACGGTAAGCGTGTATGGCTTCCGAGAGTGATAGATAAGCATATGGAGTTTTACAGCTATGAAGCTAATACCGGCCTAATAAGCGGTGCTTTCGGCATAATGGAGCCGGATTCAAAAAGACAACTTGTCCCTAATGAAAACACACTTATAATCATGCCGGGTGCCGTATATTCGGAGAATAAAGAAAGAATCGGATACGGCGGAGGCTACTACGACAAATATTTGTCCGAACACCCCGAGTGCCACACGGTTGCAGTTTGCTATGAACTGCAGATTTTTCCGGATATACCAACGGAAGCTTATGATATAAAACCAGAAATAATAGTAACAGAAGAACGGATAATTGAATAATATTTTGTGAGGAGAATAAAATATGATTGAAGAATTGGGAATCAGAGCTAAAAAAGCATCACATCTTATGGCAAAGCTTGGTCAAACAGATAAAAACAACGCACTTTTAAAGGCTGCAGATGCATTAATTTCACATGCCGATGAGATAATCGCTGCAAATGACAAAGATATGGAATATGCAAAAAATAAGGGCATGTCAGAAGCACTTCTTGACAGACTAAAACTTACACGGGAAAGACTTGACGGTATAGCAGAAGGTGTGAGAGAAGTAGTTGCTTTAGATGATCCTATAGGAGAGGTTCTATCCATGAAAAAACGTCCTAACGGACTTATGATAGGTCAAAAGCGTGTTCCTATGGGTGTTATAGGCATCATATACGAATCAAGACCAAATGTTACTGTAGACGCATTTGCTCTAACTTTTAAAACAGGCAATGCTGTTATATTAAGAGGCGGCAGCGACTGTATTAATTCCAATATAGCGATGGTAAATGTTATAAGAGCTGCATTAAAGGATGCAGGAGCACCTGAGGATGCAATTAATCTTATCGAGGATACCGACAGAGAAGTTGCAAAGGAATTTATGCGAATGAACAAATACATAGATTTGCTCATACCTCGTGGCGGTGCCGGACTTATAAGAACTGTTGTTGAAACAGCTACCATACCGGTTATAGAAACAGGTACCGGAAATTGTCACATTTATATCGATAAAACTGCAGATATGGATAAGGCAATACCTATTATTAAAAATGCCAAGCTTCAAAGACTTGGAGTATGTAATGCTTGCGAATCACTGGTAATTCATAAAGATATTGCCAAAAAAGCTATCCCTCTCATAGTAGATATGTTAAGCGAAAATGATTGTGAAATCAGAGGTGATGAAACCTCTGTATCAATTTCATCATATATCAAACCTGCTACAGATGAGGACTACGGAACCGAATATCTTGCCAAGATTATTTCGGCAAAGGTTGTAGACAGCATAGATGAAGCAATTGAACACATTAACAAATACAGCACCGGACATTCTGAAGCCATAATTACCGAGGATTATGAAAATTCCCAGAGATTCCTCGATGAAATTGACTCAGCCTGTGTATATGTAAATGCTTCAACAAGATTTACAGATGGTTTTATGTTTGGCTTTGGAGCGGAAATCGGAATATCTACCCAAAAGCTTCACGCACGCGGTCCAATGGGACTCTTGGCACTAACATCTACAAAATATATCATTTACGGTAACGGACAGATTAGAGAATAGAAATATTATTGTGAAAAGAAAAAGGAGAATTATTAGAATGAACGAAATGAAATTTACAGGTTCTAAGGAATACGTTGCATCCCCTGAGCTTATGGCTGCGGTTGATGTTGCAAGAGCTTTAGAGAAGCCATTACTTATAAAGGGTGAACCGGGAACCGGAAAAACCATGCTTGCAGAGGCTATAAGCCAGGCATTTAATATGCCTCTTTATATATGGAATATCAAATCAACCACAAAGGCTCAGGATGGACTTTATGTATATGATACCATCCAAAGACTTTATGACAGCCAGTTTGGTGAGGAAGGTGTAGATGATATAAAGAGATATATCAAGCTCGGTAAACTTGGTGAAGCATTTAAGTCTGAGGAACAGGTAATCCTCCTTATAGACGAAATTGATAAGGCAGACCTTGAGTTCCCGAACGACTTACTTTGGGAGCTTGATAAGATGGAATTTTATATACATGAAACAAGGGAAACCATAAAAGCTAAAACAAGACCTATTGTAATTATTACCTCAAATGCCGAAAAGGAGCTTCCTGACGCATTCCTTAGAAGATGTATATTCCATTATATTGCGTTTCCAGAGAAGGAGGAAATGGATGAAATCGTAAGAGTTCATTTCGACAATATAGATGAGAACCTTCTTAAACAGGCTATGGATACATTTTACTGGATAAGAAGCATAAAGGAGGTCAGGAAAAAGCCAAGTACATCTGAGCTTATAGACTGGCTTAATGCACTTACCATAGGTGGTATAGACCCTGAGAT
This sequence comes from Lachnospiraceae bacterium, assembly GCA_017469405.1. Lineage (GTDB taxonomy): Bacteria > Bacillota > Clostridia > Lachnospirales > Lachnospiraceae > Coprococcus_C. Next base: position 42,032 of record JAFUGL010000011.1, on the reverse strand, counting down.
AATAAGAACCAAGCTTCCTTATCTTGGTGTTTTGATTAAGAAAGATGAGGATGTTGAGATAGTTAATAAGAGGAAAATTTATTAGAAGAAAATATTTCACCGGAAAAAATATTAGAGGAGAATTCATTAATTGTTTACTGATTTTTTATATGTACTTCGTGAAAAGGGATTAAATGTATCGCTTACCGAGTGGATAACCTTCATGGATGCTTTAGATAAAGGACTTGCTTACTCATCACTTGAAGGATTATATAATCTTGGACGCATGATACTTGTTAAAACTGAATCAGACTATGATAAGTTCGATATGGCATTTATGGAGTATTTTAAAAACGTCCATATAGATATGGAGATGCCTCCGGAAATCATAATGAAATTCCTTGATAAGGGAGAAATGGATACCTCAAAGCTTAATGCCGATATCTACAGCTATATACAAAAGCGTGATATGGCAGAAACCAAGAGAATGTACCGCGAGCGTGTTACCGAACAAAATCAGGAACATAACGGTGGTAATTACTGGATTGGAACCAGCGGCGGTTCAGCCTTTGGTCATAGCGGACGTAATCCCGGCGGACTTCGTATCGGCGGACATCCTGGTCAGCAGTCAGCCTTTCAGGTAATGGGAGAGCGTAAATATCAGGATTTCAGGCATGATAAAACCCTTGATATAAGGCAGTTTCAGATGGCTTTCAGAAGATTAAGACAGTTTTCAGCCAAGCTTGATGTAGCTAAAACTGAGCTTGACCTTGATAAAACCATAGATTCTACCTGCAATAATGGCGGCTACCTTAAGCTTGAATTTGACAAACCACGTAAAAACTCCGTCAAGCTTTTGCTTTTATTTGACTGTGGCGGAACCATGATGCCTTTCTCTGAGCTTTGTAATGACTTATTTCAGGCGGTTCACAAGGCAAATCATTTCAAGGATGTAAAAACCTATTATTTCCATAACTGTATCTACAGTAAGGTTTATAAGGATGCGGAATGTGAGATGGGGAACTGGGTTGATCTGGATTATCTTTTCAGACATACCGACAAGGATTATAAGGTTATAATCGTAGGTGATGCACAGATGGCACCCGAGGAATTATTTGATGTAAACGGCAATTACCGCGGTCCTAACGACGGTCGAAGCGGTTATGAATGGAACAAGCTTCTGCGCGACAAATATAAGAAAGCCATATGGCTTAACCCGAGATTTCACGGCAAGCTAAACGATCTTGCATGGATGGAATCGGAACGAACCTTGGCAGAGATATACGATATGTATCCGCTTACGATAGATGGGCTAAAAGCAGGAATTACCAAGCTTATGGCGCCGAGGTAAGGAAAAAAATAAAGAAATAAAAGTAAAATAATAAGATAGAATAACTAAGATGAAGCATCGAGATAATGTAACGAGGCGGTCTCTTATGAAGCATAGGACGGTAACCGGAAAGAAAAAAATCAGCATTGTGCTATTATTTAGCATTGTTTTTTCATTTACCATAATCATGTCTGTTATGGCAACAATACTTCCGGCTATGGCCAAAGAAGCTGCAAGCTATACAAGTCTTAAAAATACCCGAGAAGTGGTACATTTTGATGAAAAGGACTGGTATCTTATTGATTATGATGAAAGTACGGTAACTTTACTTTCCAAAGAATGTGTTGTTGCATCAGAGTTTGGTTCAAACAATACATATAGCGGTTCTACAGTAGAAGCTGCCGTAAATAATTACTTTGATAACAATATATCATCAGATGCAAAAACCGTAGTAGATGGTGATGGTATGTTTCTTCTTACAACCGAACAGGCTAAAGAATTAAATGACGATGTACTAAAATGTTCCCAATATACCAGCACAGATTTCAATTATTGGTGGCTTAATTCGGCAGGAAGTCATGATATGGTTGCAGCGTGCGTCTACGGAGAAGACGGAAACGTGGAAGAATATGGAACATATGTGTTTAAAACGCTGGGTGTTCGTCCGGCTATTAAGCTTAATCTGTCCTCTGTAACTTTTTCATCTGATACCAATACATTTTCTTTGGCAAATGAAGCACAGGATGATAATACAGATACATCGATAGCTGAAGTTCCAAAAACAGGAGATAAGTTAAATTTTGGTGTAATAGTTATACTTATTATGTATTCAGCATTTGCAGCTCTTTATATGAAAATAAGAAGGCACTTGACATAGCCGTACGGCCTAATTTGTAAAATGATTTATAAAATATAGGCGTACGACTATTTTTTTACAATTTCAAATAATATATAAAGGACAGATACTCGTATAGCTATATCGTTCACACTATATTAAGAATCTGTCCTTTATATTGTTCTAACGGCTGAAATTATGACTTTATCTAACAGCACTTTAATTCATGTTATTTATGATATCTATGATATAATCAACAGTTTTATCTATGTCCATAAGGCTGCTGTTTACAAATATATCATAGCTGTCAAGAGAGGCCCATTTCTTTGAGGTATAATAATTGTAATAGGATGCACGTCCTTTATCTTCCTTGATTATCTGGCTTCTTGCCTTATCCTCCGATAAATCAAAACGCTTTGAAACAGTTTCGATTCTCTTTTCAAGAGGAGCAAATATAAATATACGAACCAGATTTTCGTTATGTCTTAAAGCATAATCCGCACACCTACCGACAAATACACAAGGACCTTCTTCAGCTATACTTTTAATCGTATCATAAGTAGCCTGAAATGCCTGTTGATTAAGATTTGCATGATAGCCGGTACTTGTAAAACCGTAGCTGTATGGATCCATGACGAGAGAGTAGAGGAAGCTCTTAGACGGCTTTTCGTCAAGACTTTTGAGCAAATTCTCGCTTAAACCGCTTTTCTTGGCAGTTTCATTGAGTAATTCCTTGTCATAAAATGCATAATCCAGCTTTTCAGCAAGCTTTCTGCCTATTTCACGTCCGTTACTTCCAAATTGTCTTCCAATGGTGATAATAGTTTTTTTACCCATAAAATAGCCCTCCTTTTGATGTTAAAAAGAAAATAAATACCTTCAGAAATTTCATATAAATATTATAACATTTTTTTCTTTAAAAAACTATATATTTAATTATTAATTTAGTATTATGAAAATAGTTTACATAATATTATTATGGTAATTATAATAGCAATTAATCAACTTTCCCTAAGAGTAACCTTATTCCTTGCACGGCGTTTGCGGTCATCATCCATATCGGCATAGTGCTTCCTGGTGGTATTTACATCGCTGTGGCCTAAAACATCGGCAACAAGGTAGATGTCGTCGGTTTCGCGGTAAAGATTGGTTCCGTAGGTGCTTCGAAGTTTATGTGGCGTAATATGCTTTAAAGGAACCGAAGACTGAGCGTATTTTTTAACCATATTTTCAACGGTACGAACACTGATTCGTTTTCTTTGAGAAGAAAGAAAAAGAGCATTTTCGTGACCGGAAACTGCATCGATTTTCTTTCTTTCGTCAATGTAGGTACTTAGAGGCCCGGCAGCTTCATCACTAAAGTAAACAAGAGCCTCCTTGCCACCTTTTCGGGTAACCTTAATACACATATTCTTAAAATCAACGTCATTAATATTAAGACCTACACATTCGGATATACGGATACCGGTACTTAACATAAGCGTTAAAAGCGCCAAATCGCGATTTTTAGCCTTTCCATGGTATTGTAGCTGCTTATCGGTCAAATTAACGCCATATTCAACGGTATCAAGGAAGTTTGCAACCTCATCATAGTCCATACGGACGATTTGCTTGTCCTTAAGACGCGGACGTTCGATTTTATTGATAGGATTGCCTGTAACAAGGTCATTTTTGTAAAAGTAGGTATACATAACACTAAGGGAGCATAATTTACGCTTAATTGAGGCTTTGTCATTAGTGTAAATACGGCCGTTTTTAGTGTACTTTTGAAGGTAATCCTCGTAATCCTCAATGAAAATCGCATTTATGGACGAAAGAATATCGAGAGTGACATCCTTAGGCGAATTTAAAGGCGCATCTGTATATGCCTCAACAATGTATTCAAAAAAGTTTTTTATGTCACGTGCATAACCAAGTCTGGTACGTGATGATTTGCTTTGCTGGATTGAGCGAAAGAAGTGACGCATGTAATCCGGAAGCTCCTTGGAAATGTTTCTGATCAAATCTATGTTTTGCATGTCAATTTGTTGTTGATATGTTAATTCAGCCATAAGAGTACCTCCTTAGTTTTCATGCAACAACTCGCAAACAAGTTTGCTCGTTGTCACGGCATTCGCCGTATATAAGTTTGTAAAATGCTTTTTGTAAATAAATTACAAAAGCTTTTACAAACTTATGCATGGCTCATTACTTCGCGCATTATTCGTAAAACCTGAGTTTTGCGAATAATTGGATTACTTTTAATATATCATATTGCACTCCTCTTGTCAAGGAAAATCCGCATAAAATCTAACTTTTTTCGGTGTTTTCAATCAAAAATACGCATAACACATTTTTGTAATTTGTGTTATGCGTTTGGTAATGATGAATCATCAAGCACATTTAAAATTTTATTAAAATATTCCGGAAGCTCTGATTTAAATTCCATATATTCATTTGTTATCGGATGATTAAATCCAAGAACTCCGGCATGTAAAACCTGACCGTTTAAATTGAATTTTTTTGATTTGGTTCCGTATACTTCATCTCCAAGCAACGGATGATTTATACTTGCCATATGAACCCTTATCTGATGTGTGCGTCCGGTTTCAAGCTTACATTCGATTAAGGACATGTTGTCCTTAAGATTTTTAATTACATGATAATGAGTAACGGCCCTTCTGCCCTTTGGATCAACTGCCATCTTTTTACGATCTGTTTTATGTCTGGCAATAGGTTTATCAATTGTACCATCAGTTTCATTAAAATGATTATAGCAAACCGCCGTATAAATTCTATTGATATCGTGAACCTTGAATTTTTCAGCCATAATTCTATGTGAGGTATCATTTTTACATACCAGTAAAAGTCCTGAAGTATCCATATCGATCCTGTGGACGATTCCCGGCCTCATAACGCCGTTTATGGTCGATAAATCCTTACAATGATACATAAGTGCATTTACGAGCGTATCATCAAAGTGTCCGGGAGCCGGATGAACAACCATCCCCTTAGGTTTATCAACGATAATTATATCCTTATCTTCATAAACAATATTAATTGGGATATCCTTTGGAACAATCTCGACTATCTCCGGTTCAGGGATATCTATGTCAATTATATCACCCGATTTTATCTTATAATTTGCCTTAACCGACTTTAAATTAACTGTTATACAGCCATTTTCGATTAATTTTTGTATATATGCCCTGGAATAATCGGAAAGCTCATCAGAAAGAAATTTATCTATCCTGTTTCCCAAAATCTCATTATAATTTTCATCTGCAATAATTCTTAAATCTTCCATAATGATTTAATCCTTGTCTGAGTCATCCAATATGTCATTATCAACCAATTCATCATCTTCCACATCTAAAATAGTTTTTTCATCAGCTTCTATAATACTTTTCTTTCCAATAATCTCATCAAAATCTTCTTCCTTATATATAAAAATCATAAGAAATAAAATCAAAAATAAGCTTACCGTAACATATATATCCGCAACATTAAAAACCGGAAAATCAATCAGCTTAAAATCAAAAAAATCCACAACATATCCGAGTTTAAATCTGTCAATCATATTGCCTACTGCACCGGAAATAAGAAATATTACGCATATTGTTAACATAATATATTTACGGTTACCAATTATATTGTATAAGATATAAAAGCATCCTATCACAACCAAAAAAGTAAGTATCAAAAAGAAAATTCTCTTTCCCTGCATTACGCCCCAGGCTGCACCTTTATTTCGAATATATGTAATTGCAAATACATTTTTTATTACTTCCTTTGATTCATACAGCTTGAACTTACTTTTAATCACAAACTTAGTAAACTGATCCAAAGATGTAAGTAAAGCTATAAAAATTATGGGAAGTATCATTATTTTAATATTTTTTTCTTTCATAAATCTATTTTCCCGACAAATAATCCTTAAATGCTTTTTTCATATCTTCTGCTGTTACATCCATATCTATATATGCATCTCCGATATCTTTGAGAAGTATAAATTTTATCTTATCTCCCACTACCTTTTTATCATTTCTGGTAAATTCAATAATTTTATCTATATCTATATCCAAAGGCAATGATGGAATATCATACATCTTTATAGTGTCAACTATATCATTTAGAGTTTCACTGCTTATATTACCCTTATTATAAGATATTATAGATGCAAGAATCGAGCCAATAAGTACACATTCACCATGAAGTAGCTCAAAATTCATATATTTTTCCAAAGCATGTCCAAGAGTATGTCCAAAATTAAGCAGTGCTCTCTTACCCTTTTCTGTCGGGTCCTCTTCCACTACCATCCTCTTAATCCTGCAACTTCTGTAAACAAGCTCACATAAGCTGTCATAATCATATGAATTAATTTTTTCATAATTGTCCTTAAGCCAATTATAATAATCCTTATCAAGTATAAGTCCATGCTTAATAACTTCACCCATACCTGATATAAACTGCCTTTTATCAAGCGTTTTTAAAGAATTTTGATTCATATATACAAGGCGTGGCATATGAAATGCACCGACCATATTTTTATATGATGCAAAATCAACGCCTGTTTTACCACCTATACTTGAATCAACCTGTGATAAAAGACTTGTAGGAACCTGTATAAAATCAATACCTCTAAGGTATGTCGCTGCAGCAAAACCGGTTAAATCCCCGGTAACTCCGCCGCCTAAAGCTATGAGCAGATCATTTCTGTCAAATTTCTCTATAATAAGCTTTTCATATAAGTCTCTTACAACATCCAGATTCTTATTTTCTTCTCCGGCATTAAATACATATGAAACAACCTTGCTGAATTTCTCGGAAGTCTTTAATGAAACTAATATAGCATCCAAAAATATGGATGCTACATTTGTTTCAGATACTATACATATTTTCTTTCCGGTAAAGCCAAGTTCCTCAATAGAAACCGGCAAATTATCATAAGAATTCTGGAATATTATGTTATATACAGGTTTATCATCTACATGAACAGTTAAATCCTTTATTAACATATTACATTCACCTCATTTAATTATTATTTATACAAATTCAAACCCGTCTGATCCGTCACCATCATCACCGTCACCAAGAAGATTCTTATCATTTACAGGCTCAACTTCAACCTCAACCTCATCTTCTCCGAAATTTAATGTAGGAATATCATCAGATTCTTCTTTCTTTGAAATATCTTCTTCTGCTTTTGCTTCAGCCGCAGATTTGATATCTTTTTCAAAAGTAAATATATTATCTACAACCGGTTTTTTAGGCTTTTCTTCTGTTGTAGCTGAAGATTCTTTCTTATCAGATTTTGTATCTGTCTTTTTATTATCAGAACCGGAATTAACAATATCCTTTATTTTGGTATCAGTATTTGTTTTATCATAATCAACTGATTTGGCATCTGCTGATTTATCTGATTTTTTATCAGATGCTTTATCTGTTGATGTTGTCTTACTTCCTGATGTCTGAGATGAACTACCGGTTTTTTTAGATTGACTGTTTTTTGATCTCGATGAATAATTACCGCTACCCATACCATCAGTATTTACAGTAAATGACGGCTCACCTTTTTTCTTTTCTTTAACCGTACGACCATCATACGGATTATATCTGCCATTATCCTTATTTGCATCAGGATTAAACGGATCAACAAAATTCTCTCCTGCACTAAGATTTGATGTGTAAACGGCACTTGTACTAACCTTATCCTCAGGATTCATGGACATTCCGCCACTACCGCCACTAAAGCCACCCAATGTTGACTCATCACGCATCTGAGGATCACCGGTAAATGAACCGAAATCTGAAGATCCACTACTGCTTCCGGCAGAAACGCCCAATGTCTTAAGAGATCTTTCATCTATATATGACTCCGGATCAAAATCCTCTTCACCAAGCAACTCAAACTGCTTTTTCATAAAATATACAAAATTTGATTTATATGCTGCGTACTGTGTCTCAAGCTCCGAAATCTTTTGAGTGATTTCTTCAAGTTCCTTTTGAGCATCCGCAAGTATATTTTTAGCCTTATTCTTTGCATCAAGCTTTATATTTTTTGCTTCCTGCTGAGCCTTTGATTTTGTATCCTCTGAGTCTTTTTCTGCTATCATAATTGATTTCTCAAGTTCAGCTTCCTTAGACTTATAATTTTGTAATCCATCAGTTAAAGTTAAAACCTTTTCTTTAAGTTCTGCATTGGAACGATATAACTTTTCATAAGAGTCTGCCACTATATCAAAAAAAGCATTAACATCTTTCTTTTCGTAACCTAAACCTGTTCTGAATTTTTTTTGTTGAATATCAACCGGTGTTAGCATTTTTTAATCATCCCCCGTAATAGTAAGATTTATACCCTCGTATACATATATCATAAGAAAACATAAATATATAACTAATTATTAGTATTGTCCAAGCTGTGGTGATACAGTAGTTTCATTTAAAATTTCTTCTCTTAAATCTCCTGAAACCTCTATAGAACTTGGTGCTGCTATAAATATATTGGCTGATATAGCCTGTAAAGTACCGCCTATTGCGTAACATGCACCACCTATAAAATCTATAATTCTTTGAGCAGGTGCAAGCTCAAGACCTTCCATATTTATAACAATTGTTTTACCTGCATTAAGGAAATCTGCTACTGTCTGTGATTCACTTATTTCCTGTGGTTTAATAACATACACTTCGCTTCCACCCCTATAACTATTTGCTCTTTGTTGTTTATTTGAATTAAAATCTACAAGGTTATTATTTTGAGGTCTTGTCTGAGCTCTTGACTGAGCATAAGAGCTTTGCTGACTCTGTACGGCTCTGCTTGATGACTGAACCTGTGAAGCTGAATAATTAGATGTCCTTGAATAACTTTGTGTCTTTTCAGCAGGCTTGTTTTTTGTATATGTATTTTTCGAAGGCTTTACCGATTCGAAATCATCCTCATCATCATCTTCATCAAATAAATCATCCTCAAACTCATCCTCATCATCTAAATCCTTCATTTTAAAGAAATCCAAAAAACTTCTTTTACTTGAATCTTTAGCCATAACTACATTATCTCCTCATAAAATGTTTTATTTTCATATATTATAATTGCGCTCTCCAAAAATGCCGGTTCCGACACGAACCATAGTAGCACCCTCTTCAATCGCAACCATATAATCATTGGTCATACCCATTGAGAGTATACTCATATCAGTATTATCAATGTTTTTTGATTTTATGTCAAGTAATAATTGGTGCATTTTTCTAAAATACTCTCTATTATCCTCAGGATTTTCAACAAAAGGAGCTATTGTCATAAGCCCTTTAACCTTTATATGCTCAAAATTCTTTATTTCATCAATTATTTCATAGATATTATTCTCATCAATACCAAATTTGGTATCTTCATGAGCAATATTAACCTGAATCAAAATATTGGCTATAACACCCTTCTTTTCTGCCTGCTTTTCAATTTCCGAAGCAAGATGAACGGAATCAACCGAATGAATAAGGCAGGCTTTATCAACTATATATTTTACTTTATTGGTTTGAAGGTGTCCGATAAGATGCCAGTTTACCGGGCTTGATACATTTTCATATTTATCACAAAGCTCTTGAACCTTGTTTTCTCCATATTCCTTCACTCCATATGTCATAAGCTCCTCTATATCGGATAAAGGCTTGGTCTTACTTACAGCTATCAATGTTACCTCATCCACATCTCTGCCGCTCTTTTCACATGAAGCTTTAATATTGGCCATTACATTATCAAGATTTTCTTTTAGCATACTTACACCGCCTCTTAATATATAATCTGATTTTCATGCACCTTGGAAGAATCAAGAATTATATTATCATAAATATTTAACTCTTCATCACTTTTAACAAGTGCAAAATCATCCATAGTTTTTATTACTGTTACCATTCTAAATTCAGCTATACCTCTATTAGCTGAATATACACCTTCAATATTTACTCTTGGAGCAACGGATACAGCAATGGTTTCATTGGTATCAATATCTATTATTACATCTGTATCATCAAATGCCAAAGGATCAACATAACAGTATTCTTCGTCAGTTTTATAAATCATAGGTGATACCTGCTTTATCGTAATTTCATTATCTTTACCCATAACCTGAACATTTAATTTATTATTATTGCTTTGATTTCCTCCACCCGAAAGATATCCTATAGGAATCTGATATACTTCCTTTTGCGTAAGTGCAGAAACAGGAACCTTTAGTCCGGTGTCATCTTCAAGAATTATCTCTACAGTCACAAACCTCTCTGACATATAATTTAACATAAATTTATCTAATGTAATATTTAGATACTTTCCATCATTTCCATAAATAATTTCAAAAGGCATACTTATATCATAAGACGAATTATTTATCTTAAAAACAAGCCTTGCCCCCTCTTCACTGTAAACAGAATTTATGGCAGCAGCCTGATCATCAGTTATGGGAAGAATTATATTCCATTTCTCACTTGGAACAATTTTAACCACAGGAGTTCCTGCAGAAATGATATCTCCGGTTTTTAAAGTATCTTTTTTATAATTTGATTTATCAAAATCAGATTTATTTACATTTGAAATATTGTAGTTTTCATAACCATCTATATAATATGTAACAAGTCCGCTCTCCGGAGAAGAAATCGCTGCAAGCGAATTACCCGAACTCTGTCCTACCTGTTGCATCAATACTTCATTTGTAAGCTCAAGCACCTTATTATTTAAATTGTTTTCAAAATTATACGCATTATAAAACGAAGAATCTTTATATGATATTTTATATAAAGAAATCAGATCTCTTACCTCATTATAATCATTTGAAGTAAGAAGTCCGTCATAACTTTCAGAATCACTTATGGTATTATACACCTGTCCCGTCTCATCTATCGTACAAACCATGGAATTTTTCATGATTTTTTCACCATCACGTATGTAATAGCATACATATCCGGATTTTTCAGAATTTAGAACCAGTTCTTCACGAACCGCAAGACCTTCAATAATTATATTATTATTTATATCCGTTTTATTTACGTTATATGTTGTAACAGGTTCCTTTTTCAAAGAAATAATCAGGGTTATTACAACATACAAAAAGGCACAAGCTACGACGGCACTTGCGATATTAAACTTGATATCCCTATTAATTTTAATAATTTTATTGTTTTTATCCATAAGTAATCACCAATGATCAATTTACCAGACACAGCATAGTAACTATAGCATCATATAAAAGAGGCTTTGATTCTCCACAAGAAGCAACAACAACATATTCCTTATCTTCTTTTTTCAAATACATAGCCAACGCATTTCCCGCACCATCTGTTGTTCCGGTTTTCCATACCTTAATCTCATAATTTGCTGGAAGCTTTGCCAATCCGGCGATAAAGTAATTTGTTGCTGCAATATCAACTTCAATCGGAACACCTGATGAATTAGTATATACATAATTATATGTTTCATAACTATCTATCTCATTTATAATACTATAGCTATAAGCTTCTTTTATTATAAGATACATATCATATGCAGTTGTATAATGGTCTACATCATCAAGACCATGAGGATTGACAAAATTAGTATTGGTTGCACCAATAGATTTCGCCTTTTCATTCATTAAATCACAAAAAGCACTTTCACTTCCGGCAACATAATCCGCAAGTATAAGTGCATAATAATTATTTGATTGAATCAACAGAGTATATAATAAATCTTTAACTGTTATCTCGGAACCTATACCCAGCTGATTAACACCTCCACCCTCAGCAGATAAATCATAGTAATTTGAAACTGTTACAACATCATCAAGGCTTATCTGCTTTGAATTGACCTTATCAAGCACTACCATAGCTGTCATGAGTTTCGTCATACTGGCTGGATACATACGTTTAAATGCGTTTTTTGAAGCATATGCATATTTATCAGTTTCATTAATAAAAAGTGCATAATAACATTCTCCAAAAAGTTCACTGTTAATATTATTGTCCCGATAAACTACTGTATCATCAAATGTAGCTCCAAGCTCTCCGTAGGAAAAGCCATCATCAAAAGCAACAGGGATTTTTTTATCTCTGTCATTATATGGTGAATCTATCTTATTATTCAGTTTAATAAATATTGCAAAAATCAGGCAAATAACTATCAGTATCATCACTGATTTAAACAAATCTGCAATTTCTCTCATTTTCCTTAGTGCTTAAAAAGCTCTCTCCATTCCAAATCTCCTCTTTCAAGCGCTTTTATCATAAGCTCCGCTGTTGCAAGATTAGTTGCAAGAGGAATATTATGTATATCACATAAAGTAAAAATATTATTTATATCTACCTCATGCGATTTCTTCGTCTCCGGATCTCTTAAAAAAATCATCAAATCAATCGAATTATTTTCAATCATGGAACCTAATTGCTGCTCCCCGCCTGTATGACCGGCAAGGAACTTATGCACCGTAAGATTGGATACTTCTTCTATCATTCGACCTGTCGTTCCTGTTGCATATAGCTCATGCTTTGACATTACCCCTCTGTACGCTATACAAAAATTTTGCATAAGTTTCTTCTTAGCATCATGTGCTATTAACCCAATGTTCATCACCTTGTCTCCTATCCTTTAGTAAAGCGCCTTTTGCAGGCTTACATTAAGTACAATACCTATGCCTAACGATATACTTAAAAGCGAACTAAGACCATAGCTTATAAATGGCAATGGTATACCTGTATTAGGCAAAACCCCCGTTGCAACACCAATATTGATAAATGACTGATATGCTATAAGCGTTCCGACACCGGTTGCTAAAAGCATACCGCAGGTATCCTTGGATCTCCTTGCAATCTTTATACATTGTAACACTATTAACAATATAATTGCAATAATAATTACACTTCCTATAAAACCTAATTCTTCGCCTATTATCGAAAAAATGAAATCTGTCTGCTGTTCGGAAATGAAATTAGCATCCTTAACTGTCGCTATGGTTGAAGAGTTAAATCCTTTTCCTGTCAGCTGTCCGGAGCCGATTGCCATAATTGAATTATTTTGCTGAGAAAAATCTTCTCCGTATTTTGAAGGATATACAAAGGATAATATTCTGTTAATCTGGTATGGCTTTAACAATATTTTATCTCCCGGAAGCTGTATATACCACAAAAAACTCCCCGCAACAGGAATAAATATAAGTAATACCAATCCAATGATTTTATAACTTAACCCCGATACATAGAGCATTGTGGCAAGTACCATAAAAAGGCATATTGTAGTCGAAAGGTCCGGTTCAGCCGCTATAAGTAAAAGACCCAAACCTACATATCCGGCAAAAGCCAATATACATTTAAAAGAATTAATTTTATTTTTCTCATTATATTTACTAAGCAGAGCTGCTACAAATACAATCATAAGAACCTTCGATAGCTCTGAAGGTTGAATTTGAACACCATTATCTCCACCTATATTTATCCATCTTGTTGCATTGTTGACATTTACACCAAAGAGCAAAACAAGAATAAGTAATACAGCATTTACTATGTATATGACATAGCTGAACTTACAAATAAAATGGTAATCTATTAAAGATATAAAAATCATAACAATAAAGCCCATTCCGACTCCGACTGCCTGTTTTAAAGTAAAGCTTTCATCAGCACTATTTACTGCGACTACACCTGCAGCCATTATACCTATTACCATAATTAACAATTTGAAGTTATAATCCTTGAGACTGAATTTTGTGAACATTTTTATCCTTCTTCTTTAAAAGCTTAAATATATTAAAGCTGTAATCATCATATGCATTTTCTGTGGTTTCTCCGGCTATTCGTTTAGCTATATATGTGTACGTTTTACCTGATTTTGTTCTGTTACCTGCTATCATCTCACCACGATTAGTAGATATAACAATAGATTCATCATCCATAATTGTACCAATTAGATTTACCGACAATATATCTACTACATCATCCACTGACATCATATCTCCGCGTCTTACCATATTCATTCGAATTTTATTTATAACTAAATCAATTCTTGGCATTTCACAGGAATTTAATATGCCAATGATTCTATCAGCATCTCTTATTGCTGAAACCTCAGGAGTTGTTACGATAATTGCACGTTCTGCAGCTGCAATAGCATTTTTGAATCCATGCTCTATACCTGCAGGACAATCAATTATAATGTAATCATATTCCGGTTTCAGTTCTTCTATAAGTTTTTTCATCTGTTCAGGAGCTATAGCTGTTTTATCTCTTGTCTGTGCCGCAGGTAAAAGTGCAAGTCTTGGACAACTTTTATCTTTAATAATTGCCTGTTTTGCTTTACAGCTTCCCTCTATAACATCAACGATATTATATACTATTCTGTTTTCAAGTCCCATAACAACATCCAGATTTCGAAGTCCGATATCAGTGTCAATAAGCAAGACCTTAAAGCCCAGATTAGCTAAAGCACTTCCAATATTGGCAGTTGTAGTTGTCTTTCCTACACCACCCTTACCACTTGTTACAACAATTACTTCACTCATTTACAAATCCTCCTAATCCACTTTATAAACAAAAGCGTTGTTGTTGCCGGAAACACCGGCTTTTGCATATCCGTTTAATTCGCCAATAACGATTATGTTTCCCTTAGATACAACTGCTGCGCCCTGTTCAATGTTGCCAACAATTATTATACTTGTTGATGCATTAATGGACTGTCCGGTTTTTAGATTTCCAATATAAAAAAGTCCATCCTTATCTGCTTGTAAATCAGTAAAGCACTTATCCTTACATTCTTTAGTTTTTTTATTATTGTTATTATTTATATTTAATCCCTTTTCTCTTAAAAGAGATAGTATATCGTTTATTTCATCATCCGTTAATATTTTTTCCTCAAAGGTAATATCAATTGGTTTTGAATTCGTACAATAACGTTTTTTATTCTGAAGTTTTTTATCAAGTTCCTCTTTTATCTCATCAAAGGATGCTTCAGATGAAATTATCAGACGAATGCCCTCTTTATTACCTTTAATAATAACGGGATTCTTCATATTTAATTTTTACCTTTCAACTATAACTGTTAGTCTGAATTGATAACATTTCCCTTCATCTCGGCTCCATTAAGCTTGTCCGGATCATACATATACGCATATATAAAACCTGCAAGTTCTATTGCATTACCGGATGAATAACCGTTCTGCAATACACATGTAACCGATACTTCAGGATTATCGTAAGGTGCATAAGAAATAAACAACGCATGGTCAGGTCTGGTTTCACTTTCCTGTGCAGTTCCGGACTTTCCGGCAACAGCAACATTTACTCTGTTGACAAGTTCACTTCCTGCTGTGTTTAAAGTAATAACTCTTCTCATACCATTATGAACCGAATTCCATGTTGATGAAGATATCGATAAATCATTTAAAACCTCAGCCTGATTATCCACTAAAACATTTCCTTCATAATCAGTAACCTTATCTATAAGTGTCAGGTTATAGCATGTCCCACTGTTTGCTACGGTTGATACATACCTTGCAAGCTGAACAGGAGCATATGAATTTCTACCCTGTCCAATAGCACTTCTTACAACATCGTTGTCTGAAATACTAGGTGATATCTCCGGAAGTTCTACACCTGACAAATCACCAAGACCAAACATCTTTGCATATTTTTCAAGTCGACTTAATCCATATGAATCACTATAGTATCCGTCACTTGTCCAGGCAAGTGAATATCCAACCTGATAAAAGAAAACGTTGCAGGAACGCTGTATAGCAGCTTCTACATCAAGACCGCCATGTCCGCTTGGATAAATCCAGCATTTTGGAGCAGGATCAATCTTATCAAATTCACCGGGACAGTATACATAAGAGCCTTGATCAATTACCCCCTCTGATAGACCTGCTACAGACGAAAGGATCTTATAAGTTGAACCGGGAGCAATCTTTTGTTGACAGGCACGGTTATATAGTGGTGTTGTTTTATCATCAAGAAGTTTATTATAATAATCCGCATCGACCTCATTGGTCATATAATTATTATCATAACTTGGATAACTAACCATCGCCAGTACATCTCCACTTCTAACATCAGTCACAACTATTGAGCCGGAACACGGATCAAGTGCCAACATTGCAGGAGTAATATCAAGGTTTGATATTTTTTTAAACATAAACTCATAAGGACCATACTGACCATTATTATACTCTTCCAGTTCTTTGTCTGAATCAGGATTAAGTACCCCTTGTAAATACAATAAATTTACAACATTATCACCTGAAATTTCGTTTGATTTTATCATATTCTTTACTATGAGTTTGTCGAATTCAGGATCCAAAGCCAGATAATTATTTACATAATCACACAATAAATCATATATCTCATCGGAGTCATAATAATCACTTTTTGCTTCCAACATGGAAATATCAATCGCTTCAACGCTTATAGCATATTTTAAATATTCTTCTAAAGATATTTCATTATTAGTATATTTTATAAATTCCGGATCATCAGCTGCTATAAGAGAACTGTCAAAAACATCATTTTTACTTAAAATTTCACAGATATACTCCATATAATCCTGATACTCAGCCGATAAAGCCGAGAGTGGAGTAAAATCCTTTGTAAGTATCTTATCAATTTCAGAAAGAGTATCATTTTTTCGTATATCAAATCTTTTATAAATATCTTTCTCAAGATTCGATGCATCAGATCTTGTCATGGCATCAACGGAAAGATAATTATTATTGAAAAGTCCAAAATATACATCAGTTATCGGAATCTTGGCATTTTCACCCTCTTCTACAGATGAAACAGGTGCAAGATTTGCAAGAATAATCGATGCTATTTCCTTTTCAAGAGTGTCATAGCAATACTTTTGTAAATCAGCATCTATAGTAAGATATACATCATTTCCTGCTTCTGCCGACTTTGAATCTATAGTTTCTATAACCTTACCGAGATTATCCACATACATAGTTTCATAGCCTGCCGCCCCTCTTAATTCTGACTCACAGTACTGCTCTATACCGGTTTTTCCAACAACCTCTTCACCGTTATATTTTTCATCATCAGGTAAATTTTTATTAAATTCTGTAAGTTCTTCATTGGAAATTCTTCCGACATATCCGATAATATGTGCAAAATAAACTGCATCATTATACTTTCTAAGTGATTTAACACTTACTTCCATACCGGACAACTCATCGCCATATTCTGTTATTGCAGCATTACTTTGCTCACTTACGTCATAAGCAATGGTAACAGGAACATACTGCTGGTATCTGTTTAACCAGAGTTTATATCTGCATGAAAGAATTTTCATAGTTTCTTCATCTGTATATTCATCTGAAACTTCAAATCTTTCATCTTTTAAAAAATCAATTATATCTTTTGCCGATGCATTCTTTTGTTTATCGGTCAGATCATCAAAATTGGTTACGGAATATACATTTTTCTTGAAATTTTTGAGTTGAGTATCTTTTACAGTAAATTTATATTCACCACTGTCAGTCAATTCAATAGGAAAATCAACATATATTTCATCACCATTAGATTCAAGTATATTGATAGTCTTATATAAAATCTGATTCTTTAAATCATTTTCAGACATATCAAGTTCTTTTGCCTTATTGGCAATATTGGGATCATTTCCATAAATCACAGAATATGACAGTTCATTATACGCTAACAGCTTTCCATTTCTGTCATAAATATTTCCACGAACCGAATCAATATTTAATGTCTTTTCAGATTTATAAATAAAGTTATCCATATGCTCCTGACCTTCTATAATCTGAAGCACAAAGAGGCGCCTTATCAAAATCGAAAAAATAACAATAACTACAACTGTGACAGGAAAAAGCCTGTGTTTTACATAGTCTAATATAATTTCCTTTATGGAAGATAAAATTTCACGAATCATTTAGCTTCTTTACCTCTGCTTTTTTCTTTCAAATGTCTGTTAACAATAACATAAAACTTATAAATAATAACTGTCAAAAGTGCAGTAATAAGAGCCTCCGGAAGCATAATGTTTAAAAAGTAATCCGAAAGTTCAAGCCTTCTGTGAAGAAGAAAATAAATTATATAAAGCATAAAATTAAAAACAATATCATCAACAATAACAACAATTAAAGGCAATAAAACATCTTCAATCATATAATTTTTGTGAAAGAAGCCATTTACATATCCGATAAGCATATATATAAGCATGAAAGGTCCCATTATGTTTGACATGAAACAGTCAATCAGAAAGCCGGAAAAAAAGCCAACCAAAAGCCCTTCTTTTCTTCCACGCATAAGTCCAAAGGACATAGTGAGTATAAGCAACAGATTTGGTGTTATACAATTAATATTATGAAATCCAAAGATTGTTGACTGCAATGTAAAATTTATAATTATGAGAACTGAAAGTGTTAAGACTCTTCTCATTATTGCCTCCATTAATATAACAAAATGCAATCTATAAAAAATCAAATCATATAATAAATTCAAATATGAAGTAATCAGTCAATATTTTGCTTCTTATCTGTAATTACCAGAACATCGGAAATATTATTAAAATCAACTGCCGGAGTTATGGTTGCAGTGATGGTAAGATTATTTGTATCATATGTGATTTCAGAAATGTATCCAACAGTAATACCCTGATGAAATCTTTCTGAAATATGTGATGTAACAACCTTATCGCCTACTGTAATCTTAGCATCTTTATCTATATTTTTTACAACAAGTACGCCTTCCTGATATGTGTTAAGATTACCTTCTACCGTGCATAATGCGTTTGAAGGCATTATCTTGGCACTTATATTGGAATTATCATCTATTACCGCTCTGACCTTTGAATAATCATCATAACATTCTGTTATTATTCCTGCCAGTCCGTCATGACACATAACATTTGCTCCGACAAACATTCCGTCATTGGTACCCTTATCTATATAAAAGATTGAAAACCATGATGTTGAATCCTTGGCAAATACATGTGCTGCGGTTTTATTGTAGTCAGGATATGACTCATCCAGTTCATAAAGCGCCCGAAGTTCATCAAGCTCAGCCATCTTATTTTGATAAATTGTAATTTGTTCCTTATATTCATCTATTTGTGCCTGAAGCTCTTCGTTTTCTTTGTTTAAAGCTTCAATTTCTTTCAAATTCTCAAGCTTTGAATCAGTCCACACTCCAATTTTATTAATTCCCTGTTGAATAGGTGAAATAACCTTATTGGTATATTTTTTTATAAATACAATCTTATCCCCTGCAAAAAAAGAAATAATCATAAATGCAACACAAATTATTGTAAGTGCAAGGAGCAGGTATTTTGGACTTATATCTTTTTTTCTATCATATCTCATCAGATAATTCCTCTTTCAGCCAGACTGATATAACAGTCATTTCCGACAATTATATGGTCTGATAAATTTAAATCCATAATTTTAGCAGCTTCTTTTATTTTTATTGTAGCTGCTATATCTGAATTACTTGGTTCAGGCAAGCCTGAAGGATGGTTATGTACAAGAATGAAATTAACAGCTTCATATCTTAAAGCTTCAATTAAAATTTCTCTGGGTGATATCGAAGAAGAACTGACTGTACCTTCTGAAAGGATCATTTCTTTTATTAACATATGAGAATTGGAAAAAAGCATTAGATAAACTCTTTCTTTTGTAAGATACTTGCATTTTTCCATATAATATGCTGCAATTGCATCCGGGTTGTTAAAACATAGATCCTTTCTAAGCTTAGACTCATTTATTCTTTTGCTAAGCTCTGTTACTGCCAACAGCTGCGTTGCTTTTGTATCTCCGATTCCCTTTATATCAAGTAAATCATTTCTGTTCATAAAAAATAATCCATTGAGTCCTTTATGAACATTATGTCCATTTAATATCTTATTTGCAAGGTCAATAGAGCTTTCTTTATTTGTCCCGGTTCTAAGTATAACAGCCAAAAGCTCAGCATCAGTAAGCGAATCAATCCCATAAAGAATTGCTTTTTCGTAAGGTCTTTCGCAGCTTGCGATATCTTTTATTAAATTACTCATTATGTCATCTCCCTTTCACCTCTCCGGAGTGCATAGAGATAACAATTCTCAATCTATTATTTTAACACAAAACAAGCCCTTTTTCCATCATTTTTTGAAGAGACATCATAATTCCAAACTTAGCATGAGGATAGGTAAGACCTCCCTGAAAATATACGGCATAAGGCTCCTTCATAGGAGCATCAGCACTAAGTTCAATGGATGCACCTGAAACAAATGCTCCGGCAGCCATAATTACCTGACTGTCATACCCCGGCATATCCCATGGAACCGGTGTCACAAAGCTGTCAACAGGTGCAGCAGCCTGTATACCTTCACAAAATGCCTGTATAAGTTCAGGCTTACCGAATTCTATAGCCTGAATTATATCATATCTTTCCTCTGTTGCATCAGGAACAGCCTTAAAACCAAGCTTTTCATATACATTTGCAGCAAATACCGCGCCCTTTAATGCAGATGCGGTAACTGTAGGCGCCATAAATATACCCTGTGCGATACTTCTTGTAACTCCCAGTGAAGCTCCGACTTCCTTTCCAAGTCCGGGACTTGTTAATCTGTATGCACAGTTTTCGATACATTCCTTTGTTCCACAGATATATCCGCCAATAGGAGCAAGTCCGCCACCCGGATTCTTAATCAGTGAACCGACAACCATATCCGCTCCAACTTCTGAAGGCTCAATTGTTTCAACAAATTCTCCGTAGCAATTATCAACCATACATATAACATCCGGTTTAATATTCTTGATAAAGCTTATAATATCGCCTATTTCAGCAACAGAAAGTGTATGTCTTGTATCATAGCCCTTTGAACGCTGAATTTCTATCAGCCTGGTATGTTCATTTATACTCTTTTTAATATTATCATAATCAAAACTTCCATCAGGAAGTAAATCAACCTGCTTATAGGTTATTCCAAACTCTGCCAATGAGCCTTTAGACTCTCTTACACCAATCACACCCTCAAGCGTATCGTAAACCTTGCCACAGGGTGAAAGGATTTCATCTCCGGGTCTTAAATTACCGGACAAAGCAATGGTTAATGCATGTGTTCCGCAGGTAATCTGCTGTCTTACAAGGGCATCCTCTGTTTTAAAAATATGAGCATAAACCTCCTCAATTGCATCCCTTCCGATATCATTATACCCATATCCTGTTGTTCCATTTAAATGAGCTTCTGCAAATTTAGCCTCCTGCATGGCTTTAATAACCTTAATCTGGTTTTGCTCGGCAGTTTTATCTATTCTTTCAAATCTTTCCTTAAGTGATAATTCTATGTCACTGCAAAAGTCATAAACCCTTTCATCAATTCCAAGCTCAAGGTAGTATTTTTTTAAATCACTTAAATTTTTATCACTTTGATTATTGTTCATTTTTCCACTCCAAATTAATAATTTTACATTCTGTTTACATAATATTTTTATAGTTAATTCAAATGTGATTTTAAATAAAATAAATATCTTTTAAATTTATTTTATAAAATTATATTTTTATCTTTTAAAACTCTTAACATATACTCAAGACACTTTTCATCCGTGTCATAAAAATCCTTATCAACCCATGTAACCTCTTTTTCACGTCTGAACCATGTAAGCTGCCTTTTGGCAAAATGTCTTGTATCTCTCTTTAATATATAAACCGCCTCATCAAGGCTTATCTCTCCCATCAGATAAGAATAAATCTCTTTATATCCAAGTCCCTGCATGGATACCATATCAGCGGTAAGCTTATACTTATCTATAAGATTTTTCACCTCATCGACAAGCCCTTGTTCAAGCATTATATCGACCCTTTTTTCAATTCTTTGATAAAGCTTTGCCCTTTCACAATTAAGGACAAAATAAGCAAAATTATACGGTGAGCTTTTTGCACGCTCCATCTCATTATGTTCTGATATTTTTTCACCTGTCTGGTGATAATATTCAAGAGCTCTTATAACCTTTTTAGCATTATTAAAATGTATATCCTTGGCTGATTTTTCATCAATTTCCTTAAGCATATCATGAAGATATACGGCTCCCTTTTCCTCCAAAAGCTTTTCTAAAGAACTTCTGTAACCATCATCTTCATTTTCCTTAAAGTCAATATCATATAAAACTGCCTGAATATAAAAACCGGTTCCACCTGTTATTATCGGGATATGTCCCCGGTCCAATATTTCATTTATTGCTTTATTTGCCATATTCTTAAACAATACAACGTTAAAATCCTCGTTAGGGTTTAACACATCAATCAGATGATGCGGTACTCCCTGCATCTCTTTTTGTGTAATTTTTGCCGACCCTATATCCATATATTTATATACCTGAATAGAATCAGCCGAGATAATCTCACCCTGCACAGCCTTTGCTAATTTAATTGATAAATCCGTCTTTCCTACTGCGGTAGGACCGGTTAAAATTATCAAACTATCTTTCATAATTACTCCATAAAATATAAAATGTGTCAACGGACATTTCCGTTGACACACCACATTGTACAACATTTACAAATATTTTACAACCTCGTCAATAATAGGCTTCATATGCTCATCATCAAGTCCAAAATCCATCTCTTTAAAGCTCCAAGCAGCACGACCGATTCCGTACTTTTCGAAAACTGAGTTTATATCCTTAAACCATTTCAATGTACTATCTGTGTCTGCAAGATTAATAACTCCGTATTCACCACAATAAAGAGCCACATTTCTTTCTTCAGCAATCTTTATAGCTTCAGCAAAAAGCTCTTCAAACAATGAAACATCTGCATTTTCAGTTTTAAGGAAGTCATATATTGACAGACTGCTTGATGCTATCTTGGCATGTTCTTTCTTATAGTTTTCAACCGTATCAGGATAATTAAGTCTTAAATCCGACGGCATATCCGGTATCCAGTAAGCCCCCTGATGTGTGAATATAAGAGGCTCATAGCAGTGAAAATTATATACTATTTTATCATCATAAGGCATGGCAATATCTTTAATTGCTTCGATGCTGTTATTCCAATAGCCTCCTACCAGAATATAAACATCAGGGCAGATAGCTCTTATTCTCTTAATGCAGTTTAAAGCGATATCATTCCACTTATCCGAAAACGCCTTATCAGTTACTTCATTTAAGAGTTCAAATGCAACTCTTTTATGATATTTACCAAAATTACCTGCAAGCATCTCCCACAACTTATAAAAATGCTCCTGAAGCTCATCACTTTCAAAAAAGCCTTCTTCATTTTCTCCGTTATCAAAGGAAAATCCTAATGTCTTATGTACATCCAAAATCATATTTAATCCATATTTTTCACACAAATCTATGGCGTTTTGTATATAAGCGATACCTGATTCAAGATAGTTTCCTTCCTCATCCTCAACCAAGTTATAATCAATTGGAATTCTTACATGATCAAGTCCCCAATCCGAAACCTTTTTAAAGTCCTTCTCGGTTATAAAATTATCAAATCTATCCTTTGAATAATCACACTGTGAAAACCAACCGCCAAAATTCACTCCCTTTTCATAGCCTGCAAATTCTTTCATAGTAACCTCCTAAGTTTAAATTATTTTACTTATAATATAATAATTAATTAGCAGATTATATCAATTTTATGACTTTTATACAATTCTCTTGAACTTCTTATCAAGTTCAGTCTGGCTCATTGAAATAATTGTAGGTCTTCCATGAGGACAGGTATATGGATTTTCAAGCTCGAGCAGCTCATCAATTAACGCATCAGCCTCCTGAAAAGTAATAGGTGTATTGCCCTTGATTGCCGCCTTGCAAGCCATGGTAGCAAGCTTGCTTACAAAAACATCATTGGACATATATCCTGCATTATTAATGAGTGAGCCTACAAACTCCATAAACATCTCTCTTCCGTGAAGTCCGAAAAGATTCGACGGAACAGCATTTATCTTAAACTCATTTCCACCAAACTCAACGATATCATAACCTATCTTCATAAACAAATCATAGTTATCAAGTATAGCCTGTCTTTCTGCATATGTAACTGTAATTACCATCGGCGGCATAAGCTGCTGTGATAAAATCTGCTTGGTATTTAGATTATGTATAAGTCTTTCATAATTTACCTTCTCATGTGCAGCATGTTGATCCATTATATAAAGCTTATCTTCATATTCCATAAGCCAGTAAGTACCAAACACCTGACCGATAAGTCTATGCTTTGCTCTGGCCTGTTTGCTTATAAAATCATCATTTTCAAATGCCATCTGCTCCGGTCTTTTAGGCATTTTATTGCTGTCATAGGTTTCAAAGGCCTTTGCACGCTTTTCATCAGCTTGAATATCTTCCATGGCTTTTGAATATATATTATTCTGCTCAGATTTACCTTGCCCGGTTGTCTGATAAGCCACACCCTTATCATTTAACATATTATATATTGGTTCATCCGGCTCAGCTTCCTTTAAGGAATTAAGTATGTTATAGGAAGAACCGTAATTTTTAACCTTCTCAACCGGTGATGGTTTTATGGTATCAGAAACAGTACCTGATTCTTCATTGACGGATTTATTATCTTCCTTCTTATCACTTTCATAAATAACTTTGCTTTTTTCATCATCAGTCTTTATATCAGTATTAGAGAAGCTTTTATATGCATTGGAAGCATTGGTAACTTTGTTCTGACTTTCTATATATGTACGTTTTTCTTCAAAAGGTTCAGCAGGCTTTGGAGCGTTTTTAACAATATCAGCTCCTGCGCCAAGAACCTTGTCACGCTTTTTTTCGTTCTCATTATAATCAGCCTTCGGAATCAGATCCGTCTGTAAAAGAGCCTCGCGGACTGATTTGGTAATAACCTCAAAAAGCTCTCTTTCATTATCGTATTTGAATTCCATCTTGGTCGGATGAACATTTACATCTATCTTATCCTTTGGAAGCTCGATGTAAATAACCGTAAAAGGAAATCTGTGCTGCATAACAAAGGTTTTATAGCCTTCTTCTATGGCACGATTTATAATATTACTCTTAATATATCTGTTATTAATAAAATAGTTTTCAAAGCCTCTGTTACCGCGTGAAATAAATGGTTTTCCAACATAACCGCTTATTTTAATATTATCACCGTCATACTCTATCGGCATAAGATTATTACTTATATCACGTCCGAAAAGTTGGTATATATTATCCTTTATATTGCCATTTCCCGATGTGGATATGTTAGTTTTACCGTTAGTTATAAACTTAAATGATATTTCAGGATGACTGAGAGCAAGCTTTAATACCAGATCATTAATATATGAGCCCTCTGTCATAGCTGTTTTCAAGAATTTTTTTCTGGCAGGTGTATTAAAAAACAGATTTCTGACAACTATCGTTGTACCATCCGGAACACCTACCTCCTTATATTCAACCTCTACTCCACCGTGGATAACATATTTAATTCCTGTTAGGGAATCGGATGTCTTGGTAATCATCTCTGTCTGTGCAACTGCAGCTATGGTCGATAAAGCCTCACCTCTGAAACCAAGAGATGAAATACGCGATAAATCATCCTCATTTTCAATTTTGCTGGTTGCATGTCTCATATATGCGGTTCTTACCTCTTCTTTAGGTATACCGCAGCCATTGTCGGTTACTCTTATAAAGGAAGTACCACCATCCTTTATCTCAACCGTAATATCTTTTGCACCGGCATCTATTGAATTTTCCAAAAGCTCCTTTACCACAGATGAAGGTCGTTCAATAACCTCACCTGCCGCAATCTTATCAACTACATTTTTTTCAAGAAGTCTTATCATGATAAAATTTTCCTTTCATTGAACCGGCAAACATTCACTTTATTATTTCTGCTTTGCTTTTCGGTTCAGGTATTTATTTTATCCCCGCAATTTTTTCTGTAAATCCTGTAAATAAAGCATGGCATTTATAGGTGTTAAATTATTTAAATCCATAGCTTTAATCTCATCTATAACCTCTGCTTCGGCATTAACACTAAAAAGCGACATCTGCTCGTAAGCTTCATTTTTTGACTTATTTTTAAGATTATCATAACTTCCTTCTACATCTATATTTTTAACCTGATTAGCTATATCCGAAGCTATGAGCTGATTACATATCTCTCCTGCACGCTTAAGAACCATATCCGGCACACCGGCAAGTCTTGCAACCTGTATTCCGTAACTTCTGTCAGCACCGCCCTTTATGATTTTACGCAAGAATACTATATCATCACCCTTTTCTTTAATAGCTATACAATAATTATTTACAGATGAAAGCTTACCCTCAAGCTCTGTAAGTTCATGATAATGTGTCGCAAATAAGGTTTTTGCACCGAGAAGCTCCGTGTTGGCTATATATTCAACTACAGCCCAGGCTATGCTTAAACCATCAAAGGTTGATGTTCCACGACCTATCTCGTCAAGAATAAGTAAGCTGTCCTTAGTGGCATTTCTAAGGATATTTGCAACCTCATTCATTTCTATCATAAATGTAGACTGACCGGAAGCAAGGTCATCCGACGCACCGACTCTGGTAAATATCCTGTCAACAATACCAATATCTGCTGAATCCGCAGGAACAAATGAACCAAGCTGTGCCATAAGCACTATAAGCGCAGTCTGTCTCATATATGTCGATTTACCTGCCATATTTGGTCCTGTAATAATTGATATACGGTTATCATCATTATCAAGATATGTATCATTTGAAACAAACATATCATTGCCTAAAACCTTCTCAACTACAGGATGTCTGCCGTTTTTAATATCTATTATACCTTTGTCATTTAGCGACGGTCTGACATAATTATTCTTCTCCGCTACATAGGAAAGAGATGCAAATGCATCTATTTCGGCTATATAATGTGCGGTTTTCTGAACTCTTGTTATAGCCTCACCTATTTTATCACGAAGTGCCACATATGTTTCATACTCTAAAGCAAAAAGCTTATCCTCTGCACCAAGTATTGTATTTGATAAATCATCAAGTTTATCCGTTGTATATCTTTCAGCATTTGTTAAGGTCTGTTTTCTGATAAAGTATTCAGGTACCATATTTTTAAAGGAATTGGTAACTTCAAAATAATAGCCGAACACCTTATTATATTTAATTCTAAGATTCTTAATTCCCGTAGCCTCACGCTCTGCATCCTCAAGTTCTGCAAGCCAGTTTTTACATTCACTTTTAGCAACCTTGAGTCTGTCAATTTCTTCCATATAGCCTGATTTAAAGATTCCGCCCTCTTTTATGGCTATAGGAGGCTCTTCAACTATGGCTGCATCAAGAAGCTCATAAAGATCAGTAAGCTCGTCCATATCACCATAGATTTCATTAAATACATCGCAGTCAAGTTCCTTTAATAGATGCTTTATATCCGGCAGATAAATAATTGAATTCTTGAAGGCAAGCATATCTCTCGGATTGGCAGTCTTAAGAGAAATCCTTGTCATAAGTCTTTCCAGATCATAGATAGAATTAAGATATTCTCTCAATTCTTCTCTTGTAATAAGAGAATTATTGAGTGCTTCTATAGCATCAAAACGTCTTTCTATCATATCTATATCTACCAAAGGCTGTTCTATAAACTCCCTAAGCTTACGGGCACCCATGGCGGTCTTTGTCTTATCCAAAACCCAAAGCAAAGAACCCTTCTTTTGTTTATCGCGAAGTGTCTCTGTGAGCTCAAGATTTCTTCTTGTTGAAGAATCAATAATCATGTATGAATCAACTGAATAAATCTCGATATGATTAATGTGCTTAAGTGAACTCATCTGAGTATCATATAGATAAAAAAGCATGGCACCGGAGGAAACCACAAGTTCAGGAAAATCATTTAATCCAAGTCCTGATATAGATGATATATTGAAATGTCTCTTTAAATTATCTTCACATGAATCATAATTAAAATAATGCTCCGGAGCCTCTGATACAGCTATGTTCAGCTTGTCAACAGTTAAGCTTATATCAATTCCCGAGCTTAAAAATGTATCCTGGTAAATTATTTCCGAAGGCTGATATTTATTGATTTCATCAATTACTTTTTCAGCACTTGATATAGTGCACGTCTTAAATACACCTGTAGATAAATCAGCGACAGATATACCATACTTAAAATTATGATATGATATACACATAAGATAATTATTCTTTGTCTCATCAAGGGTTTCCTGTGACATATTGGTACCCGGAGTAACTATACGGATAACCTCTCTTTTGACAAGCCCTTTGGCAAGCTTCGGATCCTCAACCTGCTCACCGATTGCCACCTTATATCCCTTTTCAATAAGACGGTTTATATATATATCAGCTGCATGATGAGGCACACCACACATAGGCGCACGCTCCTCCAAGCCGCAGTCCTTACCGGTCAGAGTAAGCTCAAGCTCTTTAGATGCAAGAAGTGCATCATCAAAAAACATCTCATAAAAATCGCCCAATCTGTAAAACAATATACAATCCTTGTATTGCTCTTTAGTTGCTAAATATTGCTCCATCATAGGTGAAAGCTTTGCCACAATCTAGTCCTCCTTTGTTCCCATAAAGTAAAAGCCCTTGCATTCATCAAGTCTTACATTTACAAATTCACCTATTAAATCCGCATTTCCTTTAAAATGTACCGTAAGGCTTTCCTCCGTCTTTCCGGAAACAAGGCTTTTATCCTGCCCATTTATCTCTTCAACGAGTACCTCTTTTATCTGTCCTTCATACCTTTTAATATTATTATTTTCACTTACTGCCTTAAGAAGTCTCGGAAATCTCTCTTTAATCACATCCTCAGGCACCTGATTATCATAATCAGCGGCCGGAGTTCCTGTTCGCTTTGAATATATAAAGGTATAGGCCTGATCATAACCGACCTTATTTACGACATCCAGCGTGTCCAAAAAATCCTCTTCTGTTTCACCCGGAAAACCGACAATTATATCCGTTGTAAGGGATATATCCGGCATAGCTTTCTTTATCTTATCAACAAGATTAAGATAGCTTTCCTTAGTATACCTTCTGTTCATCCTTTTCAAAATCTCTGTCGAACCGGATTGAACAGGCAGATGTAAATGCTTGCATATCTTATCTTCCCGTGCCATAACGCTAATAAGCGCGTCAGAAAGGTCCTTGGGATGACTGGTCATAAAACGAACTCTTTTGATTCCGTCAATCTTACATACCCTTTCAAGTAATTCGGGAAAGCTTATGCCTCCATCATAGGAATTAACATTTTGTCCCAAAAGCATTATTTCTTTTACACCAACTCTCGCCAATGCCTCAACCTCAGCAAGTATCTCTTCAGGCTTTCTGCTCTTTTCCCTGCCTCTTACATAAGGAACGATGCAGTATGTACAGAAATTATTACATCCAAACATAATATTAACGCCGGATTTAAAGTTAAACTTTCTCTTTTGAGGAAGAGCCTCGACTATCTCATCACTCTTTTCAAGAACCTCTATAACTGATTTACCCAAGGTTTTATATGTATATATAAGCTCCGCAAGCTTATATATATTATGGGTTCCAAATACAATATCAACAAACTTATATTTTTGTCTGATATTTTCAATAACGTGAGGCTCCTGCATCATGCAACCGCAAAGGCAGACTATCATTTCAGAATTTTTTGCCTTAAGATTCTTAAGATGTCCGAGATGTCCATACAACTTAAGATTGGCATTTTCCCTAACTGTACAGGTATTATATATTATAAAATCCGCCTTTTCATCCTCAACCTCTTCATAGCCTATCTCATCAAGTATACCTTTTAGTTTCTCCGAATCATGTGCATTCATCTGGCAGCCAAAGGTTACGACACAATATGTAAGGTTACGACCAAGCTCTTTTTTTCTTTCAAGTACCAGCTCCTTACAAAGATTTATGAAATAAAGCTGTCTGTCAGGTTCCATTAAATTTATATCAATATTGTTTAATGATTTATTTTCAAATTCAATTTTGGCTTTTTCAATTGTTTTAAAATCAACTGTCGCTGCTAAATATCCTATATTAAGAGATAAGTTTTTTTGTTTGTATAATATGTTGGCATTGCGAATTATTTTATCGACAACACCTTTTTTTTCTAAAGCTCTTAACTCACTAAGTACTAAATTTCTGTATTTTAAATCCTTTTCCTTATTTACATTATATTTTATTAATTCAGACTCCGGTACGGGTATCATATTATTTAGCAATAATTTACCTAGTAGTCTTCCACTTGAATTAAAAATTCTAAAAATAGGAATTATAGTCTTTCTATAATTGTTATTTTCGTCATAATCCATTTTGTCAGGCGAACTTAATGGTATAAAGTAAGTCATACCATTAAAAGATATTCCTATACCTAAATATTTTCTGTTTTGTTTCACAAAATGATTTGATAGGACTTTCTTATCATATTTCTGTAAAAAAGATATATATCGGTCAGCAACTTCAAATAACTGCATATTTTCTCCTATATAGATAAGACCACCCATAAATGGATGGTCTTAGATTTTACATTCTCACTTATATGGCTGAGATACACCCGATTTTACATTCTCACTTATATGGCTGAGATACACCTGATTTTACATTCTCACTTATATGGCTGAGATACACCTGATTTTCTAATATAAAGCATTTCTTTTTGCTTCCACTAATATTATATACTATCTTATTTTATTTTACAACAAAAAAATCAGGAATTTATTTATTAAAGCACGCTTTCAAGAAAGCTTTTAAGTCTCTCGCTCTTTGGATTATCAAGGACGTCTATCGGTGTTCCATCTTCCTTTATGCCCTTATCGTCTATAAAAAGAACACGACTTGCAACCTCTCTTGCAAATCCCATCTCATGTGTAACGATAACCATGGTCATGCCGCCTTTAGCCAGTTCCTTCATGATATTAAGAACCTCGTTTACCATCTCAGGATCAAGCGCAGATGTAGGTTCGTCAAAAAGAATAATGTCAGGATTCATGGCAAGCGCCCTGGCAATAGCCACACGCTGCTTTTGACCACCGGAAAGCTGGGAAGGATAAGCATCACCCTTATCCGAAAGACCTACTCTTTCCAAAAGCTCCTTTGCCTTTTCCTTTGCTTCTTCCTCTGACATAAGATTATGCTTGATAGGTGCAAAAGTTATATTTTTTTCAATAGTCATATTATTGAAAAGATTAAACTGCTGAAATACCATACCCATCTTTGGCAAAACTTCATAAACATCTGTTTTTTTATCGGTAATGCATATATCATCAAAATATATATCACCGCTTGTCGGCTTTTCAAGCAGATTAAGAGTTCTGATAAATATACTTTTACCACAGCCTGAAGGTCCTATAACCGCTATAACCTCACCTTTTTTGATATCGATATTTATATCCTCAAGTACAACTTCATCACCATAGGTTTTATTAAGATGTTCTGTATGTATAATAATATTATCATCTTTCATTTTTCTTAAGACTCCTCTCGAGCTTTGACACCAACGATGAA
Source organism: Lachnospiraceae bacterium (assembly GCA_017469405.1). Lineage (GTDB taxonomy): Bacteria > Bacillota > Clostridia > Lachnospirales > Lachnospiraceae > Coprococcus_C. The sequence goes on along the minus strand of JAFUGL010000011.1, from coordinate 10,504 downwards.
AGGCCAACTACCAACACAAGATAGATAAATGCAACCAACAAAAGCGGGAACATCGCCTCATAGGTTATACTTCTTATGATCATACCGCCTCGTGTAAGGTCACTTAAGCCTATATAACCGCTTATTGAAGTTTCTTTAAGTAAGGTTATAAACTCATTGGCAAGTGCAGGTAAAACATTTTTTAAAGCCTGTGGCAAAATAATACTGACCATAACGGTAGAATACTTAAGTCCAAGACTGTGACCTGCTTCAAACTGTCCGACATCTATCGACATAATACCCGATCTTATTATCTCCGCCACATAAGCAGCTGAATTAAGACCAAAGGCAATTACAGCTACAAGAATCTTGTTGATATTTACGGATGCAAATATAACATAATAGATTATAATAAGCTGAACCATAACAGGTGTTCCTCTTATAACCGTAAGATATAGCTTTGCAACCAAATCAAGAATTTTTAAGCTTCCTTTTTTATCATGTGTAACTCTTATAACAGCAAGGATAAAACCTAAAAATATACCTATAAGTCCGGCAAGAATGGTTATAATAAATGTGTTTTTTAATCCGTCCAATATATATTGATATCTTTGCTCTTTTATAAAATTGTCATTAAACTTTTCCGAAAATTCACTAAAACTGCATCCGGTCAGTGAAAATGCGGAAACAGCAAATAAAATCATTAATATGATATGTTTTTTAGTTTTATCCGTAAACTGCTTCATCAACTTATCTCCCGTCATAAAACATAAGTTTTTATAATACTTATATTTTACTTATCATATACAATTATAACCTGTCTTGAAGTAATATAAGTATCTGAGAAATTGATGCTCTTTAATCTTTCCTCAGTAACTGTAAATCCTGCCAAACCTATATCAGCCTTGCCTGAGCTTACAGCGTTAATAATAGCATCAAACTCCATATCCTCAATCTCAAGAACCATACCAAGCTTATCTGCTATAGCATATCCAAGCTCAACATCATATCCCATAATTGTACCGCCATCATAATACTCATAAGGTGGGAAATATGCATTTGTTGCCATAACAAGCTTCTCTCCGTCAGCAACTGTCTGAGTATAATGGAAATCACCTGTCTTATTGATATATGTATCCTCAAGTTTTTGAAGTGTTCCATCTTCCTTTAATTCTTCTATAGCCTTATTTACATCATTTAATAAATCATCATTATCCTTAGCTATAACTGCTGCATAGTCTTCATCGGTAAATTCTTCATTTAAAATCTTTAAATCAGAATTCTTCTCAACAAAAACCTTAGCAGGCTGCTCATCAATAATAACAGCATCAATCTTACCCTGCTTTAAAGCTTCAACAGCATCAACACCGGCATTATATCTTATAACCTCGGTACCTTTCTCATCACCCTCATAGTCTGATGCATAGATATCGCCCGTTGTTCCAAGCTGAACACCGATACGTGATCCTTCAAGGTCATCAATAGTTTCAATCTTCTTTCTCTTTGAACCACAAGCTGTAAGTGAAAGAATTGCTAAAACACAAACTGTCAATAATAAATACTTACTTTTTCTGATTTTCATAATCTTTAATCTCTCCATTTCTTTTAGAATAAAATACAAACATAGCAATTATATATTATTATAAGAAAAATTTCTACATAAAATTGCCTAAATTATGAAAAAAATGTCAAGTGTGTCAGGGGCATGAGCCTTGACACATCATATAAGTATATCAGACTGAAAAAATGTGCAAAGCATGGCGTTAAGTATCACGTGCCATGCGTGCACATTTTTTTAGTCGATATTTATATAAGGCTCATGCCCCCTTTAATCAATTTTAAACTTATTAACCTCATCATAAAGTGCATTTGAAATATCATTGCTTGAATCAGCCTCACCGCCGATTTCCTTGATGGAATTAGACATATCAACGGATTTTTCAGTTGCGGAAACGACACTGCTTGCAGTATCCTCAACCGCCTTGGCAACTGATTCGGTAGCTTCCTTAATACTTTCGATATTATGCTGTACGCTGTTACTCAATTCTTCAAATTCAGTCATCATGTTGTCGAATCTTTCAGCTGTCTTCTCATAATCACCGCTTGTAGTAACAAGCTCATTATATCCATTCATGGTTACCTCATGGATAAATACAATCATATCTTCCGCTTCCTGTGCAAGCTCATTAACAGCTGCAACAACCTCATCAGATACGGTCTGAATTTCAGATGCAGCCTCTGCTGAATCCATAGCAAGCTTTCCAATCTCGCCTGCTACAACAGTAAATCCACGACCTGCCTCACCGGCTCTCGCAGCTTCTATGCTTGCGTTTAATGCAAGAAGATTTGTCTGTTCAGTGATAGAAAGGATATTATTGGTAAGTACATCTATCTGAGAAACTGCCTTGGATTTTTCAATCTTCTCATATATAGACTTAGCCATCTCATCAACTCTTGCAGCAGCATTATCCTTATCAGATATAGCCTTAGCACCGGTGCTTTCAGCATCATCACGTACTTCTTTAGAATAAGCTCTTCCTGTTTCAACCTGCTCTACAATTCCTGCAAATGCATCATTTATACCGGTCATAAGCTCATCAATCTGATTGATTGATGCTGTAGTCTCTTCCATGGCAGCACTCATATCCTCCATGGTAAGACTTACATCCTCTGCATTTACGCCTGCCTGACCAACACGTCTTGCGATATTGTCAGAAGAAGCTTTAATCTTAACCGAGCTTTCGGATATATTGCTCATTATGTATCTAATATAATTAATAAGCTCATTGATATTTTTGGCAATAACCTCAAACTCATCGCCGGTTCTTACATCAATCTGCTTGGTTAAATCACCGTCTCCGTTCGCAAGCTCCTTAACCTTGTCATTAAGCAAGCAGAACTGTTTCTTGAACATCTTGCCTATGATGAACATTATAAACATGCCAATTGCAAACATAATCGCACAAATAATTATGATAAGCTTTGCAATACCTGTACTCTGGCTTTCAATCCACTCCATACTGATGTCTATAACTGCAAGGCCTACAACCTCATTACCATCATATATAGGACTATACGCACTTATATGAGTACCCCACTCATCAGTATAAGGCTCTTTATTGACAACAGATTCTCCTTTATAAGCTCTGTCAACCTCGTCAGAATCATCTCCGAAATCTTCACCCGGAAGTCCAGGTTCTTCAGGATCCGAATCAACAACAAAAACATTTACTCCCTTTTCATTTCTTCTGATTGTATATACATACTCTACGTCACTGTTATCTCTGAAAACAGCCAAGCTATTTAAAACACTATTGTACTCATCGGTACCGACATAGGACTCATCATTTCCAACCAAAGAAAGCTCACTTCCATCAATGGATGCAGCCACACAGGCAGAAGTATTTTTTGCATTTTCCTTAATCTGACTCACAAACAAATTCTTGGATCTGTTATAAATTGTTATTCCAAGCAAGGTATCGGAAACAATAAGAAATACAATAATACCGATAATTAATTTCATAGTTACACTTATACCACGAACTTTCATAATCGACCTCCTAAATGTCAAATAATAATATAACTAATAAAATTGATATAATTTCATCTAAAAAAAATCAGTTAATATAATATAGTATTTATACATTAATATACTAGATAATTATATATTATTATCAAAGAAATTTCCACAATAAAATGTATAAAATCACAATAAATATCAATTAATAAAATCAAGCAAAATAAAACAAGGTGAAATCATTCGAATTATAATCTTTAAAAAATAATAAGAAGGGAACGAACAAATGAATAATTGTTCGCTCCCAAGGGTAAAAAGTATGTGAAATGTATAAAAAGCTAATTAGCCAGAGCCTGCTCCACCGGTGCTGCATAATAAGGAACAACCAAAGTTGCACCACTGTAAATCTTATCTCCTACAAGAGCGTTAATGCTCTTAACTTCATCAATGTAATCGTTAATTGAAGAATATTCTTCTGACATATTCTCCTCAGCAATACTCCACAATGTATCATCAGCTTCAATAGTGATACATTTGAAATATTTAACATTATAAGTTGATGCATCAACATGCTTTTCTTTCTTATCAGCACCAAATAAAAATACCATAATTAAAAGTGCAGCTCCAATCATAAAAACTGATAATTTATAATGTCTGTGTATAAAACCTGCAATATCTCTAATATTCATATCTTTGTCCCTCCTTGAACCTTTATGAACATGTGTTCGTTTTGATATGAATACTATATCGCACATTTGTTCGGTTGTCAATACTTTTTCGAACAAATTTTCGATTTTTTATTTTTTTATAAAAAACCGGATGATTTCGTTTTATATTTTGGTATAATTATCAAGCATTTCTTTAACTTTATGACTGACTTCATCTATAATTACATCTGCTTTTCTTTTATTCAAGCCATTTTTTTCTGCTACTTTTATCATATCTTCTATCGAAGGATTTATACCATTTCCATTTACCGAAGTAGTATGTTCGCCATAATATGTTGAACTGTAAGTCAAATCATATGCCGGACTCATCAACCATATATCTTTATCTTCGTAATAAATATAAGTGAAATTTTTAGCATGATCATCTCTGTTATGTGCAAAAACGTTAAAACACATTAGTCTGAAAATATTCTCAACTTCTTTTTTATTATCAATTGATAAGATTCTTGTCAATTTTATCAAATCATTATAATCCAGGCACGGTGCTCTATAATCAGCTTCTAAAATGGCGGAAGCGGTAAGCATGTGATATCTTTTATCACCTTTGGATGTACTTAATCTGTCAAATCTTTTACTTCCAAAATATCCTTTACATTTTAAAGAATCAAAAAGTCGATGCTTTGCAACTCTTATACCACATTTTTCAGCACATTCATTATATTCGTATTCCATATAGCCTATATCTTCATCATCGATATGAGATGGGAATTTTATAAGCCACTCATCTCCTTCATAATTTATTGAAACTTTAGGTCTGGCACCACCACTTGAACCACCATATTTATATAGATAATCAAGATTATCTGAAGTTTTCGATTTTAAGATGTCTTTACAAGAATCAGATATGGTATCTAAATCCAAATCGTATTCTTCATGAAATTCATTTTTTAACTTAATACTCGGCCTATAACACAAAGCGCCCATACCACTATCTCCTATGATGGCCAATCTGTCTAATTCACTTATATTATCTGGATTAATGTCATTATTTTTAAGCAAACGATCAAGTAGAAGTCTTCCCCAAGCATCAGGAAGGCTGTCGGAGAACACTCCAAAAAGTCCTCCAAATGTATAGCCTTTTGGAACAAATACCTTTTTTTCAAGCGGAAGAGAAAAAGGACTTATAGAAAAACCATCGTTGAGCCATGTATCTGAATATTCGAATGCTATCCTTTTATCTTTCATTTCTGCCAAAGTACCTACATGTTTTTCATTATAAAAAACATCCAACTTACCTGTTTTCATCAATAACCTCCTGAATATTATTATAAGAAGTACCGGTAAACAATTTTTTTAAATCATCTGAAATATCAAGTGAAACAGCAAGTTTTGTTAGAGAACTAAGTGAAATTTCACCTGTTGTTTCAAATCTTTTAATTGAACCATAGCTAACTCCACTCATATCACTTAGTCTTTTTTGACTTATCTTTTTTCTTTTTCTGATATTTATTAAATTATTTGCTATTGTTTTATTTATATCTTCAGGTGTTTCCCAAACTATTTTCCTCGGCATAACAACCTCCATTAATAATTTATTAAACAGATAATATATTATCCACTTTCTTTAAAATATCATTAAAATATATAATATATTATCTATATGTATTATAACACAAATAATATTATAATTCAAGAAAACGCATTTTTATTATTTTTTATAAACAAAATCCCAGATATTCCGATATATTTAATGTAATATTTATATTATGCTTTATGATAAGGAGTTAATTGAATGATTGTTGCACATAATCTTCCGGCTATGAACGGATTAAACCAGTTAACAAAAAACACTAAAAGTAAAAGAACTTCTATGGAGAAGCTATCCTCCGGATATCAGATAAATCGAGCAGCCGATGATGCTGCAGGACTTTCCATTTCAGAAAAAATGAGAAATCAAATAAGAGGTCTTAATCAGTCAGTAAAGAACGCTGAGGACGGTATCTCTTTAATTAAAACTGCCGACGGTGCTATGGGCAGCATTCACAGTATATTACAACGTGTACGTGAACTTGCTGTAAAGGCAGCCAATGATACCAATGCCAGTGATGACAGACAGGCTATACAAGAAGAAATAGATAATATTGTTCTTGAGATAGACACAATAGTTGATAAGACCAAGTTTAACGGTAGAGATATATTCAGCCATCAAAATTGGCGCGAGCATGAAGGAACACTTTCTAACAGTTCAAGAACTGATATCCCTCTTGCCAGTGTTTATGACCCATCCACAGGATCAAATTATAACATTGATGTTTCAGAATATACCTGGCATGCAGCAAAGATGGATGAAGAATTTGTTAAAAAAGTCGGTGCAGCAAATGCAAAGGATGATACACTTTTTCTTCAGGTAGGTGCAAACGCCGGTGAAGACATGAAATTATACCGATATGCTATCTCCAGTACTTCTCTATTTATGGATCAAATGGATGTAAGTAGTCACGCCAAATCAATAGATGCAATAGCAAGAGTTGATGCCGCAGTTAAAATGGTTTCCGAAGTTCGTTCATACTATGGTGCTATTGAAAACAGACTTGAATATACCATAAATAATCTGCAAAACTATAGCGAAAACTTAACTAACGCCGAGTCAACCATTCGCGATACAGATATGGCAACAATGATGACAAAATTCTCCAAAGAAAGCATACTTGAGCAGGCAGCTCAAGCTATGTTAAGTCAATCAAGTCAAAGTACACAAGGTGTATTGGCACTGATTCAAGGATAAAACTCTGATATAGATACATGTAATACAAAACATTCATAAAGGGCTAAAAAAAGATTGAGTATGCAACTTTGCATACTCAATCTTTTTATCTCATATTTTTAATTATATTACTTTACACCGTACCAGCCTGTTCCTTCGCCTCTCCATCCAAGGCTTACAAGCTTATCATTTTCAGCCTTGCTTGTGGTATAGTTATGGCTTCCTGCTTTCGCATTTGGATTATACTGTCTGTATAAAGGAACTGATTTTGCATCATCTGAATACCAGCCTATTCCTTCATATTTCCAACCTAAACTTACGAGATTATCTTTTTCCTTTTCACTCATTGTATAGTGATGATCGCCTGCATTTTTGTTATAAAGTCTGTATACAGGAGTATTGGACTTAGCAGGTGCCTTCCAACCTATACCTTCATATCTCCAGCCTACACTGACAAGATTATTTCTTTCTTTTTCATTAGCTGTATAGAAATGTTCCCCGCTATTTGGATTGTAGAGGCGGTACATATTTACAGTTGAAACTGAATTATCACTTTCATAGTATGTATATTTATATTCCATATCAGTAACAGCTATATTTTTGGAGTTATATACTGTTCTTCTTGTCATATTACCATAGGTATCATATTTATATAATGTATAGTCATATAAAACATCTTCATTTGAGTAATCTGATATTTTAATGTTATTTCCATTATTATCATAATCATAATGATAATATCTTTGTACACTTCCATCTTCATTTAAGTATGTTTGATTTATTACATTATCATTTGAATCATATTCGAAAACTGTACATGATGAAAATTTATTATCATATGTGTACTCAGTAATTTTAATTTTATTACCATTATATTCAAAAATATTATAACTTTGAATAAAACTACCATCACTATATGTTTCCTTAGTCAATTTACCATTACTGTCATATTCTCTGACAAAACGAGATACAACTGTTCCATCTGCATCTACACTTTCAGATTTTTTCAAATTATTATTGCTGTCATACTCACTGGTAGTGTATCCTGTTATATTTCCGTTTTTATCATAATATGTATTCTTGATAGGATTATTATTTTTATCATATTCATCTACACCATATGATTCCAATGTTCCATCTGCATTATATGATGTATTTTTTATATTATTTCCGTTACTGTCATAAGTATATATGGTATATATTACTAAATCGCCTTGTTCATTATATCTTGACCATTTTGTAACATTACCATTAGTATCATACTCTTCTATCTCACGAAAACCAATACTGCCATTAGTATTATAACTTATTCTTTCACGTGTTTTAATGTTATTTGTAACATTTCCAAGCAATGTATCAATGCTATCAAACTGTATATATTCATCATATTCATAGGTATTATCATCAGTATATTCTTCTATTACAGATTCTGAATCATCTGATAATTCTCCACTTATGTCATCATTCTCATATTCTTCCTCATCAACTTCTTCTGTTATCTCATTTGTTGATAATTCTTCAGTGGATTCAATTTCCTGTGCCATTACACTCATATAATTATAACTTATACCTGTTAAAGCAACAATTCCACACATAGAATGTACAAATAATCTTTTTAATCTCATTATTTACCTCCATATTATTAATATAAACTCTCGGAATCTCCGAGCCTTTGAAATATAAGGCTTGCGAGATTCTTTTTTTATTAAATCACCCACTTTTTTAAAAAAAACACTTGACAAATACCCAAAAATTTGCGGCGCTTCGCGCCTATTAATTAAGAGGTAATTTCGCTCCGGCACAGCCGGAAGTGTTCTTTTGAAAGGAGTGTTTCATATGTTACCATTTAATCCCGGCGGGCATTCTGCCTACCAGAATCATGTTCTAAACTTATTCCTTGAATACTATCCTAATCCTGACTCTTTGCCTGTTTCTACATGGACTATCATTGATCATTTCTGGCACCTTGACTTATCTCAAGTTGATGAACAGATGAAGTGCAAATACTCTATCTTCGGTCCTAAACCCAGACTCCCTTCTTGTATGCTTCGTTCCATGCTTGTATCTCTTGAATTCAAAGTTATTTCTTATACTGACTGGGCTGCTCAATTAAAAATCAATCCTCTTTATGCTATATTAAGTGGTTTTACGCCTGGAGACACCCCAGGGGTTGGCACATTCTATGATTTCATTAACCGTCTTTGGGACTCTGATTCAGATAACCTATCTGACCATGAACGTTTACCTAAAGCTAAAGTCAAGAAGCCTTCTAAAAAAGGTGTTAAGGCTGATTCCATTGAAAAGGTCACAGTCGAGGAATTGTTGGAATCCCTTGAACTTAATCCACCTACAACTGAACAACCATACAAATCCTTATTCGAAATATTTAAACTCAACTTCCTTGATAAATCAGTTGAGAATGGACTTATCAATCCTGAATCAATAGCTCTATCCGGTGATGGAACTCCTGTTGTTACTGCTAACAGGGAACGAAGCAGAAGTACCTGCGGTTGTAGAGAAAAAGGCATTACTGATTGCCACTGTCCCAGATTTTACTCTCAACCTGATTGTGATATTGGCTGGGATTCTTCCAGGAACTGTTTTTATTCAGGTTATGATTTATATATGCTTACCGCTTCAGATTCTGATTCAGACTTGCCTATCTTTCCATTGCTGAATTGTGCCTCGATGCACGACTCACATGGTTTTCTTCGTAACTGGTTTACCATGAAGGCATTTCTCCCTGACTATAACATTTCAAAGATTTTGCTTGATTCCGCACACGATGCCATGCCTATCTATAAATACTTTAAACGAAATAGCATCATTCCATTTATTGACCTAAACGAAAAACGTGGAATAAATCTCAAGTATAAAAATGACTTTGAAATAGGAAAAGATGGCATCCCTGTATGTCTTCAAGGCTTAAAAATGAAACATGATGGAGTTGAAGTCAAACGGAACAGAAGTAAATTTCGCTGTCCTTTAGCTGACAGAAAGAATGGTTGTACCTGTCCTAATCCTTGTTCTGATTCTAAATACGGAAGAACAGTTCATTTACAGAATAAGGACAATCCAAGACTGATTAACATACCGCCAAGAGATAGTGATGAATGGAAGAACGAATATAGCAACAGGACGTCTTCAGAAAGATGTAACAAACGTGAAAAGATTGATTACAAATACGAAGACGGCAACCACCGTTCTACAAGAAACTGGTATTGCCGTCTTTATTGCATCATGATGTGCCAGCACCTTGATGCTTGGGACTCACTATATGAGTCCGAATTAAAACTGCTGCTTAACAAAGCAGCATAACTTAATACGCAATACCATTATAACCTATTCTGACGAATATGTGTATTAAAGTCGCCCATTTTTTCAAAAAATATTTCTTTTAGCTCTTTTTTCATTCCTGATAGTATTCAATTTTCAAAGAACATTGCATTTATACGATAAATGCGTTTTTAAGCCTCAAGATTCCGAGAGGCTATTTAATAATTAAAACGTACAAAAATATTTTATAGTTTAAAAATCTATTTGTCAACATAAGTGATACGTAAACGGTACATAATG
>JAFUGL010000093.1 GCA_017469405.1 Lachnospiraceae bacterium | reverse complement strand
ATAATCCACTCCGTTGTAAACCCTGTTTACATATACAAATGTAAGCTTGGAATTACGTATGTCATCGCCAGGATAAGGCTTGGCATTTCTATATTCCTTTATTCCGTTTGTCTGATAGTGACGCTCATACGCCGCCAGATCTCCACCGTATGCCTTCTGTAAATCCTCGTATCTGTTGGCATAAGCATATACATTAAAATCGCTATCTGTTTCTTCGGCATGAGCTACACCCTGACTAAAAATCATGGTAAAAAATATTGCCGTGATAATAAGTAATGTCAGTAATTTTAACAAATTAATTCTTCTAAATTTTTTCATATTTTTCTATCCCTGTCAGTTTTGCTATTATTCATTTTTATAAAAAAATTAAAGGGATAATGTCACAGTTCAGCTTTCCCCTTTAATTTTATAGTGTATTCAAAAGTATTCAAAAGTGTATTCAAATTCTATGAATATCATAGCTGCAAACCCTTGATTTTACTGGGTTTTATAAGCGGAGACGGCGGGATTCGAACCCGCGTGCCGGTTGCCCGGCTAACTGATTTCGAGTCAGCCCCGTTATGACCACTTCGATACGTCTCCATGCTTTTCTTAACGACTGTTTATAAAAATGCACACGCATATCTCGCTTGCGCTCACGATATGCTTTGCACATTTTTATAAACAGTCGTTAAAGAAATTAAAATTTAATTACAGAAGATGCTCTATCATCTTCATGACTACCTGACCGAATTCATCGGAAAGTCTATCTGCATCTGCGATGCTTGTACCAACCACGCCGTAGTAGAACTTTATCTTAGGCTCTGTTCCAGATGGTCTTACACAAAGCCATGCACCACCTTCAAGGTCGTAGTAAACTACATTTGACTTTGGAAGTCCGGTAGGAAGTACAGCCTTGTTTATCATGTTGGTTGAAGTATCGTTGTCATAGTTACGAGCCCAAAGAACCTTGTAGCCGGCGATTTGCTCCGGTGTATTGTTCTTAAGGTGATCCATGATTTCCTTTATCTTCTCTTTTCCATCTATACCCTTTAAGGTAAGTGTCTGGATACCATCCTTATAGTATCCGTACTTGTCATACATTTCTATCATTGCATCCCAAAGTGTCATGTCCTTTGAGCGATAGTAAGCTGCTGCCTCACAAAGTGCCATGGTAGCAACGATTGCATCCTTATCTCTTGCATGTGTTCCGATAAGACAGCCGTAGCTTTCCTCAAATCCGAACAGATATGTACCCTCACCCTTGGTTTCAAAATTAAGTATCTGCTGTCCGATATATTTGAAACCGGTAAGTGTTTCGATTACCTTTACACCGTAATGCTTTGCTATTGCATCAGCAAGGTTTGTGGTAACGATTGTCTTTATAAGTACTCCATCCTCCGGAAGTCCCTTTGTAGCCTGTATCTGGCTTATCTCATAATCTGCAAGAAGACTTCCTGACATATTTCCTGTAAGGCAATGGTACTCGCCCTGCTTATCCTTTACATATACACCGAGTCTGTCGGCATCCGGATCGGTTGCAAGAACAACATCCGCATCCCTTTCCTTTGCAAGCTTAAGAGCAAGTTCAAACGCTTCTGCTGCCTCAGGATTAGGATAACTTACAGTTGGGAATTCGCCATCCGGCATCTCCTGTTCAGGAACAACATATACATTTTCAAATCCAAGCTCACGAAGTATTCTTCTGGCAGGAATATTTCCGGTTCCGTGAAGTGGAGTATAAACTATCTTTAACTCCTTGCCATACTTATCTATACATTCCTGATGTATTACTTTTTTCTTTAACTCTGCCATATAGGCATCATCTATTTCTCTTCCGATTATCTCATAAAGTCCCTCGTGGATAGCCTCAAGCTTTGGCATGGTCTTGGCATCCTGAACTGTTATGGATTTTACCTCCTTCATGATACCTGCATCATGAGGTGGAGTAATCTGCGCACCATCTTCCCAGTAAACCTTATAGCCATTATACTCAGGTGGGTTGTGGCTGGCAGTTATATTTATACCTGCTACACATCCAAGCTCTCTTACTGCAAATGATAACTCCGGCGTAGGTCTAAGTGACTCAAATACATATGCCTTTATTCCATTTGCTGCAAGGCAAAGTGCAGCAACATCTGCAAACTCAGGTGAACATCTTCTGGAGTCAAAGCATATAGCAACTCCTTTGGACTGTTTCTTTCTATGAATAATATAATTGGCAAGACCCTGTGTAGCCTTTGCAACAACATAGTTGTTCATACGGTTTATGCCGGCACCTATTATACCTCTTAAGCCTGCTGTACCAAACTCAAGGTCTGCGTAGAAACGCTCCTTAATCTCCTTTTCATCATCCTTGATTGCAAGGAGCTCCTTTCTTGTTTCCTCACTGAAAAATGGATTGGTTGTCCATTCCTCATATATTTTCATGTAGTCCATGACGTTCCTCCTTATATGTATTCACTCTAATTATCTATATTAATCAAGTCTGTCAATGTTGTAAGGTCATCGAAGCTGTATTCATCGTCCTTACCATCATCAGTTGCTTGGATAGTATAACTCTTAATCAGACTTCCCGTCTGATATAAAACTATGGTATGCGTTCCGACAACCTTTTGGAATGTTACCGGAGCATATCCTACATAATTTCCATCTACATACACCCCTGCACCAACAGGTGTCTTGACCGTAATAGTATTTTCAGTTGCACCGGTATAGGTTGCTGTAGTCAGATCATTTTCACTGGTACTACTTGCAGTAGCTGTAGTATCATCAGATGAATTATCCGTTCCTTCACTTGAAGTAACTGTTATTGTATTTCCATTTTCATCAGTAACAACTTCTGAGTTATCCTCGGTAGTATCTTCTTCAGTCGTTGCATCCTCATCCACGACAAGTTCAAAGGTATGATTTTTAACAGGCTCAGATATCTTTATACTTCCATTGAAACTCTTATATCCATCAGCCTTTATCTTTAATCCATACGAACCGTATAATCCGGTAAATGCATGAGTTTCGCACAGCTTGCCATCGACATAGACATCAGCCTCAGCCGGTGTAACTATAAAATTTACCGTCCCGGACGGAATAGCTATATCAGCTATATTTATTTCTGTCTCTTCACCTTTTTTAATGGTTACATCCTTGCTGCTTGCATAGCCGTTATTGTTTATTCTTAATGTATATGTTCCTTCCCTGACCGCAATCAGCATATCCTGTGTCACAGGAACAATTACATCATATCCTATCTCAACCATGCCACCCACATATGTATCCTGATTAATGAGTCTGGCATATCCGTGGCCTATGTCTATAACGCACGAAATTAAGGTTCCATTCATTAGATAAAGTGTAACCTGATCTTCCGTATTTACTTCCATTATACTCTTTGCAACTCCATCTTCAAATGCAAGTGCATACTCTGAAAGCTTACAAGAAGTTCCTTTATAGGTCGCTTTTTTATTTGAAACGTCAGCCGAAAATTTGTTGACATTTTTAACAACCTGAACATTGTCACTCGCAGATACACTGATAAGCCTTTGGGTGTCCGAGTAATAAGTTATATCCACAACACTTCCAACGGGCAAATCACTTATTATAAGATTGTTGCCATAAGTATCTGTTACACTTACTCCTCCATGATATCCCAGAGTGATCTGTTCACCCGTCACATAATTCAAAAATGTGATATCATTGGTTTCAGTATCTCTTTTAATCATTACTGCCGTTAAGGACTCTTCGGTATGGTACTGGGAAATGTCTTCCGTACTGCTGTCGTATACCTTTACCTTTCCCTTGCCAGCACATGCGGTGAGGCTAAAAAGCAGTAATGTAAAAATCAAAAGGACATTTTTACGCATAATTACCACCTTAACTTCTGTATTATACAAGATTTTATTTTAAATGTGAATACCTTAATTATGCTAATTTTCCAAATAATATCTGTTCAATTTGCCGAGTAATGCCTGTTTTTGCTCTTCTTCTGCAATTATTTTTCCTATTTTTTCCATCATTTTAGGTGAAATCCAGTTCTTCGGAGCATTTATATACTGATTTGAAAGCTTATAAAATTTCTCCGGCTAAAGATATAATATGTAAATATATGCCAAATCATTTTTTCTCAGTTTGAAAATTTTATCATAGTTTTCTATTATTTCGCACATTATTTCAAAATTATAATTATTTTTTTCAACTGTCTTTCTCATAAAATGATACAAATCATTTAGCTGATTACCAACATAAAATTTATCAAAACCTATAGTGGCAAGACTAATTTTATTACTATCACAATTCTTATCTGTAATGCCGTTTTCATTTGCATGGAATGTTTTATCCTTGTTTTTTTCACCCGTTTCCATAATAACATCATCATCAATTACAAGTATGCTATGCTGATTATACATACCATGACAGTATCCCACATGATTTTCCATCATTTTTAAATCATCCTGAGAAAGCTTGTTTTCACAATCGAGGGCCTGCCTATAAAAGAACTCATAATTGTCCAAAAACATTTCCTCAAATTTCTTCTTGCTCTTTCTCTTCATCATGAAATTTTTTACACGCTTAAGTTCTTGATTTCTCTTTTTAAAATCACTATTTAACCTGATATGTATATCCTTTTCGGTGCTCTCAAAAATCTCCCTGCTCACCTTATGAAAATGTGCCAGATTATTTACTGCTGCTTTTATCTCTTCTATATTTGAAACATCTATCTCCCTTCCCTCAAAGAAGCTTCTAAGGACATATCCGTTTCCGTACCTGTCATAGGACACAAGCTCTTCATCCTCATTTTTTATACATCTGTCAATATTCGTAAATCCATGTTCAAAAAGTTTTTCCTTAAACTGGTACTCCACATTTAACCGGCTCTCATTGACATCAAGCTGCTTCAACTGCCTGATGCCCTTATCCGTTTTCAGTATAAATGATCCTCTTCCTCTCGCCGTCTGAAATATTTCCATTTCATATGCGTCATAAACCTCAGACATTTTATCAGCCAAAAAATCCCCTCCAAACATCAATCTTCTTAATTGTATGTTTAAAGAGGAAATTTAATTCCTGTTGGGAAGGATTTTGAAAATATAATTTCAACAAGATTTTTATCATCTTTTTGTATTTTCGCAAGTTGAGTTTTTCATTTAAGCTTTATTTTCGCAAGTTGAGTTTTCCATTCAAGCTTTACTTTCGCAAGTTTAGTTTTTAATTCAAACTTTACTTTCGCAAGTTTAGTTTTTCATTCAAACTTTACTTTCGCAAGTTTAGTTTTTCATTCAAGCTTTCTTTTCACAATTTCAATAAGTTTATACCTATCATTAAGTTTTGGATTATCCAGGACCTCTTCCAATAAATATTTTAGCATATCACCCATTGCTTTACTGGGCTTCATTCCAAGCTCGATAAGATCTTTTCCACCAATTGCAAGATCAGCAATTTTAAGACAATGCTTTTCCTCAATAACAGTCTCACATATAGCTTTGAGCTTTTTGAAATTTTCTGCCTTTTTATCCTGATTATAATCACTCTGTGCCAATCTGTCTGCTTCTCTTATGGTTATGAAATCTTCAAAGTTCTCTGTTCCAAGTCTGGCAAGAAAACGTCTTACCGACCTCTCTCCCAAATCGCCTCCGATTCCATAATCATGATAAAGCACCAGTCTGGTCACTCTGTCGATAGTTTCATTATCAAACTTTAACCTCTTCAATATATCCTGTGCCATCTCGCTTCCAACAACCGGATGCTTGTAAAAATGATCTATGCCATTTTCATCTGTGGTTTTACAGGAAGGCTTGGCAACATCATGAAGCAGTGCTGCATATCTTAATACCACGTCCTTCGGTACATTTTCCATAACCTTAATCGTATGTATACCGACAGAATAAATGTGGTTAGGATTATTCTGCGGAGTCTCCATCATCACATCAAACTCAGGCAAAAACACCTTTGTAAGTCCAAGCTCATATGCCGTAACGATCATACCCGGGTTATCCGATATTATTAGCTTAGTCAGTTCCTCTCTTATCCTCTCAGCACTTATATCCTTTAAAAAACGTGCCTGATTTTTCATCGCTTCTTTGGTCGGCTCATCTATATCAAATCCAAGCTGCGCCGCAAATCTGACCGCACGAAGTATGCGAAGCGCATCCTCATCAAATCTGTCAGATGGAACACCTACACATCTTACAAGATGTCTGTCAAGGTCATCCTTACCTCCAAATATATCAACCACGCCTTCGCTGTCATTGTACGCCATAGCATTAATCGTAAAGTCACGTCTCTTTAAATCCTCTTTAAGACTTCTGGAAAATGTAACCTCTTTCGGTCTCCTGTGATCCTCATAAATACCATCGACACGATAGGTCGTAACCTCATATGCATACTCATCATTTCCGGAATGTGCCTTATCCACAAGTACTGTAACCGTTCCATGCTGAAGCCCCGTATCCACAGTTTTCTTAAATATATCCTTAACCTGATACGGAGTTGCGGAAGTGGTTATATCCCAATCATGCGGACGCTTGCCAAGCAGACTGTCCCTTACACACCCGCCGACGATGTACGCCTCAAATCCATTCTTATTAAGTTCATCAATAATATATGCCGCACCAGGTGGCATCTTGATTTTTATATCCATATAAAGCTCATTTCCTTATCAAAAAATCTACAGCCCACACATTAGTGTGAGCTGATTTAGCAAATTGATGGCACGTTACATAGCTGCTTATTTATATCAAAGTGGATTCTACGAGATTACCCTTAGTATGCTCTTCCGAAATATACCATCTTCTTGGCAGGCTTGCCACAGTGTACGCATACATCCGAAAGTGTCTCCTGTTCGAACGGCATACATCTTGTAGTGGCACCGGTCTCATCCTTGATAGCTGTTTCGCAGGCTTCATCTCCACACCACATAGCCTTGATAAATCCAGGCTTATGCTCAAGTGTATCTGTAAATTCTTCCCAGCTTGTAGCAGTATAGGTATGTGAATCTCTGTGTGCCTTTGCACGCTCAAACATATCCTTTTGCATTGCTTCAAGCATCTCACCTATTTTAGAATCAAGCTCCTCAAACGGAACTGTTACCTTTTCTCTTGTATCTCTTCTTACAACTACTGCCTGTCCTGCTTCTATATCCTTTGGTCCTACCTCAACACGAAGCGGTATGCCTCTCATTTCCTGCTCTGCAAATTTGAAGCCCGGATTCTTATCGGAAGCGTCAACCTTAACTCTGTATTTATCAGCGAGAGATTTTCTTAACTCCTCTGCCTTGTCAAGCACGCCTTCCTTCTTCTGCATGATAGGAACAATCATAACCTGAACAGGTGCAACCTTTGGTGTAAGCACAAGACCGCTGTCATCTCCGTGAACCATGATAAGTGCACCGATAACTCTTGTGGTCATACCCCATGAGGTCTGATGAACGTACTGAAGCTTGTTGTCCTTATCTGTATATTGGATTTCAAATGCTCTTGCAAAGCCATCACCGAAATTGTGGCTGGTTCCCGACTGAAGTGCCTTTCCATCATGCATAAGAGCCTCAACGGTATAGGTTGCCTCGGCACCTGCAAATTTTTCCTTATCGGTTTTCTTACCTTTTATAACAGGTATTGCAAGATAGTCCTCAAGGAAGTCAGCATATACATTTAACATCTGAACTGTTCTTTCTTCTGCTTCCTCGGCTGTTGCATGTGCAGTATGTCCCTCCTGCCACAAAAACTCTCTCGAACGAAGGAATGGTCTTGTCTCCTTCTCCCATCTTACAACCGAACACCACTGGTTATATACCTTTGGTAAATCTCTGTATGATTCAACATCCTTTTTATAAAAATCACAGAACAAAGTCTCTGATGTAGGTCTTACACAAAGTTTCTCCTGAAGTGGATTGGAACCTCCCAAAGTTACCCATGCTGCTTCCGGTGCAAAACCTTCTACATGATCCTTTTCCTTTTGGAGAAGACTCTCAGGGATAAACATCGGAAGATATACATTTTCAACTCCGGTTGCCTTAAATCTTGCATCCAGCTCATTTTTAATTCTCTCCCAGATTGCAAAGCCTGCAGGCTTAATTACCATGCAGCCCTTTACACTGGTATAATCGATAAGCTCTGCCTTAAGCACAACATCTGTATACCACTGTGCGAAATCCTCCTCCATAGAAGTTATCTGTTCTACTAATTTCTTGTCCTTAGCCATTTTGTTTCTCCTAATATTTTATATTTTCTTAATAAGATCAAACTATCATATATCAATTTGTAGAATACTTAAATATTGTTTTTAATTCAATCTTCTGAAAACTCTATTCAAGTTATTTTATATGATTTCAATTATCTCCTTTAGTTTTTCCAACTCTAGAATTCATCCATCTCGATTACATCGAATGCCTTACCGTAAGGTTCCTTTTTAAATACCATCCGCTCACCCGTTGCGGGGTGGTCAAGCTCGATTCGAGATGAAAAAAGTGCTATCTGCTTAACTTTATTTTTTAGCTTTTTGAACTTCGGGTTATACTTTGTATCTCCCCAGACTCCACAGCCTAAGTTTGCCATCTGCACTCTTATCTGGTGATGTCTGCCTGTCAAAAGTTCTATAAGCACATAGCTTAAAATACCTTCGTCAGTTTCAAATTCATCCAAAAGCTCATATGTAAGCTCAGCCTTTTTTGCGCCCTCTGTGTCCTTTTTACATATCCTGGACATATTGGTCTTTGCATCCTTGACCATATAATCAGAAAGCTCACCATACTCCTCGGGGAGCTCTCCTGTTAACACTGCCTGATAATACTTAACCATAGTACCATCCGTCTGCTGCTTTGAAAGTTTTGCCGCTGTATCCTTATCCTTGGCAAATATCATAACACCGCCTACCGGTCTGTCAAGTCTGTGAAGCATCGCAACATACGGTTCATCATTGGATGTTTGCTTATCAAATATATAATTTTTAACAATAGTAACCATATCCTCATCATTGGTTTTATCTGCCTGGGACGGAACTCCCGGCGGCTTTACACAGACGATCATATAGTCATCCTCATATAAAATCTCGAGTCTCAATTTTATGTCTCCTTTAAGCTCTGGTCTCCTTGAAAATATGATCTTCAAGGTCAAGCAAAAACACATAATAAACCATACCGTAATTTATATCATGCACAAGATGTCCATAGTCATCCACAGTTTTTACCTCGCCATCCTTACAGACAATTCTATATCTTACATAGTCCATCTTGTTAACATTTTGAGGTGTATTAAACTGCTGCTCATATATTTCCTTTTCGGCACGCTCAAGGTCGTCCGGATGAATCATACCCTTAAAGCTGTTGCCTACATGTTCTCTAAACTCATCAATATTTTTGCAGTTATACATCTTAACCAATGAGTCTCCGATATAAAGAAGCCTCTCATCTCCGGATGCCTCGTATACAAAAAATCCACCCGGCAGTCCTCTTGAGAACTCATCCAAATCAAACATAAACTGCTCACGATTTGGCAGAACCATCTTATCGTTATAAAAATAATATCTGGCTCTTCCGTCATATTTTGCCTTATATAAAGCATCATCCGCATGCTTCATCAGCTCATCAAAATTTTTACCATTGTCCGGATAGATAGAAACGCCGATTGAAAATGTAAATGCTACCTTTTTACTTCCAATCACACTTGCCTTATTGCAAAGTGCAATAAACTCATTTAACTTTTCCTTGAGCCTGTCTACATCAACATCCTTATAAAATACAACAAACTCATCTCCTCCGAGTCTGAATATAATTCCTTTCTTGGAAAACTGTCTGTTGATTTCCTGCGCGCTGCTAATTATAACACTATCACCACACTGATGTCCAAAGGTATCATTAATTTTCTTAAAATTATCTCCGTCAAAGATGATAAATGCACATCTTGAATCCGGATTTTCTTTAATGTACTCATCAATTCTTCTGAGTCCGCCTCTTCTGTTAAGAAGCCCGGTCATAAAGTCTTCTTCCGAGAGCTTGGCAAGCTCCTCGATAGTTTTTAACTCTTCCATAACAAAACCCTCCTAATAAAATTTTCTGCTAACCTCTTTGCAATCCCCCACTGTATTTTAAAACTTATTATATACTAATTCTAACATTAATAATTTTAAAACTTATTATATGCTAACTCTAACATTAATAATTTTTAAAGCATTATTTTGTCTATCTTTTTATATTCTTCTAATACATCAGTCTTCTTCAAATTCATTAATCCTTTTTCAAAGTAAATGCACTCTTTTTCTCCGGCTCTTCTCCGGCTATGTTTCCATTTGAATTATAGTTTCCGGAACTATAACTGTTTTCTGAATTACCATCATTATCTCCGGTATAACTATTGACATTATTTGAAATCTTAAAACCACTCGCACTGTTTGTATTATTTATGTTGTTTGCGTTGTACATGTTATTTGCATTGTACATGTTATTTGCATTGTTCATGTTATTTGCGTTGTACATGTTATTTGCGTTGTTCATGTTATTTGCGTTATACATGTTATTTGCGTTGTACATGTTATTTGCGTTGTACATGTTATTTGCATTGTTCATGTTATTTGCGTTGTATGCATTATTTGAATTATACATATTATTTGCGTTGTTCATATTATTAGGATTATAAACATTATACGTTCTCTGCTGCGGCTGATAATTTGGAGTCGCAGGTGCATTTCCGACAGCCTGCTTTTGCGCATCATAAAATGCATAACCGGTAATGAAATACATAGTCGCTCCAAAGATAAGCATAATAAGATTATCAGAAATCAGTCCACCAACAGAGTTTACATTTATATCATACTTTGATGCAATTGAGCTTACCATTGCATATGAAAATACAATTGTAATCAGATATATTACTCCCGGCACATACCAGAATTTATCAACCGGTTCATTGTCATCTGCCATTCCGGCAAGTTTCGTCAATGACCAAAATTCCGCAGCCAGCATAAGATATACCAATATTAATACAACTGCTATTCCACCGATTAAAGATATAACACTAAATGCACTAAGTATAACTATTCCACATGCAACATATAAAATTATCGAGAATATCTTTATACTCTTATAAAATTTATATGTATCGCCTATAAAGAGTCCATATGCACACACACCGTACAACGCTGCAATTACCAAACCTATCACAATACTAATTCCTTGAGCATCCTCCGAAAAAATACTTGTCAAAGATAAAATTGTCTGAATTCCCCAAAATATTCCTGCAATTTTATAAAGTACCGTATTATTTTGTCTCATGTATAATTCTCCCCTTTCGAAATTATTTGCGCCGATAAGACATATACATTTATTATACTTCCTATCATAAAAAAAATCTATAACTTCTTAAAACAAATTCCGGATTATCGAATCAAGATGCAACCATAAAGCAGAGCATGAACCACGCAAGCCATCTGACTGAATGCAAAATTCTTGGTTTACCTATAAGACTGCAACACATTGCTCATTTTATAGGTAAAATAACCGATAATCAATCTGATATAATTCGTGATTTACCTATAAGTATGCATAGTGTATCCAATCTTATAGGTAAAAAAATCAATAATCCATCTGACATAATACTTAATTTACCTATAAAACCGCCTTATAGTGTTTAACTTATAGGTAAAAGCTTTAATCACTAATCTGATTCAGTTCATAAATTACCTATAAGTTAATTATATATTACTTGCTTTATAGGTAAAACAATAGTAATGTCCGTATAATGGTGTAAATTGATAAATGAATTTTAAAAGAGCCAAAAGCCCTACCTTTAGGTATAATAATAGAATCACCACAATCCAAATAATACCGGAGGTAAAGCACAATGGCTCAACTCAATATTACACT
>JAFUGL010000092.1 GCA_017469405.1 Lachnospiraceae bacterium | reverse complement strand
GCTGCTGTGGTGGCATGCCTGGATTTTGCATCTGTTTTTCCATCATTGGTGGTATACCAGGCTTTGGTGCCGGCTGTCCCATCATCGATGGTTCTCCCGGTTTTGGTCCGGGCTGAGCATGTAGCTGCTGTGTCTGTCCAAACTGTTGCTGTGGTGGCTGGCTAGGATTTTGCACAGGCTGTCCCATCATCGGCGGTTGTCCAGGATTTTGCGCAGGCTGTCCCATCATTGGTGGTTGTCCAGGATTTTGTGCAGGCTGTCCCATCATTGGTGGTTGTCCAGGATTTTGTGCAGGCTGTCCCATCATTGGCGGCTGTCCAGGATTTTGCGCAAGCTGTCCCATCATCGGCGATTGATTTGGCATACCAAATTGTTGTGGTGGCTGTCCAAAACGCTGTGTTTGCATACCGGAATTTGGCTGTGGCTGTCCCATCATCGGCGGTTGACCCTGCATTGGCTGTCCCATCATTGGCGGTTGTCCAAATTGCTGTGGTCTTGAACTTTGCATGTTATTCATAACACCCAATCTATTTACTTTAACTGACTTGGTTTGTCCGGCATCTCCACCGGCATTAACACTTGTGAGCCCATTTTCCTTACTTATATAAAGGCCCATCTTTTCAAGTTCATCATCTATATAGTTCTTAAGCTTTAATGTTGAAAAATCTTTTGAATTGATAATCGTAAGCAGCTTTGCTACATAGTTATCCATATCTATCTCATCAAATGACATTCTGGAAACAATCTTTCTAAAGAATTCCGGAATCTCCGATAAAGCAATTGCTTCCTGCTTTACAGGAACCAATATGCATTTCACTCTTAATGTTTCCTCATTTACATATATATATTCCGGATTCTTTACTACATAACTTACAGGTATTCCCTGTGCCCCCATGTCAAATACAGAAACAAGCTCTCCTAAAAGACATAAGACCTCTCTTTTCTGTAACGTTTTCGATAAGAGCATTTCAAGACTATAGTTATCTCTCACATAAGTAGTGATAATTCTCTTTCCTTCACGATTGTCAAACTGAAACGGCAGTACATTTGTCAATTGACTAACCTTATCAGCTATTCTTTCATCATATTCTTCATTACCAAGCAGCTCATACCTTATTATGTCAAGACCATTTTCCTTAGTTACGGATAACTCCAGTTTTTTCATTGCATACCCCTCCATTATTATCTGATTTTAAATAAAAATTCTTCATCCCCAAGCTTAATTGTCGAATCATGCGTAAGAATTTCTTCTTTACCTTCTTCTACTTCTTTATCATTAACATAAGTATGATTTGTGGATTTATTATCTTTAATATAGCAAACCCCATCTTTTTGAATTATAACAGCATGTTGTCTGCTTACAGCTCCATTTCCACTAACCGAGTAATCCACACCTCTTGAAGCTTTTCCGATTTTAAATGTAGCCTTATTGAGCATAATTCTTTCTTCTGTATTAACTCTGATAAGGTACGGCATAGCCTTTGGCGCATTAAGAAGAGTATTAGTTTTTGCAGGTTCTGCCGGCTTTGTTTCAACATTATTCTTTTCTTCAACCTCAGGTGCTTTTTCTACTTTAGGCTTATTTAACTCTTCTTCTGTAAGTTCTTCTGTTTCTGCTTCATGCTCTGCAATACTCTGTATTATAGCAGCACGATTAACTTTAACAACATTTTTCTTTGGAGGCTGATTTTTACTTGTATCTATCATTTCTTCCAAATCAGCTAATGTTTTAACTTTCTTAGGGTCATCAGTTGTCTTGGCAGCAGGAACATCTCCAACAAGCTCTTTTATCTTATTTTTAATTACATCAAGATTTTCTTCCTTCTTAGCCGGTGCAGGTTTTGGAGCATCTTCCGGAGTTGATATAGGTTCCAGTTTAGGTTCTTCATCCTCTTTTTTAAGTATATCATCTCCAACGGCTATTTCAGGAATTTCTGTAGGCTCTGTCTTTGTATCGCTTGCAGCTTCGGATGCATTTTCAGATTCCAAAACAGATGCAGATTCTTCTGCAGACTCTGCTTCTTTCGCTTTATCTTCGGCATCATCTGTTTCATTTTCAATAACAGGTACGGATTCTACCGCTTTCGCTGTATTACTGATATTATCAATATCCTCGATAACATTATCGTTTTCTTCTACCTTCATGCCTGCAGGAAGTATGCTTTCAAGTTCCTCATCATCTGCTACCGGCTCATCTTCCTCATCAGCGTCATCATCACCTATCTCAGGGAGCGGTTCATCATCAACATCATTCATGAAGTCAGTTACCTTTGATTCTGTCTTTTCTTCCTGATTATCATCCGCTTCAACACTGACAGGCTCAGAATTCACAACCTCAACGCCATCAGTTTCAATTGTTCCAACCTCTTCATGATCAATGCCGGCCTCTTCCATCAATGCTTCTGTAAGTCCGACAAGACCTCTTAAATTGAAATTATCACCATTTATATAAGTGAGAAGTTTTCCTACAAAGCTCAAATCTTCATCTACGTTATATTTCATATTGGCAAGCAATTGTCTTAAAAAGCCCTTGAATTCCACTGACAGTGAACCCTTATTTTCCACAGGAACGCATATAAAGTATACATCATTATTATCACCGACATATACATATTCTCTATTTAATAAAATATATGAAAGATGTATAGTCTGCTCTTTGATGGAAATGAGATTTCCGGCAACATTTCTTACTATAAAGAGAGCCTGTTCGCTGCTTATCTCGTTAGCCATCAAATCTTTCAGTGAAACTTTATTTGTTATATCATAAGTGAGGTAATCATAATCATCATCCTCTTCATAGATGATATCAACCAATTCCTTTACATCATTTTCCTCACAATAATCCAATACATCCTCATCCAGTTCTGTTTCTTCCCCCATAGTATAGGTCAGATATTTTTCTTGTCCTATATTTCTTGCCTTGAAATAAAACGTTCTCATAAAGCCCCTCCTTCTCTCGGTATAATTTATCTATATGATAAAATCCTATAATTCTCATACATATATTTATTATTGCCAAATGTTAAAAGTCATTTAAACAAAAGTCTTCACTTTAGTTATCATCAACTTCATCCTCAGGAATACCATTAGGTCCGCCAATAATCTGAGTATCCACATGTTCCTCATATGTTTCTGTAAATACATGCGTGCCCTCTTCTTCATTATCTATGTGATAATAATAGTAACCATGTTCCTGTGGATAAAGAACAGCATTAATACAGGCAAGTCCCGGATTACATATAGGTCCAACAGGAAGTCCCTCATATTTATATGTGTTATATGGTGACTCCAGTTCCAAATCCTCATAATAAACCTTACTCTGATCATACATTCCATCTGTCAGAGGATATAAAACTGTAGGACACATCTGAAGCGGCATACCCGCACCAAGTCGGTTATTCATAACTCCGGCTATAATTGATCTTTCTTCATCTATTTTAGCCTCACGCTCTATAATTGAAGCTCTGGTTATAACCTCAAATGAATTGTAGCCAAGTTCTTCAGCTCTTAACTGTAAATCCATGGTGTAATTATTTTCAAATGTCTCTAACATCCATTTTACAAGCGACTCTGCAGTTGTGTACTCATAGATATCATATGTTGCAGGGAAAATATACCCTTGTAGTCTGTATTTTACATTTGCACCGGCAGGAACATCCGCAAGGTAAGGGAAATCCTCAGTAGTAACCGAATTAACCGCATTTAAAAACTCCTGCGCCGAACATATACCTTGTTTCTCACATCTGGCCGCTATCTGCTCTATGGTAAAGCCTTCAGGTATAACCAACGTATCTATTTTTTCATCCACTTCAATAACAGGACTCATGGTTTTTATCATATCAAGCGTACTCATACCTGTATTAAGCGTATAAGTTCCACTTTGAACACGATAATCTGACTCCTGTAATCTTTTGACAAAAGCTCTCTCAAAGTGAATTAGTCCTTTTTCTTTAAGTATCTTTGCAATAGTTTTTGCAGCCGCACCTTCCGGAATCTCAACCACAACGTTTTCACCTATAGTTGTCTCCGTGCCTTTATACTCTTCCTGATATATATCATACCAATGTTTACCGTAATCATAAAAAATAGTAAACAATGTAAATGTAGCGACTATTAATATTATGCCTTTTAAAAATCTGACCACAACTAATTCCCTCTTAATCTTTATTATTTATTTTTTATTAAAATAAACTTTTTAATTATTTCTACTTAAAGATAAATAAATGATTCAATATGTAAAAATCAATCTTCAAATGTGCGATTTTTTAACTTTAGGAAGCTATATTTCCCTTAAAAAATTACAGACTTGACGTAATTTTACATTAACGTTATTATAGTAACATCTTTTATAGAAAATTTCAAGAAAGGATGATGAATTTGGCAAATCCAATTATAACAATGACAATGGCAGATGGAGATGTGATGAAATTTGAGCTTTATCCTGACATTGCACCTAACACAGTTAAGAACTTTATATCACTTGTAAAAAAGGGCTTTTATGACGGATTAATCTTTCACAGAGTTATAGAAGGCTTTATGATTCAGGGCGGCGATCCTGACGGTAACGGAACAGGTGGTCCGGGCTATTCAATCAAGGGAGAATTTGCGGATAACGGTTTTAAAAACGATTTAAAGCATGAACCAGGTGTTCTTTCCATGGCACGTTCCATGATGCCTGACTCCGCAGGTTCACAATTTTTCATCATGCATAAAACCTCGCCACATCTTGATGGCGCTTATGCAGCCTTCGGAAAAATCACAGAAGGTCTTGATGTCGTCAATAAAATTGCCACAACTCCTACAGGTTGGGCAGACAGACCGCTTGAAGACCAGATAATCAAATCCGTAACGGTTGACACAATGGGTGTCGAATATGATGAACCTGAAAAATGTTAAAATGTGTCACAGAAATAATTGTGTCATGGAGACAGTCATTCTTGCCTGTTTCCATGACACATTATTTTTATTCTTCCTCTTTTAGTTCATCTGAAAATATTTTTTCTGATTCATCGTCATCCGATGAATCATCATCAGTTTCTTCATCTGTGACAAGATATACTTTAAGGCATCTGTAAAATAAAGCTCCGTTTATATATCCCATAGCA
Source organism: Lachnospiraceae bacterium (assembly GCA_017469405.1). Lineage (GTDB taxonomy): Bacteria > Bacillota > Clostridia > Lachnospirales > Lachnospiraceae > Coprococcus_C. The sequence continues at coordinate 14,816 of JAFUGL010000092.1, read as the reverse complement.
CCAAAACCGATAAGAAAGTATCCTGCTATAGCAAGTGCAGGAGCATAATATACCCCAAATGCCATAAGTGCAGTTATTAATAAAACCGCAAGAGTGGTTGGGAAAAATTTGATTGATAAAAGGAAAGCATTTCTTAACTGAACTTTTATCTTGTTATCAAATTTTGCCTGGAGCGGAAATACAAATATAAATATCATAGCCGCTACCATAAGTAAAACTACACTAATTACTATCATAATTCGTGCAAATCCAAGTCTGGCTTCCTGCCATTGCTTTAACCAAAACCAAAGATCAACACCAAATACAAATAAAGCAAGTGCCATTATTAAAAAGATTGCGATTCCCTGTCTGAGATTTTGCTTAAAGCTTTTAAAGAAATATTTTGCAACATACCCTTCACCTACTGTTATGCCTTTCATCGCCGTATAATAAAGTGCTGTAAGTGCCGGTCCGATTGTCACGACCGGTATGCAACAGATTGAAAAAACTACAGAGAGTATAAACACATCCCCTACTCTATTTAACAACCGCATAAATATACTGTCATAATTAAAACCTTCTGATGCCATTTTTATTCTCCTCTAAAATTACATTAAAATTAAACACCAGCCTATATAATATCCTGATACAATCTGAAATGCAATCAAAAATATATTTTTGTTTTACAATTCATTAAAGTATGTTATATTATATAAATCATTAAATGCACTTTGGGAGGTACGGTATGAAGAAACCATTTGTTACTAAAGAACAGATTGAAGAAATAGTTAAAACCTATCCTACCCCATTTCATATCTATGATGAAAAGGGGATACGAGAAAATGCGCGAAAACTTTATCAGGCATTTTCATGGAATAAGGGATATAAAGAATATTTTGCAGTAAAAGCAACGCCTAATCCAACTATCCTTAAGATATTAAAGGACGAAGGATGTGGAACCGACTGTTCATCCTACACAGAACTTATGATGTCGGAAAAGGTTGGCATAACCGGACATAACATTATGTTTTCCTCTAACGATATGCCTAAGGAAGAATTTGAGCTGGCAAGCAAACTTGGCGCAATAATAAACCTTGATGATTATACTCATATTGATTTTTTAAACGAAACCTGTGGTGTTCCTGAAACAATATGCTGCAGATATAATCCGGGAGGAACATTTTCAATATCAACTACAATAATGGACAACCCAGGAGACGCAAAATACGGCATGACCAAGGAACAGCTTCTTAAAGCATATCCGAGGCTTAAGGAAATGGGCGCAAAGCGTTTTGGTATTCATGCATTTCTTGCAAGTAACACAGTTACAAATGAATACTATCCTACTCTTGCAAAAATTCTTTTTGAGGTTGCGGTAGAGATAAAAGAAAAGACAGGCATCAGCCTTTCATTTATAAATCTTTCAGGTGGAGTCGGTGTTCCTTATACACCTGACAAAGAACCAAATGATATACTCGCTATAGGTGAGGGTGTTCACAAAGCCTTTGACGAGGTTCTCGTTCCGGCAGGTCTTGGCGACGTAAGTATATTTACTGAGCTGGGCAGATTTATGTTGGCCCCTTATGGTGCACTTGTTACAAAAGCGATTCATGAAAAACATATTTATAAAGAATACATCGGAGTAGATGCATGCGCTGTAAATCTTATGCGTCCTGCTATGTATGGAGCATACCATCATATAACGGTTTTAGGCAAAGAAAATGAACCTTGCGATCATACTTATGATGTCACAGGTTCACTTTGTGAAAATAATGACAAGTTTGCTATAGACAGAAAGCTCCCTAAAATTGACATGGGCGACTATCTGGTTATACATGACGCCGGTGCACATGGTTTTTCCATGGGCTACAATTATAACGGCAAATTAAAATCAGCAGAACTACTCTTGTGTGAGAATGGCTCAGTAAAAGAAATCCGCCGTGCGGAAACACCGGCAGATTACTTTGCAACACTTGAAGGCTACTGGGATGTATAGGTATACATTGTATTGCCTTGCATACTTAAAAGATTAGAGAACTCCGTTCTTGTTACTTTTACTTCTTCAGCCGCAATAGGGTCATAGTACCTTATGTGGCTGGAGTTGTAACTTATAACAAGCACATATCTTCCATCATCTATACATGCGGCAAAAGGAATATCCCTGTCAAGGAAATATAAAGCCGTATCAAGACTTATACCCGAAATATTTATACCCACTCCATGTGTATATTCTGAGAATACATCTTCCCAGCTTTCACATGCAAGAACCTCTTCATACTCTGCCTTACTTCCTATAGTTTTAATACACATAAATGCACAAGTCATAAGTGAGTCATTTTTATCCAGACATGCTCTTTCATTAATCTTATCCGCAACTGTATTGTAGGTTTCCGCCTCTAACATTCTGTAAATAGTATCGCCATCACTATCAACAACAAGTCCACTCTTAGAATCATTTACGGCTGTTATGGCACTTCCTGCACTCTTGTATTCTCCATGATATCCATCATTATCAAACACATAAAAAACATTTTCTCTAGTGCTTGTTTCGAGTTTCAAATCCTTATCCAAATCACTATCTTTATATTTGGTCATAACCGGTTCAACATTTGCAGTTATATAAATGTTTGCAGGAAATTTAATCGTCTGCTTTGTATAGTCATAATTCGAATATGATGTTGCAAGTTCCATAATCATAGGATTGTCTTCCTTTTTATAGGATATATAATCCGGTTCGGTTTCTTCAAAAAAGTTATTATTTTTTACTGCTCTTTTCAAGTATATAGTGTCACTTTCAACAATCGTATTCATAGTGTAAATACCACTTTTACTATACTCTTTTATTACGCTTCCATCCGGTTTCATTATAAATATTTTGTAAAGCGGCATAATGGCTTCTCCCGACGCAGATATATTTATATCCTTTTGATTTGCCACGCCATAAATTAAATCATTTCCTACAAAACCAAGTCCTAAAAATCTATCGGAAGCATCTCCTGTTTTTTCATATTCCATATCTGTTTCAAAATTATGAATTATTATCTTTGAAACTTCCTCATCGGTATCAACCTCCGGATAAGCAACTATCTTCCTGTTGTCAGATACCAGATACTTGTCCGATGATATATTATATACCATAGTATCCTGTGTCATATCATTTAGATTTACCTTATAGATTGCACTATCTAAAAGATAATAAAACCAACCGTTGTCATCATAATACGAAAATCTTCCAACCTCTTTTTTCATTATTTCAAACGGCTCATCACAACTTGTATAATATATCTCCTCAAGCTTATTATCGCTTGCATCAAAATGATATAAAGAAAGTCCGTTTTTGCCTTCGTTTTTTCCTCTGTTCATATAGCCATACACAACAAAATACATATTGGCATCGTCATCCATATATGCAATATTTATATCGATATTATTATTAATGGCTCTTACATCCGCATAATTTCCCTGGATATAACTAAATACTGACGTAAGCGTCTGGTTATCATAGTCATACAGCCAAAGTTCACCTGCTTTAACAAATGCAAGCTTTCGACTGTCTGACGACGCTCTATACTCTACATCATCTTTTTTTGCAATGCCAAGACTTATACTGTTTTCAGACGGAGTTATATAACTTTTGTCAAATATACTATCTATATACCTGTCAAATGCTAAAAGCTCAACTTCTGATTTATTGGTATCATATCTTGCTGTATAGTATTCATCAACATAATAAAAATGCTGTTCTTCCTGATAAACTGTACCTGCAACATAACCAAAATGAATAACCGCATATTCGTTATCAAGCTCCGTTATCTCAGGGACAACTCCGGTTATGGTCATAGGACTCATGCCTCCCCAGCTTATCATGTCATAGGATGAATTTAAGTTTACATGTGATAAGTCATAGTCCTGTCCCTCAGGTGTTACCTTGAGTCTGTCAAATACCATATTACCTTCACTTTCATTTACATCTTTAATAAAGGTTGTATTATGAAAATCCATGGCAAATGTTATTATTTCATTGGCATGCTGACTATTCAGATTTACCACTCTTGTATAGTATCTGGCACTCTCGCCTTCACTATTGGTTATAATAAAAACAAAAACATACTCTCTGTTTTCACTCATATCCATCCGAAAATGAACCTTATATTCGGTAAAACCATCTTTGGTTACACCTTTTTCTGCCTCTCCATTCTCTATAAGGTTATCACCCGAGATACTTCTTAACTCATAACTGTACTCCTCGCCAAAATCAGAATAATCGGCAACCAAAACATTTACCCCGTAATCATCGTTTACCGGAATAATTCCATCGCGCATAAGGCTTGTGGACATTACCTGTGTATAACCATACATCATATTGACAGTTCTCTCGCCAAGCTTACAGTATACAACAGGTAGTGACGGTTCCTCTATCTCACGGGAAACCGAATCAAGCCCAAGATTATTTAATTTATTTATCAGAAGGGCTGACCCTGTTGCCACAGCAATAAACACAATCACCCTTATTATTATCTTTCTTATCATCCGCTAAAAGAATCTTCTCCTTCTTTTATATCTGCATCTTCTTGCATAAAATTCATTGCAAAGCATTACTTCTATAAGATGTCGCAAACCGTCATCGTCATCCTTGCATTTTACCTTATCATATATCCTGTCTGCAATACCTCTTAAAGTTTCTCTATCGGGATACTCAGCAAACATAGGACTTCCCTCATATTCAAGTCTGTCACAAGCATCCTCAACAAGAACCATAATAAGTCTTGCCTTAGCCGGATACATCTGCGTCAAATAATTTCTGTCACGCTCAAATTCCTCTTCCTCCTTAAGACATATCTCAGGAGTAAACTGCATTGAATCAATAAATAATTTTTCCATATATACCTCACACTGATTATTATACGAAACAGCGAAACTAAAATTCATCATATTTAGCTTCGCTGTTTCCTACATTTATTATATTCGTTAAATCAGTGTATGTGAGATATATTAATCACCAAATGATATTCCAAGCATCTTGGCATTTTTAACTATATCATCATCAGGCGAAATATACTTTAACTTTCCGGCACTCTCTGCAAGAGGAATAGCAGTTACTTCATTACCCTTCATAACAACAAGCTTACCAAAATCGCCCTTCTTGATGAGCTCTGCTGCCTTTGCTCCGAATCTGCTTGAAATAACTCTGTCATAAGGACATGGACTTCCGCCTCTTTGAGTATGTCCCGGAACCGTTACTCTTATATCCATACCAGGGAACTGCTGTTTAAGCTTGTCTGCAATCTCATATGCAACTGAAGGATATTTTGCAGCTGCATCTGCGATAGCCTGCTTTCTTTCCTTCTTAGGAAGCTTTGCAACCTCTTTGGAGATAGCTCCCTCGGCAACGGCAAGAATTGAAAATCCTTTTCCTGCTTTAGTTCTCTTTTCAAGAGCATCACTTACCTTCTTGATATCATATGGGATTTCAGGAACAAGTATAACATCCGCACCCGATGCAATACCGGCATGAAGTGTGATCCAGCCTACCTTATGTCCCATAACCTCAACTATAAACACACGACCGTGTGAGCATGCAGTTGTATGGATACAGTCAATTGTATTTGTTGCTATATCAACAGCACTCTGGAAACCAAAGGTCATATCAGTTCCCCAGATATCATTGTCTATAGTCTTCGGACAGCCGATTACATTTAATCCTTCCTCGCTAAGACGATTAGCTGTTTTCTGTGAACCGTTACCACCAAGTACAACAAGGCAGTCAAGTTTTAACTTCTTGTAGGTTTCCTTCATAGACTTAACCTTATCGAGTCCGTCAGGAGTAGGGATATCAAGCTCCTTAAATGGTGTTCTTGAGCTTCCAAGTATTGTACCGCCCTTTGTAAGTATTCCGGAAAAATCATCTGCCGAAAGCTTCTGATAGTTTCCATATATAAGGCCCTTATAACCCTCTAAAAAGCCGTATATTTCAACCTCTTTAAAGCATCCGTAAAGTCCTTTAACGACACCTCTCATGGTTGCATTAAGTGCCTGACAATCTCCACCGCTTGTAAGCATTCCAATTCTCTTCATCTTGTATACCTTCCTTTCTCGTATTATATAGCTATTCTTCCTTCCAATGCTCTAAGAAGAGTCATCTCATCTATACACTCCAAATCTCCTCCCACAGGTACTCCGCTCGCTATACGGGTGGTTTTAATACCTGAAGGTTTTATCAATTTGGAAATATACATCGCTGTTGCTTCACCCTCTACACTTGAATTGGTTGCAATAATTACCTCTTCCACATCCTCTGCTTCAAGTCTTAATATAAGCTCTTTTAGCTTTATATCATTTGCACCGATTCCCATAGCAGGATTTATAACTCCGTGAAGGACATGATACACGCCGGTATACTGTCCTGTTCTTTCATAGGCAGCCAGATCTCTCGGCGTTTCAACAACCATAATAAGCTTATGATTTCTCTTTACCGATGCGCATATAGGACATTCTTCCCTGTCTGTTATCGTATAACAGCTCTTGCAGTATTTGATGTGTTTTTTTGCATCAGATATTGCAAGTGAAAGATTTTCCACTCTGTCCTCAGGCATATTTATTATATAAAATGCCAGCCTTTGAGCAGTCTTACCGCCTATCCCCGGAAGTCTTGACAATTCTTCAATTAATTTATTGACCTTATCTCCATATATATCCATTAGAATGGGAAGCCTCCGCCCATACCGCCGGTTATCTTACCCATCTTTTCTTTCTCATCATCTGCCTGAAGTCTAATAGCTTCATTGACAGCTGCCATAACATTTTCTTCAATATCCTCAAATAAGTCCTCATCATCTCTGTCAAATGCATCCTTATCGATTTTAATTTCTGTTATTTCTTTCTTGCCGTTAATCTTAACCTTAACAACTCCGCCTCCGGCAGTTGCTTCATACTCCTTTTCCTCAAGCTCCTTTGTTGTCTCCTCCATCTGCTTTTGCATCTTTTGAGCCTGCTTCATAAGATTATTCATGTTTCCCGGCATCATACCTCCCGGAAATCCACCTCTTTTTGCCATCTTTTAATCCTCCTGATAATTTTTATAGCTTTAATTATTAATAAATTTATATACTTTATTTTTTTTAATTTTATTATTCACTAAGCATTTATCTTTATGTCATCAAATTTAACCTTTGACAAATCAAATCCGCTCAGCCTTTCATAAGTCGAATCACCCTTATTTAAAAGTCTTAACCCTATATGTATATCTCTTCCGGCCAGTTCTGATATCTCTTCTTCGAGAAGTTCTCTATTGCTTTTCTTTTCAAAATAATCTATTGCAAGAGAATTCTCGGAATTTTTTTCGTATACAAGCTCTATAGTCGATTTCATCTCACCCGGAACAACTTTAGCCTTTTCAAGAAATACTTTTTGAAGATGCATAACTGTTTTTAAAAGTTTCTCCCATATACTTATTATGCTTTCTATCTCCTTTAAATTAGCTTCCGGATAATTCTTTTTTATATTAGCATATATCTGCCTTCCATCTTCAGGTTTTGAATTATTATTTTCAAAAGAATCCTTATCACCGGCAACATCACCTGTTGCATCATGAAAAGCAGCCTTTTCTGTTGGCATCTGTGTTGATGATTCAACATCGGCATTTACATATACAACCTTTGTATTTTCACTTATGTTATCAGTTTTCTTCTCAAGACTCTCAAGCCTTTTTTCAATTGCAGAATAATCTTTCTGCATCTGCGGCTTACACATTTTGATTATGGCTACATCAACCACAACCCTCTTTGTTTTTACATAAGGCATTTTATTTGATGCCTCTTGAAGTATATTAATATAATTTATAAGATAATCCTCATTTACATCTTTACCAAACTCAATCAATATTTTCTTTTTTTCTTCAGACAAATCCACGTCAAATGATTCATCCAGCTTAAGCATAAGAACATTTCTTATAAATCCGATAAACTCAATTATAAACTGCGGCAAATCCTTTCCCTGCCACACCGCATCATCGATAATATTGACCGCCTTACTAACATTATCTTTTAATATAGCATCAAGCAGTTCTATATAAATATCAACATCGACAGCACCTATAGTATTTAATACTTTTTCATAAGTAAGTTCTTCTCCCAGGTTAAATGATATACACTGATCAAGTATGCTTAACGCATCTCTCATAGATCCGTCAGCCGCCTTAGCTACATAAGCAAGAGCTTCTCTTTTTGCTTTTATATTTTCTCTATCTAAAAGTTCAGCAAGTCTGTCAGTTATGGTTTCAATAGAAATCCTTCTGAAATCATATCTCTGACATCTTGACAAAATTGTAATCGGAACCGAATGAACATCTGTTGTTGCAAGTATAAATATTACATATGACGGTGGCTCTTCAAGAGTCTTTAAAAGAGCATTAAACGCTTCCTTTCTAAGCATATGAACCTCATCAATTATATAAACAAGATACTTGCCTGTAGATGGTGAATATTGAACAGAACTGTTAATCTGCCTTATGTTATCTACACCATTATTTGATGCTCCATCTATCTCTATAACATTCATGGAAGCTCCATCTGATATTGACCTGCAACTTTCACATTCATTACAAGGACTTCCATCCACAGTATGCTCACAATTTACAGATTTTGCAAGTAGTCTTGCAATGGTAGTTTTACCTGTACCTCTGGTTCCGCAAAAAAGGTATGCGTGACCTACTCTTCCATATTTTATTTGATTTTTTAAAGTTCTGACTATGTGCTCCTGCCCTTTTACTTCTTCAAATTCATTTGGACGCCATTTTCTATATAAAGCCTGATATGACATAATTATGTCCTTTCTAAAACACTACTTATTATATCTGAATCTAAAAATTTGATCGAGCATGCGCAAGGTTTTAAAATTTCCTTTTGCTGTTATCTCACCTGACATAAAGCCCTTTTGAAAAGTCATCTTTCCATCTATTATGCCGCGCATCATAGAACTATCTGCCTTAAGCTTTACATTTGCATCCTGATCATCGCCATATTCGCACAAAAGATCCTCACCAGGTTTAACCTCTATAATAAGATTTTTACTAATATCAGGTATGATAATTACATATTTCGCAGAAAAATCCTTTTCAGGATAATAATTTTTAAAGAAACCACCTACAATATCATCCTCATATATCTTTTCCTCTTCTGCCTCATCATCTCCAAGCATATGCTTAAACATAGCAGCAAGCTCTTCTATATCTTCCTTTTGCTTTTTCACATATCCATCATTCGCAACAAATTTGGATAACTGTTCTGTTTCCTGAGGCGTCAGCTTTATATTATGCTTTTTAATTATATTGTTTTTAACTGCAACACTACTGGTTGGAAGTTTCGCCTGTTTTTGATTAATACTCCTATATAAATCTTCTGCCTTCTTTTCTATCATTGATAAAAATGCAGAGTTACGCTCAAATACTTCATAACTTTCAACATAGCTTGCTATGCCGTTTATGGATATTCCGCCTAATATATCCCAGGCTTTTTTCAATGAAAGCTCTGCATCAAGCTCACCATAAGCCGTTGCAACAACAACCGGCATCATGTAAAGACCTGATATTTTTTCTTTATCACCATATAGCCAGCACATATCCAAAAACTGCTGCATATATCCGCCTATTCCAAACCACTCTACGCTTGATGCAAGTATCACACCGTCACATTCCTTAAGAGTATTTGGAAGAGTTGCAATTCCTGATTTATCCTCATACATTTTATATTTTTTCACTTCTACTCTTAGCTCTTCAAAAACCTGTACAATTCTGTCTATTACAAATAAAGTCGGGTCTTCGAGTAAACCCCTGCCGCCATAGTATATATTAATCTTCAAAGCTATTCACCTCATCATATAATCTGACATATTGACATATATACCTAATATACCAAAAAATAGGGATAAATACAATGATTTTATCCCTATCATTTGAAATACTTTGAAATGTTATCCGACAAAAAACTCTTCATTTGCTAATTTTATTATATCCCCTAAATTTATTATTTTTTCTTCATAAGCGCCTATTCTTGCAGAGTTAATATAAGTACCGTTTGTAGAATTATGATCCTTAAGATATATGCCATCTGTTTTTATAATAATACTTGCATGTACTCTGCTTATCTGTTCTTTATTTAATCTGTAATCCGCTTCATTTTTTCCACGCCCTATAACAATTTCACTCTTATCTTTATTTATCACTATTGGTTCAAGCAAACCATCATTAAGGGGAATAAGTTTAAAGTCTCTTTTATATTTGTTATCTACTGCTTCTTTATTTACATTATTATGTACATTATCATTTTCAAACTCTGATATTTTATTTACGGTTTCCTCATAATTATTATTCTCATTATAACGAGAGATATATTCATTCTTTTTTTCTTCAAATTCAATCATAGACCGATCTATATCAATTTCATCCTCCTTTTCTTTCTTCAAAATATAAACAAAAGAATTAATTACGAGAACAACTATCGAAATCAAAAACATAAGGAATAGCACTTTTTCCTTATTTATAAACAAAAAAGCTAAAAACAAAAGTCCTGAAACAGCAGCGTTTATCCCTATTATATGTTCATACCGACTATCATCATTTACTATTACCGCATCTTTGATTTCCGTCGAAGGAATTTCCATCGAGGAAATTTCTGTCGAAGGAATTTCCGTCAAAGGATTATTTGAAAGCAGATTATTATAATTTTCAGCTAAAACTAATTTTTCTTTTTTTTCATAAGAAGTATATGAAACAGTCTTTTCCAATTCATTTATATCAAAATCTTCCCTCATAATAATTTCATATATATGATGAAGTTTCATAACACTATCTGCATTTTTATAATCAAAAATTCGCATTATATATTCAATAAAATTTTTTAACTGACTTTGAATTTTTTTATTATAAAAAGGTGCATAAATGATTTTGATTTTTTTACTTTTATCATCCCATAGCATATATTCCGGCAACAAAACCAGCTCGTCTATATTAAGCAAAAACTGTTCAGAACATTTCACACTCTCGCAAATTGTTTTTAATATTTCTTCTATCATAACTATATCAGGTCTTGATTTAATGAAAAATTTATCAAGTACAAATAAGGAATTTACCGGATATCTTAGAAAAATATTATTATCAAGTTTACTGATGATTGGTTTGATTATTTCTCCTATATCGTTATCTTCAAGCATTCTGATGACATAATAATTATCCGATGCATAAAAATCCTTTTCATTTACACATATTTCAATATAATTATTAACTCCCTTACTCCCGTAATACATCTCCATATAATTGCCATCTCCTCAGCCTTTGTGTACACTTATCATATTCTCTTTTATAACATACATTTTCTCCCATATATTTATATATATTTCCTCCCTCTGCATTTTGACTGTTGATGTATGCAATAAGCTCACCTGACGTAACGTCCAAACTTATATCAGGAACATTTCCTACTCCAACTAATTCTTCTTCTAAATCTGAAGTTATTTTGTTTTTTATTTTTTCTTCACTGTCTCCTAATGCTATTTCGTAGATTCCACAATAACTGTCTCCTTGAACCACTGAATCATTTATAACATCTAAAAACAAAAAAATAACCGCAATAATTATAAAAATCAGTATCGGTATAATAAATGTAACCTCAACTATTGTACTTCCGATATTATTTTTATTATAATTAACTTTAACCATATCAACACCATCCATCTGATATTCTTACTGTGTGCATCTGCTACAACCGGGCAATCCTTTAACCTCACTTAATTTTACGGCATAGACTGTCCTTTTAAGTCCACTGCATTCTTTATTTGAATGATATTTTGCTCCCGCATCAGTTATATAAACAATATCTTTGGCCTTATCACCACAAAACTCACACGGAGAAAAGCCATAATTTTGAGCATATTTTATGTTCGTCCGATGTATTGACAACTTTAAATGCGTGCAGCTTCGACTACTATGATATACCTCTTTATTATCCGTAACATATACATATTTATCTTCATCTGAACACTCATTTTTCCCATTATCATCTCCCTCACCTATATAAGCTCTTTGCATTATAATTATATGTCTTTTTTTACTAAGAGACGGCATCATGGGAATATCTATATTAAGTGTATAATTTACCTTTAATACAACATAATCGTTACAATCTCTGGTTATTGTTCCAATGTAATCAATTCCGTGTATTCCACCTTTAACGCTTTCATTGACCAATTCTTCATTATCTATATACTGAGGCATAATCATCCCAGGGATTAACAGATTGGGTTCATCCAAATATGAATACTCTGCCATATACTCCGCTGTTTCTGCAGCGGCTTCATATATAATGCCTTCCGCAAGCTTACATCTGCACATACTATACAATGCCAGCATTGAAAAAAGAAAAATCGGAATAATTAAAGTAGCTTCAACAACCGCACTTCCAAAATTATTTTTCATAAGCTCACCTCGCCCAATCAATATATAAAAATTGATGTTTAAACCAATACCTTTTTAAATAATTTTACTATGATTTTTGTTTTAATATCCCCTGCCCCCTTTAGTCTGCACCCGGAGAGGATTTGTTTTTGGGCTTAAGGCAGGAGATATTAAAACAAAATCACTTCTAAAAGATCATATTTAATACCCTCCACTGATACAAAATCCAAAAATACTGTCTTCACATTCTATGCTTGTATCAACAGTTAAACCTACCGCTGCATTCTCCATTTTAAAATCCGGATAAAACTGTCTGGTATTAAGTTGTATTACATCTAACATTCTTGGATATACATTATCCATGTTCATTGCCATAAGGATCAAAAGATAGTCCTCATAACTCATTCCTTCTCCTTTATCTTCTTCATCTTCCATAAAACTTTTTGCAAGATTATATATATCTGTTTTCCAATTTGAATTATCTTTTTTAAATGCTATCTTATGCCCCCTTAAAAGCTGCCTTACATCAGAAACAGCCTCAGCATATGACCAGCATCCTGCTATCAAATATTTTAAAATCGGCTCGGGTATGGCAGTTGTAAGACTAAGTGAATACGCAATTGCTTTAACCTTGTTCATTTTTGGTGTGTCGGTTAAAAGGTATGAATAATTTACCGGAAATCTTATAGCTATAATTTTATTTACCGTATACTTTAAATTCATATAGTCTGAGGCTCTGCCACAGATCAGGTATTCCATTTCAAATTTAAAAACAGAATCCGTATTAACCTCCTGATTTACTGCGCAATTAAATACATTTCTTGCATATGCAAGTCCACAGCCTGCATCTATTAACGCATTATTCCATGATGAATTTTGCTTCAAATCTTTTTTTAGCCTGCTATAGCTGTCAAACTTATCGTTCGTATTATAGATACTGCCTAAACCTATTCTCCCTTTTGTAGGACATTCAGATAAGTTTACCGTTTCAGTACTAACATCCATATCATCAGGTACAACAAATAACAATATACCTTTTTTTCCAAGTGTCTTTGTAAAAACCCTGGGGTCATCGTCACTTTCGGATTCAATATTATTATTGGTCTTTTCTATATTTATTTCATTTTTATCGGAGGAAGAAATATCCGACTGTGATTTTGACGAACCAGAATCCGTATCCGTGTCCATATTAGTAAATACACTATCATCTATTACAGCTTCCATGCCGCCTGTCTTTGAAAGAATAGTTTCTGCTCCATAGTCTATAGCAGCATATGCAGTATAATCATTTATCTGCGTTTTAAATGCCTCGCAATCATTGTCCATAAGCAAATCAAAATCAATTATAGCCATATAGTCCAGTTTTTGATTATCATCAAGGTTATTATTTATATTTTCACTTAAAAACTCTTCAACCGCCGCTTCACCCTTACCATAATCTGTTTTATCAAAGAGAAGAATATGATAATGCTCAAATATATAACTGTTAAATTCAGACTTAACATCCGATATTGCTGAATTAATAATCTGAGCGGTTTTTGATTTAATATTATAAAATTCGCAAATTTTTACCGCAAACAATCCCAGCAAAACCAAAGCACACATTATTAAACTGATAAAAACTGTAATCTGACCTTTATTATTCATACTCTCCTCCATGATAAATCAAATGTGATAAATATTTTTATATATTTTTAACGGAGTTACATAACATATAAAAACAAATAGATATAACAATACTAAACTTTTTATGATTCAACTGTATATTTTTTTGGCATCTTTATTTATGGATTTCCAGATATTATTGACCAGATTTTCTATTTGATCTTTAAATATAGCCACCATCGCTATAAGAACAACAAATATATTAAGGTCGATGTAATTTTTACTTATAAATAAAGGGTTTTTACACAATACACAATGTGTATAGCGTGAAATTAATTAAAGAAAAGCATCAAAAAACGCCTGTAGCCGGACTCGAACCAACACACCCCAATAATAGGATTACTAACAGTTTAGCAAACTGTTGCCTTACCAATTAGGCTTATACAGGCATAGTGGATGGAGGAGGACTTGAACCTCCAGAGTCATTAAGATAACTGATTTACAGTCAGCACCGCTACCAATTACGGGTTATCCATCCATAAACGCCGTACACAGGATTCGAACCTGCAAGTCGTCTCCGACCAACTGTTTTCAGGACAGCTTCCTCACCAACCCGGACATACGGCATATTATTTAATTAAGGTGACCGGTGGGAATCGAACCCACATCCTCAGATTCACAATCTGACATACTTACCTTTGTACTACGATCACAATAGCTCCAGTGGGAATCGAACCCAACATTTCCGGCTTGAAAGGCCGACGAACTATCCTTTTATTCGATGGAG
>JAFUGL010000091.1 GCA_017469405.1 Lachnospiraceae bacterium | reverse complement strand
GCTATTGCATTAATATTTAACGGCTCAAGCATTACCTTAGGCGCCCTATACAAAAATGTAAGTGACGAAACATTTTGTAAATCATAAATATTCTCATACAATCCTGTCATTATTAAAAATATGGGATAATTTTGACGTAAAAATATCTGAAATGTGCTTGAAAAGATTCTTACATATTCATTATTTACAATCTCGTCAACCAAAATCAAAAGTTTTTTATTATGCTTTCCTAATTCTTCAAGCATTTTTTCAAGTGCTGTTTCTATGTCTGAAATAGGCAACGAATTATCAATAGAAACACCAATACCAAATACTGTGAGATTTAGTTTAGCTTTAATAAAAATGGAACTCAATTCTTTTATACTGTATAATTTTGCAGCAAGTGATAAAAGCATATCTTTCATAGGATTAAGTTCAACAACAACCCAATCATCATGCTTTTTAAACTCCTTTGCCAAACTTGTAAGCATAACAGTTTTACCTGAACCTCTTACACCTGTAAGCATACATATCTGATTAGCAGGTGATTCATCTGTGAAATTCTCTATTATCTCATTTGTCTGTGCTAAACGTGATATAAATTGAGTCGGTTCCTTCCCAAATGATAATGTGAATGGATTTTTCTTCATAATAATCCTCCATATATAATCATTACACAATAATCTTATACTCTGTAGTTGTTTTATAACTTTTTATAACTTTTAAATGCTTTTATAACTTTTTATTACTTTTAAATGCTTTTATAACTTTTTATAACTTTTGAAATATTTTATAACCTTTTATAACTTTTGTCAAATATCATTATTATTAAACTTATTATCTGGTTCTATTATTTCAACAATATCAGGATTATTATCCTTTAAAGGTAGATAAACTATAAGGAAATATAATAGCGGAATCCATGCAAGGGTTATAAACATAAAAAAGGTTGAAGAAAGTTTTGCTATTATACAGGCCGCGATATATGCAATAACTGTAAAAATAATTATTGCACCCATGACCTTTCGGATGTCCTTTCCTTGTGTTTCTGTTTTCTTTAGCAGTCCAAATCTGCATATCAATACAAGCATAAGAGAACCCAAAGCTGTAATTATATACATTCCAACCATAGCAAAGAAGCTCACCGCTCCTCCAACAACAAATATACCCAAATTAACAAACGGTCCCAAATCATCGCCGTCAACATAAAAGTTATCCACCATATTTTTGCTCGTAAAAAGATGTATACCCAGCACACTAAGGCAGCCGCAAGCTACCCAATAAATCAGTATTATAAAAAGTATAACCGAAGCCAGAGCCCTTTTATTTTTCATAGATTAATCTCCCTAATATTCAAAGTGCTGTCACAAATTCTGTGACAGCACTGTAAAATCATATTATACCGGATATGTTTTATCCTCTGTATTTGCAAGTGATGCATCAATTCCGGTTTCCTGAGCTTCTCTGTACTTGAAGAACTCAGTTGCAACCTGTGGGAACAATGCATAAGAAAGTACATCCTCATCCTGCTTCTTGTACTGAGCCATTTCTTTTTCAAGTTTTTCAAGCTGTGGCTCGATATCATCTGCAGGTCTGTAGGTAATCGGCTCCTTCATTCCAAGGCTGTCAAGAGCCATCTTCTGAACTTCCTTATCCATAGGTTTAACTGTCTGACCATATTTACCTACAAGTAAATCCTTTGATTCTTTAGTCATCATCTTATATCTTTGTCCTGTAACGACATTTAAAACTGCCTGAGTACCGACAATCTGTGATGAAGGTGTAACAAGAGGCGGTTCACCAAAGTCCTTACGAACACGAGGTACTTCCTCTAAAACTTCATCAAACTTATCTTCAGCATGCATTTCCTTAAGCTGTGATACAAGGTTAGAAAGCATACCGCCCGGTACCTGGTAAAGAAGAGTCTTAATATTAACTCCCATTACCTTTGGACTTAAGAGTCCTGACTCTAACCACTGTTCACGCAAAGGTTTGAAGTAATCAGCTATCTCAGCAAGCTTAGTCTGGTCTAAGCCTGAATCAAACTCTGTACCCTCAAATGCCTTAACCATAACCTCTGTAGCAGGCTGTGATGTTCCGAGTGCAAGTGGTGACATAGCAGTATCTATTATGTCACATCCTGCCTCAACTGCCTTCATGTAAGTCATTGAAGCCACACCGGAAGTGTAATGTGTATGAAGCTGTATAGGAAGCTTTGTACCCTCTTTAAGAGCTGTGACAAGCTTTGTAGCTTCAGTAGGAACAAGAAGACCTGCCATATCCTTAATACAGATTGAATCTGCACCCATCTCTTCTATCTGCTTTGCCATATTCTTCCAGTAATCCATAGTATATGCATCACCAAGAGTGTATGAAAGTGCAACCTGAGCATGTCCTTTTTCCTTATTTGCTGCCTTAACGGCAGTTTCAAGATTTCTGATATCATTTAAACAGTCAAATATTCTTATAATATCAATACCGTTTGCAATTGACTTTTGAACAAAGTATTCAACTACATCATCTGCATAAGGGCTGTAACCAAGTATGTTCTGACCTCTGAAAAGCATCTGAAGCTTAGTCTTTTTAAATCCATCTTTTAACTTTCTGAGTCTTACCCATGGATCCTCCTTTAAGAATCTAAGACAGGCATCAAATGTAGCTCCACCCCAGCATTCTACTGAATGGTAGCCGATTTCGTCCATTTTATCTATAATCGGGAGCATCTGCTCTGTAGTCATTCTTGTTGCGATAAGTGACTGATGTGCATCACGCAATATTGTTTCGGTAATCTTTACCGGTTTTTTTACATCTGACATTTCTTTCCTCCTAACTAACTCTTTTACTTTAAAAAATATATAGTATTATACGTTTTTATTTTAACTAACTCCAAAGATTGCAAGGAAGGTACCCGCAGCAACCGCAGTACCGATAACTCCTGCAACATTTGGTCCCATTGCATTCATAAGAAGGAAGTTAGTAGGATCAGCCTCTGCTCCAACCTTCTGTGAAACTCTCGCAGCCATAGGAACTGCTGATACACCGGCAGATCCGATAAGCGGATTAACCTTGCCCTTCGTGACAAGACACATCAGTTTACCAAACAGTACACCTGCGGCAGTACCGAAGGAAAATGCGATAAGTCCAAGCAATACTATCTTTAAAGTACTAACCTTAAGGAAAGCCTCAGCACTTGTTGAAGCACCAACGGAAGTACCAAGCAATATAACAACTATATACATCATGGCATTTGAAGCAGTTTCAGTAAGCTGCTTAACTACGCCACATTCTCTGAATAAGTTACCGAGCATAAGCATACCAACAAGCGGTGCTGTAGTCGGAAGTATAAGAACAACTACCAATGTAACTATGATCGGGAATAAAATCTTCTCAAGTTTAGTTACAGGACGAAGCTGTGCCATCTTAATCTTTCTCTCCTTCTCGGTTGTGAGAAGTTTCATAATAGGCGGCTGAATAACCGGAACAAGGGACATATATGAATATGCCGCAACGGCTATAGGTCCCATAAGGGTACCACCCATTCCAAGCTTACCTGCAAGGAAGATTGATGTAGGACCGTCTGCTCCACCGATGATTGAAATCGCTGCAGCCTCCTTGCCATTGAATCCCATAAGGAACGCAAGGAAATATGCAGAATATATACCGAACTGTGCCGCCGCACCCAAAAGGAAGCTCGCCGGATTGGCTATAAGCGGTCCGAAGTCCGTCATCGCACCAACACCCATGAAGATAAGTGAAGGCAATATACTCCATTCATCTAACTTGTAAAAATAATGTAATAATCCACCCTCCTGGATGATGCTTGGAAACATATTAACCAAGAACATACCAAAGGAGATAGGAACTAATAATAATGGCTCGAAACCTTTGGCTATAGCAAGATACATAAAAATGAATGCAAATAATATCATAATATAATGCTTCCATGTCAAGCTTGCAAAGCCTGTCTGCTCAGCCAGATTTTTTAGAACATCCATAAAACTGCTCATTTAAGCTGTTACCTCCTGTTTTAATAAATGAAATCTTTTTCGCAAGATTAATTCAAAGTTGCTAAAGTATCTCCGGCCTCAACCGAATCACCTGCAGCAACATTGATGCTTGCTACTGTTCCATCTTCAGGTGCAACAACTTCATTTTCCATCTTCATTGCTTCAAGAATAAGGATAACCTCACCCTTCTTAACTGAAGCACCGACATTTGACTTAATATTAAGTATCTTACCAGGCATAGGTGATGAAACAACTATGCTTCCGGCTGCACCCGATGATTTAGGAGCAGGTGCTGCTGCAGGAGCAGGTGCTACTGCAGGTGCTGCCTTTGGTGCAGGTGCTGCTGCAGGTGCGCTTCCTCCTGATACTTCTTCAACAGCTACATCATAAGCTGTACCATTTACTGTAATTCTATAATTCTTCATTTTAATTTTCCTCCTGATTTTTCTTTATCAATAATCATATTAGCTTGAGATTAAATTATCTGGCTCTCTTAATCGAACGAACCACCAATCTGTCTTTGCTGTTTGTATTACCGTTTGCAGCCTCATATGCGTTAATAGCTGCCGTTATAACAGCCACAAGTTCTTCATCACCTGCAAGATTTTCATTTCCGGCAGGAACAAGTGAAGGTATAGGTGCCGGTATTGATACCGGTGTATCATTATTATCCTCTTCCTTATTCCTTTTACTCTTTCTGTCGAAAAGCTTAGGAAGATATTTAAATAAGGATATTATAAATGATATAAATATCAATACTACAAATACTGTTCCCATACCAAGAAGAGTATTCATACCTGCCTGACCCATAAGTTCCTTTTTGGAATATACAGCCGATATAACCATTTCCTCAGGTGTATATGGGTGTGAGCCCAATTGATATTGTGCGTCCTTCTTGATAAAATCATCAAGATTTGTTACACCGTACTGAGCAAAGAACACATCCATAAGTTCTTCAGTGGTCATGCCATAGTAAGCAGCCATCTGTTCAAACTGGGCTCTGTAATCATCCGGGTTTACACCTGCAAGATTACGATCGAGTTCGATGTAATAATCAGGATTTTCAACATATTTAACTGTAACTTCAACATCACGATTTGCGGCATGATTTATAACTGTGACCATAACATAATCATCCGCATTTTCAATTGTATAATCAATATTAGCCAGTGCATCAGGACCGCCGGAATAATAATAACTTACAGGTGTTTCAAAACTTTCAAATTCACCAACCTTATCATTATTTACAGCTTGGTCGATGCCCTTAACTGCTGATTGCTCAAAATCAGTACCGTCGGTCATATAGTAATCCTTATACTCATCCTTGACCTTATTGTACTGCTCAAAGTAATCCATAGTCTGAATAACTATTTCAGTTTCATCATAATCAAATGGTTTTTCCTTTTCTTCGGAGCATGCAGTTAAAGAAAACATAACAGCTAAAATTGAAAATACCAATAAGAATTTTCTAATTTTCATTATGCTATTACTCTCCTTTCATTAAACTGTTCCATGCTTCTTAAAAGGTCTTACATCCTCTTTTGTAAACAACATATCAAGAGCTGCAATCACACGCTTTCTTGTTGCATCCGGCTCAATTATATCATCTATATAGCCACGCTTTGCAGCAGCCATAGCACTTGACTGAAGCTCAGTATATTCTTTCTTAAGCTCTGCAATTTTAGCTGTCTTATCATCTGAAGCAGCTATATCGGCATCATACATAATCTTAACTGCCATTTCAGGATCCATAGTTCCTATCTTTGCTGTTGGCCAAGCATATACCATATCAGCACCAATTGACTTGGAATTCATAACAGTATAAGCTGTTCCAAATGCTTCACCCATAACTACAGTTACCTTTGGAACTGTAGCATCTGCAAATGAATAAGTAAGCTTTGCTGCCGCATCCGCAATTTTTCTTTCATTATCTACTGTTGCTACAAAACCATTGGTATTTACCAAAGTAAGAACAGGTATATTAAATGAATCGCAGAATCTTACAAAATCAGCTGCAAGATAAGCGCCTTCAGCTGTAAGCTTTGAATCACCATCCTTAATCTGGTTAGCAACACATCCGACTGTCTGACCATCAAGACGGATAAATCCAACAACCATTTCCTTAGCATAATCCTTGTTTGCTTCAAAGAAAATGTTATTATCAGCTATATTTTGTATAACAGCTCTTGCATCATCCTTAAAGGAATCAAGATTTGCAATAACTCTGTTTAAATCATCATTACATTCTGCTATTTCTTCATCACCATTGTTTGAAGGGAGAATATCTATAAGATTTCTGATTTCGGCAAGTACTGAAGCATCATCCTCATAAACAGCTGAAACCATATCTGTATTGCTTGAAAGATATGAAGCTGTAGCAGTATCAAGCTTACCTGTATAATTATTATCTAAAGCATTAGGACTGTTTACAAACATCTTTGAGCCTTCAGCAGTCATAAATGTAAAATCAGATAATGCAGGAATAAGTGCACTACCTCCACCACAGGTACCAAATATACCTGTAATCTGTGGGATCACACCTGAAGCCATAGTCTGCTTCATATAAAGTCTTCCAAATGCTGTCATGGCGTCTGTTGCTTCCTGAAGTCTTAAGCCTGCACAATCGATGAGACCGATAACAGGTGCTCCTACCTTCATAGCCATGTCATAAACCTTGGCAATTTTCTTAGCATGCATCTCACCGATTGCACCGCCAAGAACGCTTGAGTCCTGACTGTAGACATAAACTAATTTTCCGTTGATTACACCATAGCCGGTAATTACACCGTCTTTTGGAGAATCTGTTTCCTGCATGTTGAAATCTGTACTTCTGGCAGTTACATATGCGCCGATTTCAACAAAACTTGAGTCATCAAGTAAGGCATTAATCCTGTCACTTGCTGACAAACTAAGTTTGTTACTCATTTTTAGTCCTCCGTTTATATTATTTTAGGCCTTTATCTTAAAATAAGACCAATTTCTTCCGAGTATATATTCTATTCTTTTTCATAAGAAAAATCAAGTAAATATTACAATATTATTACATAAAATAAAGTGTGACATGGGGACATGCACCTTATCACACTTTTTTTATAAGAAAAAGCAAAATAAGAAGATGGTAGAGAACAAACCATCGATTTGCTAAATCAAAGCACTCAGGTTTTTGTTGTTTGCACGAAACCGAAAACTCACTTCGTTCAAACAGTTCGGTTTCTGAGCAAACACCTACAAACCATTCGCTTTTGATTTTACGCAAATCGGGTTAATCATTCTCTACCATCTTCTTATTTTGCTTTTTCAAGTTACTTTTTGACAAGGTGCATGTCCCCAATACACATTCAATCAAATATAATATCTTCATCTTCGGGCTTGGTAACCCAGATTGCAAAAATATTTATAACGATTAAAAGAACTGTTATAAGTATAATTGCAGGAAAATCGATGTATATAACCGGATTACCTCTTTCTTCCGGTTCTTTGTCGGCCAGCATAAAGAGGTTAAAGACAGCATTTCCAAGAAAGCTTCCCAAAAGATTTCCAATAAATGCTGCAATTACAGAAACCAATAAACCTTCAAGGTAAAGCATCTTATCAACCTGTTTTTTGCTCATTCCTATTGTTCTTAATATATTAAACTCTTTCTTTCTTAGAATCATCTCTGAACTGTTGGTATTGATTGTATTTATCATATAAAGGATAAATACAAGTATCAGAAAACCTATTATTCCGGTTTTTACAACCGTAAGTCCATCAACCATTATCTTATATTCATAAAAATAATCATCAAAGGAATAATTTGTTTCATTTATGAATTTATCAAATTCAGGATGTTTCAGATCATCCTCAAATTCAATTAAAACACCATACCCTCCACCATTATTCTCAACAAAATTCATAAAATTTTTATTATCAACATTATATACTATAACATTGTTAAGGTTTAGATAAGACAACTCCCAAGGTTCGTATTTACCAAGTTCATTTAAGAATTTATCTTCATTATCAAATACTCCCAGAACCTTTGTATTTCCATAAAATATTTTTCCGGCTTCAAGATTTGTATTGCCATATAACAAAACTCCGTTTGTTCCGTTTTTATCTTCATCATAACCATCTGCCACTGCTGCAAAATTTAAAAAGTCTTCTGTTTTGAATCCATATCCAAGATAGCGGAGGTTTTGATTTTGTTTGTCGGATACAAATATTGACTCCATATATGTAACATTTTTAACCTCATCAAGCTCCTTTATGGATGCTATAAAACTATCAGCTGACTCACGATTATATATTTCTACAAATCCGGCATAATCGCAATTTGGTGCCAGTTCATCATAAAGACCTTTTTTGGCTGTTGAAATAATTGTAAAGATTGCCGATGCGAGTACTGTCCATACGGTAAGTGTTGTAACCAGCAGTAAAAATCGCTTTTTATTTCTTAATATATTTTTATATGCATAACCTGTTTCCACTCCAAAAAGTTTAGTTAATAATCTTCCTCTTTTTGCTTTTAGCTTCTTATCTTTATTTTCGTATTCATCAGACATTTTAAGTGCTCTTATCGGATTAAGCTTATATAGCTTTTCAACCGGCGAAATCATGGAATAAAAGGTTGCAATAAATACAGATAATACTGCTAACCCCAATGCCCGAGGTATAAGTCTTATCCTATAATACTTGCTTAAAGACAATATCCTTTTAAAAATGGAAAAGATAAGTATAGATAATCCATGTCCTATGATAATTCCAAATATAAGTCCTATAAGACTTATAATAATAGCTTCATAAAAAATTATTTTTATTATCTGTTTACGGCTCATACCTATACATCTTAATATTCCATAATCATTGCTTCTGGTATGAACAGAGATATTAAAAGCATTTCTGATAATCATTATTGATATGGAAATTCCAACAAAAGCAATAAGCATCAAAAACGCCGTATATGCCGCATAGGAAACATCTGTTTTCGGTTCACGATAAGACCTTGCTGCCTCAATAACCTCAAATTTTAGAGCATTATATGTCTCACTTAAGAGTTTGATTTGCTTTTGTATATCCTTACCATTCTTTAATGTAACAAATACGTACACTTTTTCACTTTCAAAGACCTTATCAGGTGATTTAATGAAAATTGCATCACCAAACCGTTCACTTAATGTACTGTCATCAAAGGCTAAATAATTATCATCATTATAAATTCCGGATATATATTTTTTATCATCAGCGCCATGTCCGAAATTAATTGCATCACCGACAGAGGCTTCTTCAAAACGGGCATACCAATCCGGAACGAGCACGGAATTATCATTTTTAGGAAATGTTCCCTGCCTAAGGCTAAGCTGTCTTCCCATAGCAAAGAAATCATTTATATATACGCTATCATCCTCATTATTAAAGGATATTGCCCAAGCTCCGGAAAGCTTAACATCTGCCTTATTGGCATTACCACCGTAATAATCTGCCGATTCAACTATCTCCTTTGCTGATGCTCCGTCACATACTATAACACCATCGATTTTATAATAAGCATATTTATAAAACTCTTCAGCATCAGAATAATATATACTATATCCAATTGAAAATATAAGATATATAAGGATTGTCGATACAATAACACCTATACAGGTGGTTACAGTTCTTTTCATATTGACCTTCATATATCTAAATGTCAGTAAAGATAATTTGTTCATAGTCTCTCCTCATCTTTAATAGTAATCTCCCACCTGTATTTCACTGTCATCAGGTTTGGACATCCATACGTTAAATATATTTATAACTATAAGCAAAATCGCTGTAAAAATAATAACGCTCCATTTTACCGTAAAATGAATCTCACCCCATACCTCAAGCATAACATTGACTATATACCAGGAGCTTATCACTCCGATAACAGATCCGAGAAAAGCAGAAATTATCGCCGTTAAAACAGACTCCGCATAAAGCATCCTGCTTTGCTGTCTTATGCTCATACCGATTGCTCTTAGAGTATTAAGCTCATTTTTTCTTATAATCATCTCTGCACTTTTGATATTAATAATATTTACCATATACATTATAAGAAGAATTATTATTACAACCGTTGCTATCGCCCTTACAACCGTCATCATATCTCTTGCCGAATCATAATCCTCGGTATAGCTGTAGTATACGTATGGTGAGGTCTTAATGAAATTTTTGAAGCCTACATGACTTTTCTTCGGATTGAGTTTTACCACAAAATGATAATAATATGTTGTGTAGTCATTACCGGCAGTGGAATTGTAATTAATATACTCCTCAGAGAAATAAATCTTATTAATATGCGTGCTGCCTGAATCGAGATTATATATAAAATACTCCGTATAACGCCCATTAAATAAGTATTCATCCTTAGAATCCATAAATATCTTATTTAATTCGGTAAATAATACATAGTTATCCTTAACCTTTGCAGATACATAAAGATTTAATCCGTCATATGTATCACTTAACTTATAAGTTTTACCCGTAGTAAAACTTGAATCATTTAAAACTATTCCCTCTATAACATCTTTTCTGTCACTTTTCTTATAATCACCTGTCATTTTAAGTATCTTACTATACTCTGCATCAGATAATCCTACACAATATATTCTGTCATACTCACTCGAATCGACAAGTTCTGCAAACATATCAACATAATAATCCGTGCTGTCAACCTCAGAATATTTTTCAACGGAACTCTTAACATATTCAATATTATTAAAATCAGAAACATATATTTCACCCGAATATTCACACTCAAGTCCCCACAGCCTTTTGTAATTATGTTCAAGCATGTAAAATGAACTGTAAATTCCAACCAAAAGTGCCGAACAGATTGTAAGCGTAGCTACAGAGATTATAAACCGACCTTTATTTCTAATAGCATTTTTATAAGCATATCCGATTTCCACACCGAAAAGCTTTGAAAACAATCTCCCTCTGTTAGGCTTTGATTTAATCCTTTTTACTCTGTTTGTTTTATATTCATCTGTCATACGCAGTGCATTTATCGGATTTAAGCGGTAGAGTTTTTCTATCGGTGCGACCATAGCATAAGCCGTTGTTACGATTACTGCAGCGATTGTAAATATCCACGCAACAGGTATAAACCTTATCCTGTAATAATCAGAAAGCTCAAGAATTCTCTTAAATATGCCAAAGCCAAGTACACAAAGTCCGTGTCCAACAGCAATTCCGATAATAAGGCCTATTATGCTTATTATAAATGCTTCCCTCATTATAATCCCGATTATCTGTCTTCTGCTCATACCTACCGAACGAAGCAAACCATAATCTCTGCTTCGCTCATGAACTGATATGTTAAATGCATTTCTTACGATAAATATTGATGCAACAGCACCAATAAATGCAAATATCAAAAGCAATGCCTGTGCAGTAAGATAACTTAGTGAGGTTTCAGGATTATTAAACTTTACAGAGGCATCGGATATATGTCCTTCTTTTATGTCAAAGGCTTCTTCAAGCTTATAATAATCACCCTTTACATCATCCTTATCCTTAAATGTAACAAACACACAAACCTCATCCAGATCATATATTTTTTCACCATACAAGGTAAAGTTTCCATCATTGAAAAACATAAGTCTGTATCCGGTATCCTCTTTTTTTACCGAAAAATCCTCTTTATAAAAACCGGATATAACCTTGGTTTCAACGTAATCCATACCGTCCTTCTCATAGGGAAGATCAACCGTATCTCCAACGTTTTCATTTAAAAACACCGCCTTATCATATGAAGCTATAATGGAATTATCATTTTTAGGCAATGTTCCCACTTCAAGGTTAAACTGTCTCGGCATAGCAAAGAAGTCATTAATGTATATTATATCCCTGTTTCCTTCAGCGGCTACCCATGCATAAGAAAGCTCTACATCAATATCATTGTTGCTATCCTCATTGTAATAAGGCGAAAGCTTAACAATATCGCGAGCAGTTTTACCATCACATATAAGCACGGCATCATAGCCAAGATGATATTCATAAAACTTTTCTTCAGCCTGCGAATAAAATGTGCTGTAGCCTATGGTAAATATCATATACATAAATACTGCTGATATTATGACACCTATACAGGTTGTAATTGTCCTTTTAATATTGAATTTAAGATACCTGAATGTAAGTGCTGATAATTTATTCATAGTACACCTCCGGTTTTCATTTACAATATAAAACCAATTTATTTGGCGGTGTCACTTACAATGCTTCCATCCTCAAGATGTATGATTCTGTCTGCCATCGCGGCAATGTCCATCTCATGCGTTACAAGCACAAGTGTCTGCCCTGTCTCCTTAACAGCCTTTATAAGAAGAGCCATTGTCTCTTCGCTGTTTTTCTTATCAAGATTACCGGTTGGCTCATCGGCAATTATGATGGCCGGTTTATTGATAACAGCACGTCCTATGGCAACCCTTTGCTGCTGTCCACCTGAAAGCTGGTTTGGCAGATGATTTTTTCTTTCAGTCAGACCAAGAAGCTCTATAAGATCATCAACCTCCTTGTCATCTACCTTGTTTCCATCAAGCAAGACAGGCATTACTATATTTTCTTTTACAGTAAGTACGGGAATTAAATTATATGTTTGAAATATGAATCCGATTTTTCTTCTTCGAAGTATGGACCGCTTCTCATCCTTAAGGTCATAAATATTTTCTCCGTCAATTATAACCTGACCTTCTGTCGGAGTATCTACACCGCCAAGAAGATGAAGAAGTGTCGATTTTCCTGAACCTGAGGCACCGACAATTGCGGTAAACTCTCCCTTTTGAATTGTAAGATCGATATGATTTACCGCTGTAACTGCGGTATCACCTTTTCCGTAAATTTTTGTAAGATTATTAGCAATTAATATTTCCATTATGAACCGTCTCCTTATCTATGATATTTATATATGAATTTTATAAATTCATAATCTACCAAATAATTTAAAAGCTTATAATGGCATTTTAACACTATTTACTTACATGTTCCTTACAAAATGCGAATTTATTTCTTACAGTTTTGTAAGATTTATTTTAAGGCTATGTTTCTATTGAAATAATCATTTTTGTATATGATTGCTCGTCACCCTTACACTCGTCCTTGTAGCGACTTTCAACCCAAATTCTGCCACCCATACCTTCTATAATACTCCTTGAAAGCGAAAGTCCGATGCCGACACTGTTTGGATTGACCTGATTACTGTGAACAGTATAGAAACGTTTAAATATATTAAGTCGCTCGCTTTCAGGTATACCAATCCCATAATCGGTTATGTAGATACGGGTTTCAATCGGAATTTTCTTGACACTGATATCAATTTTAGAATTATCAGGACTATATTCGATTGCATTTTTTAAAACATTAATTATCGCTTCTTTAAACCATTCAGAATCAACCTTTATACTTTCATTATCAGATTTTATATTGAATTCAACGTTTTTTTCATTTGCCTTTACTGCAAGTATATCAATACATGATTTAATAATATCATTGAAACTTACTTTATCAATATTAAACTCTATCGATGAAGCCTCAATTCTTGCAAGCTGAAGCATAGATAGAACAAGCCATTTTATTCTTTCAATTTGAAGACCTGACTGTTCAATCATAGGCTTATACTTTTCATCAATTTCATTTGATAAAATATCATTAAATACAGTAAGTGCTGCAACAGGCGTCTTTATCTGATGTGATATATCCGAAATAATATCTCTTAAAAATTCCTTTTCCTTTAACTGTTTTTGTTGCTCCTCAAATAATCTTTTCTTTAAATCAGACGCAGTCATAGCAAGCTTTCCAATTTCACCTTCAAGATATTTTTCTTCAATATAGTCATTTAAATTATCATCTGATGATGTATTACTATCTATATATCCTCTGACCTTATTTATTTTTTTATATATATAAAGCAAAGCAAATATGCCGGTTAAATACATCAAACACATAATAACCGACATTATCACAATAAATATACCGTTAACACCCATTATAATTCCGGTAATTATCAATACAGCAATAAAAACCGGAAAAAGAATAAGATATATATAATATTCCTTGCCTTTCATACATAACCCTCTTTTTTATCATCCATAATTAATGCATTAACTCATACAATGTAATAAATTTTATTAATCTTCCATTATATATCCGATTCCACGTACAGTTTTTATATATGGTTTTCCATTATACTCATCTCCAAGTTTTGTTCTTAGTCTCTTCATATAAACAGATAATGTATTATCATCAACAAAAGAACCATTACTATCAAATATTTTATCCAAAATCAAATCACGCTCAAGTATTACATTTTTATTATTTAAAAATAGCAACAACAATTTATACTCACTCTGGGTTAATTCAATCTTTTTATCATTATTATCAAATTTTTTATAAACTGCAGCTTTTAGAGTGTCTACTATCAAATCATTAAAATATAATTTATTATCAACAGTATGAACCGCTTTATTGATCTCATTATCGGATTTACTTTCAGTTTCAGATATGCCTTCTCCTATCCTATATCTTCTGATAACAGCCTTTAACCTTGACATTAGTTCTTTAACATGAAATGGCTTAGTTATATAATCATCAGCCCCAAGATCAAGTCCCTGTACTACATTTATCTCATCTGACATAGCAGTTAAAAAAATAATAGGAATATTAATACCCTTATCTCTTAAAAGCGTAAGTAAATCAAATCCATTTCCATCAGGGAGCATAACATCAAATATTCCTACAGTACTTTTATCATTAACATTTATATTTTCTATTATTATTTTCCCCTCATTAAAAGTAGGGATATGAGTCACCTCATATCCCTCGCTTTTAAGTGAATATTCAATTCCCATTGCAAGTGCAATGTCATCCTCAAGCAATAAAATCCTTATAGGCATTATCTTGTCCTTGTTAACCTTCTATATAATATCTTTAATTCCTTTTCATCAATATCATAATAAACAGCTTTTAAGATATCAAATGGTATCTCGTATTTTACTAAAAGTTCAATTCTATCATACTCTTCCTTAAGTTTCTGGCTTTCAAGATGAGCAAGCACCTTGTTTTTAAGAATATTCTTATCAACTCTGTTCAAAGTACCCCATACATAATTAAAGGAAAGATCATCCGGTGTCTCAGAAAAATCCTGATCTTGAATCTTTAAATTAACCTTTTTCTTGTGTCTGGTTATACCATACTGCCTATATAATTCTATATCTATCTCGCCCTCTTCTTCTGAAGAATTATTTTTACCGCTTAAAGAAAGTGAAGGTTCTTCACGATATGTATAAACAGATTTAACATAACCAAGAACTTCTTTCATTTTTTCTTCATCAAGGTCTTCTGTAACAGAAATGCCATAGCAATCGTAATTTTTATATCTTATGGAAAGGTATCCCTCCGGTAAAAGCTTTGCCGTAAAATCACCATCAACAATTGTCTTTAATGCACAATCCTTTTCAAGCATCATAAAAACCTCCATTAACGCTTACAATATTAAAATTTTAACATATAAAAAAGGATTGTCAAGATTACACTTTTTACTATTTGTAAAAAAGCAATAAAAAGATAATTATTATTTCTTTTTTCTAATCATCGAATTTCCAAGTAATCTTGTATTCTTAATTGTACCCGACTCATATGCAGACATAATTGATGCAATATTGGCACTGCTTCTGTTAAGAATATTCCTGTTATTAATCTTTAAAGATTTATTTCTTTTATTATTTCTTTCAAGAACAAGTCTCATCTTATCATCACGTGAATTCCACCATAAATTATTACTGCTAAAAATATTATCTGTTGTTCTGGCAACACTTTCTCCATGATGTTCACCTATTGAAGCTCCAAAATGCTCAACACAATTTATACCATCTGTACCCATACCGTTATATGGGATTTTAACAGCAAAATCCTCTTTAAAATATCCAAGCACCCATGCTTCGTACTCCGAATCAGCTTTCATAGTTTCCCATCCTTCTTCAGTAATATTTACTGTTATGTCATCATGCAGCTGACTTATATCTCTTGGAAGCTTATTAATCGTATCCATAATATACTCTTTATATTCATCCATTGTCATCTCGGAATTGCTTTTTTCTGCCGGATAACTATTTTTCACAAACTTACCCTGTGCAAGCATTCTTCTTACATTATATGCTTCTTTTGGATTCCTGCTGATAAACTCCTGAACACCACCTATTTTGACGTTATTAGACCGTGTATTTGATAAACTGTTAGACTTAGATGAATTAATCGTATTAAACTTAATTGTTGACTTATCACTATCAAAAATATCACTGTTCTTTTTTATATTACCGGTTTTAGCAGTATTAGTATTAGAACCGGTTTTTTTGCTTTTAGTGTTAGTCAAATTACCCCTCATGTAATTGTTTAAGTAATTGTTAATCATGTTATTATAAATCATATTACTCATATCTATTCCCCTTTCACATAATAAAATGTAAATTATTACTTACACCATGTATTTCGACCGGATATTTTTTAATAGCATCAAAATGATGTGAAAGGGGATAAAAATGAAGCGAAGCGTAGACCTCGACAAGGCGCCGACTCTGCCGGTGATGGGGCGCAGGGTGTCCTGTGGACACCCGTTTTGCGCGGACCGGAGCGTAGCGTAGACCTTGAACCCTATGGGTTCAAGGCACCGACTCTGCCGGTGATGGGGCGCAGGGTGTCCTGTGGACACCCGTTTTGCGCGGACCGGAGCGTAGCGTAGACCTTGAACCCTATGGGTTCAAGGCACCGGCATGAAAAAGGAAGACATGAAACTCACAGAGTATTCATGTCTTCCTTTTTCATGCCGGTGATGGGACTTGAACCCATACGCGGTTGCCCGCAACAGATTTTGAGTCTGCCTCGTCTGCCAATTCCGACACACCGGCTCAGCAAGTGAAAATATAACATATTTTATATTTAATGTCAAGAACACACTATTATTCAATCTTCTTTGCAACAACTACAAATCTACCTTCATCTGCATGATATGCACATGTTGACAGAGTTATTAATTTATCACCAAATGATGCAGATGTAGAAATATTATAAGGAGTCCTTTCCTGACATTCTTTAACAAACTGCGAAAAATCCTCAGGAGTCTGTGCATCGAAGAAAGTATAATATTTGAATCCGGTATAATCCTTATTATATATTTCAGTTCTAAAAGCAGCTATCACTTCATACTTTCCATCACCATAAATAGTATCAAACTGAATATACTTATGTGAATTATAGAACTCCTCATCATCATACTTAAGCAGGTCATGAAACATTTTACCGTTTTTCATATTGTGACCATAGATAATCATATTGTCACTCGGTCTTGAAACATCAGACGCTGTATCAACAAATAATGTTCCGTTGCCGTTATAATTTTTATCAAAGTCCCTATGAAGATAGTATTCTTCATCATCCATTGTCTGCATAACAGGATAATCTATTTCCGTACCGGATAAAGTAAGCCATCCAATAAAATCATTGTTTTCTCTATAGATTTTGGCAAATTTTTTCTGAACCTTAACACCGTCTACATATACATATTCTGTTTTTTTGCCTGAATTATCTACTATTGTTTCATCTTCTTCTACCTGAAACTCTGTATCATCTTCTGCAACGATCATCTCTTTAAGCTCATCTACTTTTTTATCGATTTTTTTAGCCTGCCAAAAATAAACAATAAGATAAATAGAGCATCCTACAAATATACTTATAAGGAGTGTCATTGCTAATATATATAAAGTTTTATATAACTTCTTCTTTTTTGATTTTGATTTCTTTTTTGTTTCGGATATATAAGGCTTTTTTTCTTCTTTTTTATCTGAAATATATAAATTATCTTTTTTATTTGATTCTTCTTTATCGGACCCTTCTTTATCAGATTCATCTTTGCCGGGTCCTTTCTTTCCCAGTAATCTATATGCTTCTTCTAAGACTTCATCAATATCATCAATATTAGTTGAGGCATTTATTATATTTTTATCATTATCGGAAAATTCATCAGAATCAATTTTCTTATTTTCATCATTTTCATTCATAAATAAAATCACCCTTCATGATTATTTCAAAAGCCTCAGAGGACCATCTCTGAGGCTTAATGATATTCAAATTAAATATTTTCTTTAAAAATATTTCTTACTTCCCCACAGATTGTTTTGTTTTAAAGCCATATATTCTGAATATGCCTCTTCAAGAATCTGTTTTTCATTTGGGAATTTAAGGAGATGATATGCCTCATGATACTTATAGTAACCTGAGTCCATAAAATACTCTTCTCTTTGTGGTTTGCTGTAATAGCTGTCAGCCATCATAAGATACCAGTGTACATCCTTGTTCACTACATCAGATGAAGTGTTAAATGTGTAATTACTTTTTCCTACGTACTTTATAATCTGAGCAGCAACGCCTGTTTCTTCTTTTACTTCTCTTAAAGCGGTTTCGTTATACTCCTCATCCTTTTCTACAGTACCCTTAGGTAAAACCCAGCCTTCATATTTATTCTTGTAATTTTTATAAAGCAATAACACCTTGCCTCGAAAGATTACCACACCACCACAGCTTGTTGCTTCTACCATTGCAATTCCTCCTGCATCATATAGATTGGTGTGTCATATATCTAAAACATTATAACAAAATTTATTATATATAGCAAGGAAATCATTTTTCTATTTACACTATGTTTTTAATGCATATTATAATATGCATCAAAAACCGATTTGGCTACTGCTGATGCTGATACACCATTTTTGTTGGAATCTTCAACAACCACGCTTATGCAGATATCAGGATTATCAGGATTACTAAAACCAATGAACCATGAATTACAATTACCCTCATTGTCGTACTCAGCGGTACCTGTTTTACCTGCTACATCATAAGCCGCACCATTAAAATATCTTGCAGCTGTACCATAATCACATACACCCTTCATATATTCAGTTAATATAGCTGCATCATTTGAATCCATTAAATTTCCATAAGATTTACCTTTAAACGTCTTAACATTTGCACCATCATCATTTTCAATTGAATCAATCAGGTATGGTTTCATCAGCTCACCGCCATTTGCTATAGCTGATGCAATCATAAGATTATGTAAAGGTGTTATCCTTGTATCACCCTGACCTATGGCAGTCTGTGGCATGGCATCCCTTGGTGAATCTGCAGTTATAACAAATTCAGATTTATTGTACTCACCATCGTAAGGCAAGTCGGAATTAAAGAGAAGTCCTTCCGCAGTTTCATTAAATGCACCAAAATCAAGTCCCATACCTATATTGGCAAATGAAGCGTTACATGAATATGCAAGAGAATCGCCCAAACTTTCTTCTCCATGTGCAGTCGAATCGTAACAATGAATATTTACTCCGGCATATATTTCACTTCCCGAACAATTATATCCATACAGATCATAATCATAAGGATGTTCTTTTATATATTCAAGCATAGTAACAACTTTAAATGTTGAACCCGGAGCATACAACCCTTGAGTTGCACGATTAAGTAAAACTGTACTTTCAGAACCTTCTTCAGAATGAAGATAAGCCCATACATTATCAATATCATTTGGATCAAAATCAGGCTTTGAAACCATAGCAAGTATCTTGCCTGTCTTTGGTTCCATAACTATAACGGCACCATTACAGCTGCCAAGAGCATTATATGCAGTCTCCTGAAGTTTAAAATTAACAGTGGTTACAACATTATCACCACGATTTTTTTCTTCCTTAAGCTCCTTATATATCCTCTCTACAATATTTATATGACTTCTCAGCAGATAGAAATTAGCTTGTAATTCAAGACCTGTTTTGCCATAGCTATCATATCCGACAAGATGAGCAAACATATTTCCATAAGGATAACTTCTCGTTGTTACACCATTTTCATCGGTTGAGCTTGTAGCAATCACAACTCCATCACTTGTTATGATGTCTCCGCGTTCAACAACCTCAGCAAAAGAATTTTGTCTGCTGTTTCTTGAATTAGCAATAACAGTACCTGCTTTAAACTGCATAAAATATACAACATAGGCCATCATACCTACAAAAACAGCAACCATAAAGTACGTAATCACAAGTATCGGTTTATTTTTAATCCTGTTATTTTCTGCTCTTTGCTTTTCTTTTTCAAGAAATTCCTCATCTTTGTCCGTAAGGATCATAGGCTGCCTGATATTCATATTGTTGTTTAATTGCTCTGATACGTTCTTTTTCTTTTTCATTCTTAGCTGCCTCTTTATTATTTATCACACATACACCTTGGATAATTGAAAATACAACCAAGGTACTCAAAACTGAGCTTACACCATAACTTATAAGTGGAAGTGTTACTCCCGTTGAAGGTATAAATTTTGTTACACCTCCGATGTTTAAAAAAGATTGGAGCATATATATAGATGCATATCCAAATGATATGTATTTATAAAATGCTTTGCGTGACTTCATGGAGATATTTACAAAAGATATAAATATACTAATTATTACAAGTATTAATGCAAGTCCAAAAATCACTCCAAGCTCTTCACATATAGCAGAAAAGATAAAATCACTCTCACTTACAGGTATAGTATCCGCTTTTCCGCTTGCAAGTCCCGAACCGACATAACCACCGGTACCCATAGCAAAAAGAGACTGTGAAACCTGATAGCCGCTTGTATCTATATGTGCAAATGGGTTTTTCCATGCCTCAACTCTAACCATAACATGTCTGAATAAGGAATCCTTAAATAAAGTATAGCCCCCTACGACAGCTAAAACTCCCAGTCCCAATCCACCTATCATAAAAATCGGTCTTGAGGTTGCAAGATATACCATGAAAACATAAGTAACATAAAATATAACTGCTGCACCAAGATCCTTTTCCAGGACAAGCACGCCCATATAGCTTGCTGATATAATTGCATTTAAAAATAAATCTCCAAAAGTATTTGCCTTAACCAGCATACTTGCAACAAACATTACAAATATAATCTTAACAAATTCCATCGGTTGAAGGGAAAATCCGTGTATGCTTATCCAGTTTCTCGAACCATAAACTTCCTTTCCAAGCCCCGGAACCCAAACTGTCAAAAGGAACATAATTCCTATAACGCCATAAAAGACGCCATATTTTCTAAGATTTCTCCATTTATTCATAATAAATGGAATAAATGCAGTAACAACCAAGCCAACCGTAGCAAAGATAAATTGTTTTACAGCCAGTGCAAAATCAAGTCTTGTAAGGATCGTATAACCAATCAAAAGCAAAAATGCAGTATTATTTGTTAATAACCTGGACGAATCCTTATATATTGAATGAAATACTACCATATAAAAAACAGCTACAAAGATCTGAACCGTATAAAAGATAAGAAGTTTAATACTTCCCATCCTCAGATACAAAGTAAGGTAGCAAAGAAAATGTATTATAAAAACATATCCTATCTGCTTATTAAGTTTCTTCCTTCTTTTTTCCTCATCTGATGCTGAAAGTATGGTGAAGCATTTGATAGTATAAAGCACCATAAATATAATTATCAGATATTTGGAAATCTCGCAGATAATATTTATCATATTATTCTACTCCTCTATACATATGTCCCGTTGTAAATAATGACGTATCCGGCTTTACACCTTTAAAATAATAATCCAATACCGCTTTTATCATCGCCTCATCCTCAACCGTAAAATTGATACGATAAAATGAAGCCTTACAATTATCTATTATATCATCTCTGTCAAAGCATAGGAATGGAATACCGTTATAGATAACATTTACACATTCATCACAAACAGATAATGCATAAAAGCAGTTTGCTTTATCATCTTTTAGCCTTATTATCTCTTGTTTTTTATTACAGCAGCCTCTGCTCTTTTTAATACAATTTGCAGTAAGCATAACCTGTTGGTGTTCATATATGCAAAGCTCTGAAAAAGATTCATCAAGCATACATATTTCCTTAAGATTAAGCTCCTTTGGTATTTCAAATGTTATTGCTTTATTGCTATTCTTTATAAAAGTTCTTGCCAAATTGTTATAAGCATAAAGTCCTGCTCCAAAAACAATATCCTTATTATAGTCTATATCACAGGAAAATGCATCTATATTTCTTACAAATATACCGTCAAAGGATATATCCTCAATATATTTCTTATAATCAAAGCTACTAGTTATAACATACGGCAATTCCATATATATCCTTATATTTCTTTTATAAATGGTATCAATTAAAGGTGTGTTTTGTATAACTTTAAGCAAATTTTTATCCATATATATACCGTATATATCAGGGTATTTTAGAATTGCTTCAAGCTGAGATATGTTTTTTACACCTATCTTTAAACATTTTTTAGTAGTATGATATGATTGCTCGCCACATCTATAATAATCATCAAAGGCTTTGATTGATTTATCTTTTCTCTTATAGCTTAAAATAATCTTTTCCTCAAGCTTTGAAATTGCATCTCTTCTAAGTTTTTTTATAAGACCGGCCGGAACAAAAGCATCCTCATTTATAATAAAATCCAGCTTATCAAAATAATAATCCGTATCCTTTAATTGATTAATTTTACTTTCAATCTGCACAATGTCTGCTTTAATTTTATTGGATTTTTGGACAACTTCATCTATAACTTTAATAGTCTGTATATCCTCATCCCGACAAAAAGATAAAGATTTGGATGTTCTAACTTCAAAAGAAAGCGGTTCACCAACCCTTGCAGTAAATATTCCTGTAAGGCCAATTTTATTTTTTTCAGATATTTTACTTATCTCATCCAATATATGATTACATCTTGTTCTATATATATCCTGTCGTTTTACAATTAATTTTGTTTTAGGTGCATTTAACCAAACACTGCTTCCGGCACTACCTTCCTGTCCCGATGTAATCTCAATAATCTCTCCGTTATTTAATCCGATTTCAAGGACATCACCTTTATACAAGGCTTCGTTTAGATTAATTAAAACCTTTCCATCCTTTATCTCATTTAGTCTTCCAATCAACACACCCTGATTGTTTGGTCTCTTTTTTGAAATCATATCAGGTCCGTTATGCATAAAGAAATATCCGTCACAAAAGCCGCCACGATTATATATATTGGCAAGCTTAAATTTATATTTATAAGCCTTTTCCTTGGAAAATGTTCCATTTAAATAATCCTGAGTAAGCTCCTTATAGGCATCAACCGCCGATGCAACATAATACTCATTTTTCATTCTGCCTTCAATCTTAAAGGAATCAATACCTGAATCGGCAAGCTTTGGAATAAGCTCTAAAGCACACATATCCTTCA
The DNA here is from genome assembly GCA_017469405.1 of Lachnospiraceae bacterium. Lineage (GTDB taxonomy): Bacteria > Bacillota > Clostridia > Lachnospirales > Lachnospiraceae > Coprococcus_C. The sequence goes on along the minus strand of JAFUGL010000091.1, from coordinate 1,105 downwards.
TGGATAAAATGTACTCTCCGTCATAGCATTTACGGCAAGGCTGTGCACATCTGCCTCTGTTGCCGCTTCTACCTCCAGCAAGCGAACTCATCAGGCACTGACCACTATACGAGTAGCACATGGCACCGTGAACAAAGGTCTCTATTTCTATATCCACATTATCCTTAATGAGTTTAATCTCGTCAATCGACATTTCCCTTGCTGTAACAATTCTTGATGCACCCTGTTCTTTCATATAGTGTGCTGCATGATATGAAGTTATATTCATCTGTGTGCTGCAGTGGATATGAACATCCGGGAAATTATCACGGATCATTTTAAAAAGTCCCAAATCCTGCACGATAAAAGCATCAATACCTGCTTCATAACAGGTCTTGATGTAATCATAAGCATCCGATAATTCATTTTCTTTAATAAGCGTATTTACAGTAAGATAAAGCTTTTTTCCATGAATATGGGTATAATCGATTGCAGCCTCCAGCTGATCGCCGGACACATTATCTGCATATGCACGTGCACCAAATCTACTGCCGCCTATATAGCAGGCATCAGCGCCTGCTTTGATGGCAGTTTTAAGTATGTCAAATGAACCGCATGGTGCAAGAATTTCTATATCAGAATTTAACATTAGTCATTTCTACCTTTTTCAGATTCTAACTGAATAATCTTTCTTTGAAGAGCATTAATCTGCTCCTTGTACTCCTCAATCATCTTAAGTGCTGACTCCTGCTTAATCTGTGCCTCGATAACCTCATGTCTTAAATCATACAGTTGCTGCTCTTTAGTAGTATCCTCGGCAGCCATATTGTCAGCCTGATTTTTAGCCTTAAAATAATCATCAGCGATATTTAACGCAAGTAAAACACCCTGATATTCAGTATTCATACGTCTGTACTGGTCAGAGGTCTTGCATTCAGCTATTTTGCCATTTATATAAGTGGCAACATTCTGAAGATAATCCTCTCCTTCATATCCGCTCAATGTATAAACCTTTCCGTTAATTACTACAGGTATATCAATTTTATTAGCCATTTTTTTATCTCCTTGTATTATAAATACTTTTATATCTTAAGTTAATCTTCACGTGCTATAAGATTTTCAAGTC
>JAFUGL010000090.1 GCA_017469405.1 Lachnospiraceae bacterium | reverse complement strand
GACATATAATTTGAAATAAATTAGCCGTCATTATTATAGTCGAAATAGAACAGTTTGTAAAGCATTTGCATACTATATTTTTTATTGATATTTAACTTAAAATATGGTAAATTAACTATAGTGATTTTTTTGCTAAATTACTATATTTTTTGACATTTTTAAGCATTTAATTCCAGGGGTTTATTTATGGACAAGAATAAGAAAAGGCTCAATATAGGTTTTTTTACCTGTCATCTTGATAATGATTATGCGTATGAGGTTTGTAAAGGAGTTGACTGTGCTGCCAAGGAGCTTGATGTCAATCTGGTTGTATTTCCAGGTATGTACATGAACGCATCCTACAACGACCCCAAAAACGCACGATTTGACTATCAATATAATTCTATTTTTTACTATGCATCCAAGCATACTCTTGATGCTCTTATCGTATCTATCGGTTCAATCGGAAGCTTTCTTTCCGAAAATGATATGATTGCTTTCTTAAGTAAATTTGATATTCCAATTCTTACAATTGAGATAGAAGTTCCTGGTTATCCGTTTCTTTATACGGAAAGCAAGACAGGTATGCGTCAGGCTGTAGAGCATCTTGTAAAGGAGCATGGTAAGACAAAGATAGGTTTTGTCAGCGGCAGAAAGGAAAATGCCGATGCCAGAGAAAGACTTAATACCTACATGGAGGTACTTAAGGAAAATAATATCGAGGTCGAAGAAAAAAGAATTGTATACGGTAACTTCTCTGAATTCACAGAGGAAATAGTCGGTGATCTGCTTGACAGAAACCCTGACCTTGAAGCAATCGTATTTGCAAACGATCAGATGGCTATCGGCGGATATACTGCCATAAAAGCTCATGGTCTTGAAATCGGCAAGGATATACTTGTAACCGGCTATGATGATTCACCTGTTTCGATAGTATTGGACCCACCTCTCACCACTGTCCATAACAGTGTAATAACCATGGGATATCAGTCAGTTTTTGAAGTTGTAAACCTTATAAATACAGGAAAGACAAATGTAAGCATTTTAAATTCCGAGCTTATTGTACGTTCATCCTGCGGCTGCGGTGATTACAACCTCAAGAACCTTTTGGAAAAGCAAAGCAGTTTTTCTGATTCATTGGAACATGCAATGACAAATATAGATGAGTATCTGTTCCATGATTACAAGAAGACATTTTATTATAAAAAGCTTATAGATACGGTTAATCCATTTTTCCAATCTATAATTAAGCCTATTATAGTTGATCATAACTATGAATTTGACAGCGAAGCTATTGTTCGTGAAGCTGTAAAGCTGCTTGATTCTCCGGTTATAAACAGTCACTTTAACGTTGATAAAACCATACATGCAATATGTCAGCTTAAAGAACTGCTTGTTGCTATGGTTAATAAGGATATGGAAAAAACTTCTATTCTGTCTCAATTGTTTAACGAAGTTCTTGAAGCACTTTTACTTCATACTTCAGGCACACTTTACAATACAGTCAGAAAGCACAAATCAAATGTATGGTCATCCATGTACATCACAAGAGATACTCTTACCTACAGTGATGATGAGGAAGCATGCTTCAAGCTCATGATGGATAAGCTTGTTGATTCTGATTATATAAGCTCATACATTTATATTTACGATGAACCTGTTATGCTTCTTCCTGATGGTTCATGGAAGGTTCCTAAGAATCTCTATCTTCAGGTATGCAATGACAAAGGTAAGACCACTTATCTTTCCGGAGACAGCAGACTTATCTCCTCGGATGAAGTGTTCTTTAACCACTACACTTCCTATGATCGAAGAAGAACCATGGTTATATCACCTTTGTTTACCAATAACATCCAGTATGGTTTATTTGTAGGTGAAATTGATATCAGTCATTTTGATAACATATATCCTACTACTCTTCAGTTATCGACATCACTTAACTTCATTTCACTTATGAAGCAGCAGCTCGCTATCCAGAAGAAGCTTGCAATATCTGCTACCGAGCTTAATGCAAAGAACAGACTTTTAAATGAGCTCTCGATAACCGACCAGTTGACAGGCATCAATAACCGTCGTGGTTTCCTTGATAGCGTTCAGTCCTACGTTAACTCATCCTACAACGAAGGCAAGCGTGCAATGATTGTTTTCGCCGATATGGATAACCTCAAGCAGGTAAATGATATATACGGACACAAAAATGGCGACTTTGCAATTAAGAGCATTGCCAACATTCTTAAAAAGAGTTTCGATGATGATGACATCATCGGACGTATAGGCGGCGATGAATTTGTAGCCTTCGCATTTTTAGATGATGCTGAACGTCCTCAGGTCATAAGAAACACTATAGCTTCCCTTTCAAAGGATCTTAATGATACCTGTGGCAAGCCATACTACATAGACATAAGCCTTGGTGTCTACACCTTCACATGTACGCCTTCCATCAGTATCGAGGAAATCCTCCACAACGCGGATGAGGCCCTCTACGAAAACAAGAAAAACAAGCGCAAGAGCGTCATCAAAGAACAGCAATAAACTCCGCCTTTCACGTAAAAGGTCGGCAGGATATAAAGGGTATAACTGCCGAGGCAAGTTCTTCTCAAGGGTGCTTATCACATATAATGTCTTCGAAGGACACGCTCTCGCTCAGTTATCGACGCAGGCTCACTAACCTCAATATAATTTCAGAAAAAAGGGATTAAAATCATTTTTGCATAAATGCAAATGTTTTTAATCCCTTTTTCCTTCATTATATTTCGCTAAGTGAACGCGTCTCTAAATGGTCCTTCTAAAGACCTATATATGATATCGCACCCATCCAGTTCTTTCGGCAGTTATACCCATATCCTGCCGACACGCTACGCGTGATGACATTTACATTCAGTTTAGGTCATATGAATGTAAGCGCGCTTGAAGCTGCGCTGTCATGCTATGGTTGTTTTACTCCTTGCTTACTATGATGCCGCCTGTTTTGTAGATGCTTTCGGCGGGTACTACTCCACGTACGCAGGATACAGGGTAGATGTTTGAATGAGGGCAGATTACTGTGCCCGGGTTGAGTACAGAGTTGCAACCCACTTCTACGAAATCGCCTAGCATGGCACCGAACTTCTTTAAGCCGGTTTCGATTTCTTCGGAATCATTTTTTACTACTACAAGGGTTTTGTCGCTCTTTACGTTTGAGGTTATTGAACCGGCACCCATATGGGATTTGTAGCCGAGGACAGAGTCGCCCACGTAATTATAGTGTGGTACCTGAACGTTGTCGAATATAATTACGTTCTTTAATTCGGTTGAATTGCCGACAACACAGTTTTCTCCAACAAGTGCATTACCTCTTATAAAGGCGCATTGTCTTACTTCGGTACCTGCGCCTATTATGGCAGGACCTGCGATGTATACCGTATCAAACACGGTTGCAGTCTTGTGAATCCAGATATCATCTCCACGCTTTATATAATCATCGGGACATTCCATATCAATAGTCTCACCAAGAGCCAGAATAATATCCTTAATTTGTGGTAAAACTTCCCATGGATATGTAAGCTTTTCAAGCCATTCCTTTGCCTTGGTATGTTCAAGACTGTACATTTCCTTAATAGTTATACGTGCCATATCAAATCTCCTTTTTATATATCATAATTAAAAATAAATATGTTTTCCTCAACTGCTTTATTTAACCTTCTTCCTTCACAGCTTTACTTTTCTTAGCAGTTTTAGTCTGCTTTTGATAATACTCTTTTGACTTATCAAAAATGTATGTAATCTTATATTGATTATCCAGTTTTTTTACAAGTTCGGTATTGTTTATAACGAAGCTGTTCATCTTTTCTACGTATTCATCCTTTGGAATTGTTCCGTCGGCAACACCTGTAAGTCCTTTTTCCCAGCTTGCAGTCATCTCCGCTCTTAAAAGATTGTTGATTGAATAGTAAACCACATCATATATTATTTCACCTAAAAATGTAGGTGTTACTATCTGCGTTTTTTTATTGAGCTGAATGTATTTGTTAGTTACCAGCTTGGTTATAATGCTGTCTCTGGTAGCACTTGTACCTATACCTGAACCCTTTATCTGACTTCTTAATTCTTCATCTTCTATTAACTGTCCTGCATTCTCCATAGCAAGTATAAGAGTACCCGAAGAGTATCTTTTTGGTGCTGAAGTTTCTCCTTCTTTAATATTTAATTCCAAAGCAGCAAGCTTATCTCCCTTTTTCAAGGTCTTAAGTTTTTCCAGCATTTCTTCTGAAAGCTTATTATCATCTTGTTCATCCTGATTTTTACCAGCATCATTGTCTTTGTCAGCATTACCGGTATTATCTTTTCCCATCTGTGCTGCAACAAGCTTTGGATTAGCTATAATAAGATATCCCGGTTTTGCAAGTCTTTTAAAGTTCGCAAAAAAGCTCTCTATCTTGTCACCATTTGCTTTATTCAAAGTAAGTGCTATTTTTTCATACTCTGCTGCCGGATAAAAAATAGAAAGAAATCTTCTTGCTATTATGTCATATACTTTTTTGGCAGTTTCGGATACCGAATTAAGTGCACCAAAACCCTGACCGGTTGGAATTATAGCATAGTGATCTGTAATCTGCTTATCATTTACATACTTTGACTTTGCAATTCCTTTGTATCCACCCTGATTAATTATATTATCTGCATATGCCGAAAGAGCGGAATACTTTTTCAATCCACTTATATTCTTATATATTTCTTTAGAAACAGCGGTAGATAAAACTCTTGCATCTGTTCTTGGATATGTAACAAGTTTTTTTTCATAAAGTTCCTGAACTATATTTAATGTGTCAGTCGGGCTAATTTTAAATAATCTTGAACAGTCATTTTGTAACTCGGCAAGATTATAAAGCATTGGCGGCTGTTTCTTTTCAATCTTTTTTTCCACCTTGGCAACATCAAATACTATTTCCGAAGCATCAGAAAGTTTACTAATCAGCTCTTCGGCTGATTCTTTTTTCTTGAATCCGTTATCTTTATATAAAAGTGGTGATTCAAAATACTCTGACTTATCAGTTGCTTTCCACTCTGCCTCAAATCCATCTAATTTTGCAAGCACACGATAAAACGGTGTTGGAACAAATTCTCTTATCTCTCTTTCTCTTTTAACTATCATGCCAAGTACACATGTCATGACGCGGCCAACAGCTATAACGCATTTATCCAGTTTAAGATAATTTTTTATCGTCTGGCTATATTTTAAAGTAAGAGCCCTTGAGAAATTGATTCCCATAAGATAATCCTCCTGTGCTCTTAAAAATGCAGAGTCACTCAGATTATCATATTCAGACAAGTCCTTTGCCTCTTTGATACCTCTTAATATTTCTTCTTCTGTCTGTGAGTCAATCCATACTCTTTTCTTATGTTTTTTGGGACTGACTTTCGCCATCATATCTACCAATCTGTATATATACTCTCCTTCACGTCCCGAGTCAGTACATACATATATACATTCTACATCGTCTCTGTTAAGAAGTCTTTTTACTACATCATACTGACGGCTTGCAGCGCCTATTATTTCATACTTATATTCAGTTGGAACAAATGGTATGGTAGCCATACTCCAACGCTTTAATTTTTCATCATAAGCATCCGGGTAGCTCATAGTTACAAGATGTCCCACACACCAGGTAATCACTGAATCAGCTGTCTCTATAAAGCCATCTCTGCCACCTGCATTATCTGCTCCTTTTACTCCAAGAGCTTTTGCGAATTCCCTTGCAACACTAGGTTTCTCCGCTATATATAAATTCTTCAAGATATTTCCCCCAAACGTTCAATTATTTCATCAGTTATATCATCAACTGTTTTTCCATCTGTTTCAATTATTATATCAGCAGCTTCTCTATAGAAATCTTCTCTTTTTGACATAAGCGCCTTAATCTTTTCATACCTGTCATCTCCCTGAAGAAGCGGTCTGGTTGTATCATTTTTTAGTCTTTCCAAAACAGAATCCGGTGACGACATAAGATAAAATGATACCCCTGTTTTTTTTATCATTTTGGCATTATCATTAAAACAAGGCATACCTCCACCGGTAGATAATATAAATTTATCTTTAGATAAAAAAAGCTTATTTAGCAATTCACTCTCCATATTCCTGAAGGCATTTTCCCCATACTCATTAAATATTTCATTTATGCTTTTTTTCTCATTTTCTTCTATGCAGGTATCTGAATCAAGCAGCCTTATACCAAGTTTTTTTGATAATCTTTTTCCAACGGATGATTTTCCGCTTCCCATAAAACCAACTAATATTATTTTATCAGACAGCATTTTTATCTCCCATAGCAGTTACAAGCCGATATAAAAGAAATCTATATCGGCTTGAATATTCCATTATAATTAAATTTTAATACACACGTTTTTACTGTTCAAATAAGAACTCCTCATATGTAGGAAGCGGCCAATCCTTTTCTCCCACAAGTTTCTCAAGCTCATCAGCCGGCTCTCTTGCCACATCCATATATGCAGCAACATAATCTCTGTAATAAGTAGCCCATTCCTTTGGTGAACTATTATGATTTACAGCATCATCCACACGTTTTTTAAGTTCAACTATCGCAACTCTGAACTTTGTAAGCCTTTCATCAAGTTCATTTACAAGAGCAACCTGGGCATTTGCGGATACGCCGATACTCTTTAAGTCCTTTATACCTGCAGCTGCCTTTGCCTCATAGTCCATAACCGCAGGTATTATCTGCTTATTAGCCATCTCTATCATAGTGAGTGCTTCAAGATTAATAGTCTTAGCATAACTGTCAAACAAAACATTTTCGCGAAGTCTTAACTCGCTTTCATTCATTATTCCAAAACGTCCGAATGTCTTAAGTGCCTTATCACTTGTAAGATAAGGAATTGCATCAACCGTGGTAGGTATATTTGGAAGTCCTCTTCTTTCAGCTTCCTTAACCCACTCTTCCGAATATCCATTGCCGTTGAAAATGATATCCTTGTGCTCTCTTATCATATCAGCAACCATCTTCTTAGCTGCTGCCTCAAAATCATCTGCCTTTTCAAGCTCATCCGCCATATCACAAAGAGTATTGGCAACTATTGTATTCATAGTTGTCATAGGAAGTCCGATTGACTGTGATGAACCAACCATTCTAAACTCAAAACGGTTACCTGTAAATGCAAACGGTGAGGTTCTGTTTCTGTCTGTTGCATCCATCTTAAATTGAGGAATAGCAGAACATCTCGGCTCATATACTCTTCCCTTGATGGCTTTTGTCACTTCACCATTTTCAATTATCTGATTAACTATATCATCCAACTGGTCACCAAGGTATACCGAGATAATTGCAGGAGGTGCTTCATCTCCTCCGAGTCTGTGGTCATTTCCCGGTGATGCAGCAGAAAGTCTTAGTAACTCTGCATTATTATGTACTGCAGCAAGTACTGCTGCAAGGAAAAGATGGAACTGTAGATTCTTCTCAGGATTTTTACCCGGTGAAACTAAATTCTCTCCATCCGATGTGGATAAAGACCAGTTATTATGCTTACCCGAACCATTAACTCCTCTGAAAGGCTTTTCATGCAAAAGACAAGCAAAGCCTGTTCGCGCTGCTACTCTCTTAAGTGTATCCATAACCAACTGATTCTGGTCACAGGCTATGTTGGTAGTTTCAAATATCGGAGCTATCTCGTGCTGTGCAGGAGCTGCCTCGTTATGCTGAGTCTTTGCAGGAATTCCATAAGCCCATAGATCCTGGTTAAGCTCATTCATAAAATGTGAAACCTTATCCTTTACGACACTGAAATACTGATCCTCCATCTCCTGACCCTTAGGTCCCGGAGCACCATATAATGTACGTCCTGTAAGCTTTAAATCAAGTCTTCTTTCATAAAGGGATTTATCTATTAAGAAATACTCCTGTTCAACTCCTACGGATGCGTTTATTCTGTCTATATCTTCTTTGCCGAATAGCTTTAAAATTCTCTTTGCCTGATTGCTTACTGCTTCCATGGAACGAAGCAAAGGTGTCTTAAAATCAAGAGATTCGCCTGTATATGATATGAATATCGTAGGTATACAAAGCACCTTACAACCGTTAGGTATATCCTTTACAAAAGCAGGTGAGGTACAATCCCATACGGTATATCCTCTTGCCGAGCATGTATTTCTTACACCACCCGTAGGGAATGATGAACCGTCAGGCTCCGCTTTAATCAATTCCTTACCTGTGAATTCAGTTATAAATGTACCGTCTCCGACAGGATCCATAAAGGAATCATGCTTTTCTGCAGTAAGATTTGTAAGTGGCTGAAACCAATGAGTATAATGAGTAGCGCCAAGTTCCTTAGCCCACTCTCTCATAGCTATGGCAACTGAATCTGCAATTTCCACATCCAGTGGTGCGCCATAATCAAGCGTTTTTTTCAACTGTTTAAATACTGCCTTCGGAAGCCTTTCTCTCATTATCGCTTCACTAAAAGCACGCTTACCAAGCATTTCTACTGAAATATCCATATCATTTACCTTTCTTATGATTATTTATTTTGAATATTATTATAATTTGTAACACCTAACTAAAATATCAAATTTTAGTAGAAAAGGCAAGTTATTTACAGATTTAACTAAAAACTTTAAGGAAGATATGAAACCCACTTGGAATTAATAAGCTTATCGGGTGGAGCTATATTAATTCTCATTATGTCTATCCCACATCTTTTATAGCTTTCAAAGTTCCTTTTATCATCTTTATCTCTTATGATAACCGCCCTCACGCCATAGTGTACCACAGCTTTAAGCACACCTTCCTTAAGCTCTTTTTCATCACATACACAAATTGTATCAAAGCCGGCGGCTAGGTTTGCAGTTGTTTCATCCAGACTGTCCTTAATATAAAAGACATCTATATTTTCATCCTTGGATATTAAATCAAATATAATTTTATCCTTTGGTTTTGTATCATAAAAAGCAATTTTCATAAAGCCATTACCTTCACTTATTCAAATATTTTTGAATAGTATTTGTATTAGCTGTGCTTTTTATCCCTTACTTCCATATAATACATACCAAATTCTTTTGTGATAAATTTATTTTTTATCATAAGATTAAGTGTTTCTTTAAATTCATTATAACTTAAGTTTGATGCTGCCATTTCCTCTAAAATTGACGAAATTCTATCTGCATATCCGTTTGCGTCCAAAACATTGTCACGAACCATTATATTGGCTTTATATGCATCCTTAAAATAAAGATTAACTCTCTTGGATTCTGTCACCTTATCATCCACATCCATGCCAAAACCAAAGAAATCTATAAGCTGTTTTGCCGAATTATTGGTAAAATATATCCCCGGTCCTATACCATAAAGATTCTTATAATAATTTAAATCACTGTCAACATTACTCTGATTATAATCCGGCAGATATGGTCTAAACAAATCAGTAACCATACTTTTAGTATTAAATGCCTCATAATCGGTATTTATATTAACCGGCTGCTTTTTTAAATATTTTATTCTTCCCACTTTGAATGTTGAAAGCACAAGATGTCTTGGTTCCTGCTCTATCAAAAGCATATGGAAATCATTTCCTTCAACCCAAATATATGCCGGTGTTTGATTTATATTAAATGTTTCACACCTGTCTATAATGGCAAGCTTATGATCACGCTTTACTTTGTATTTATGTAATGTCTTTCTAATCTTTTTAATTGTATACTGTTTAACAGTTTCTGCCGTAAGCGGCTCAGGCACAAAGCTCTTTGATCGTGCCTTTTTCATTGCTTCTTTGTCTTCTTCCGACATGTACTCTACATCAGATACATTCTCATCCAAAGATATATTTTCAGGTTGCTTTTTATTATTTGCAAGTTTGCTTTTGCTTTCTTTTACATCTTTTTTTACCATTGCCTTATAGTCAATATCTGCTCCGGTAACTTTGACAACCTTAGGAACTTTACTTTGCTTTGCAACTTTTTTAGGTTTGACGCTTAATGCCTTTTTACTGACAACTGCTTTTCCTGTTTCATTTTTCCCTTTTTTTACCTTTTTGACTTTTACCTTGGAACTATTATTTTTATTGCTCTTATCCTTTATTTTATTTAATTTTCTGCTGACATTTTTATCCTCAGAAGGATTATTATCCGATTTTTTATTTTTAACTTTCTTTTCTTTATTTTTTTTCTTTCTGACTATCTTTTTTAATTTGTTTTTTTTCTTTTTCTTCTTTTTCTTATCTTTGGCATTATCCAAAACACCATCTTCATCATAGAGTTCTGTATCATCATCAAAATCTTCATTTTGATAATCCGGACTCAAATCATTATTAAAATCTACAGGCAAATCCGATATTTCCCCTTGATTAACACTTATCTTATTTTTTCCGCCGGATGGTTTTTCCTTTTTTTCATCATCAAGTCCACCTTCTATGCCAAATGTCTGTGCAAGAGTCACGGTAATAAATCCAACAAAGATCATTGCAAAAAACCAGATTAACTGTTTGAATAAGATTGCGCAGACAAGCAGACCTGCTGTAGAAAGTCCACATATAATGGTCGCAAGAAGTGTCAATTTTACTGCTACGGAACCATATTTAAATGTATTAATTATTCTTTTCATAACAATATGCCTCTAACAATAATAAATATATTGCTATTATACCATTCCATCAAACAAAAAACAAACAGGTAATTGATTATACAATTTACCTGCTTGTTTTTATTACATACTAATTACTGATTTGCATTTTTCAATAACTTTTTGATTTCCTTTATCTCTTTATCATCAATCTTCTGAACATCAAGAAATGCTGATAAAAATCCTGCTACTGAACCATCAAACCAAAAGTCAACCATCTTCTTAATATATGAGCCTCTGAACTCTACCAATTCTCTCTTTGGTTGAAAATATGTAATACCCTTTTTAAACGTATCTATAAATCCCTTATTTTTAAGATTTTTGAGGAAAGTATAAACCGTTGTTTCAGCGTATTCGCGACCATAATCTGTTTTCAACTTATCAATAACATAAGCACAGGTTACAGGTTCACCCGCATCCCATACACATTTCATAGCCACTAACTCGCACTCAGAAATCTCTGCCTTGCGCATAATTAATGTCCTCCTTCAACAAATTTTATTATTATTATTCAATTGACCTAAATATCACCTTGTGATATTATACGGAAGTATTATAACACATTTAATGATATCAGGCAATTAGATATATTTACCGTATCGGTTACAAAATAATAAGTAACCTTCATAGTAAATAATGCGACTAGTCCATAATTTCATTGCCACAATTATTTTATGTATATAATACAATTAAAACAGAAAACATGCAAGGAGAAAAATATGAAATTAAGAAAAAAATTATTATGTGGTTTATTAACATTAGGAACAGTTGCATCCTTACTTTCCGGATGTGGAAAAAAGGATGAAAAAACTTTTACTGTAGGTTTTGATGCAGAATATCCACCATATGGATATATGGACGAAAATGGTGATTACACCGGTTTTGATCTTGAACTTGCTGAAGAAGTATGCAAGATAAACGGCTGGACATTAAAAAAACAGCCAATTGCCTGGGATAACAAGGATAATGAATTAAATTCAGGTTCTATTGACTGTATCTGGAATGGTTTTACAATCAACGGTCGTGAAGATGATTATGAATGGTCAGTGCCTTATGTAGATAACAGTCAGGTTATAGTTGTAAAGGCTGATTCAGGCATCAATAATCTTTCTGATCTTGAAGGGAAAACTGTCGGTGTTCAGGCAGCTTCTGCCGCACTTGAACTTCTTTCAGATGAAGATGGTCAAAAAGATTTAGCTGATACTTTCAAGGCACTTCAGGAGTTTTCGGATTATAACACAGCTTTCGTAGAGCTTCAGGCTGATTCTGTTGATGCTATTGCTATGGATATAGGTGTCGCACAATACCAGATTAATGGTCGTGGCGATGAGTTCATTATACTTGATGAGCATTTAAATGCCGAGCAGTATGGTGTTGGTTTCAAACTTGGAAATACCGAAACACGCGACAAAGTAAACAGTGCGCTTAAAGAATTAAAGAAAAACGGAAAATTTGATGAGCTTGCAGAAAAATACGGTTTATCAGATATGACTTGTCTTGAGCCATAATATGAAATTGTCAGAATAAAAGCCAAATATTATCTTACAGGAGTAATACAAATGAGTTTTGTTACAATGCTTGAACAAATTTCAAGCGGAATGCTAAAAACAATATTAATATTTATTCTAACACTTATTTTTTCGCTTCCTTTAGGCTGGATAATTGCCTTTGGGCGAATGTCTAAAAATAAAATAATAAGCGGCATAACCGGATTTTTTATTTCTGTTTTAAGAGGTACTCCTCTTATGCTTCAGTTGGTTGTAGTTTTTTATGGTCCTTACTTTTTATTTAAATGGTCTATAGGAAACTGGAGATTTCCGGCAATAATTGTTGGTTTCTCTATTAATTATGCAGCATATTTTGCAGAAATATATCGTTCAGGTATAAGTGCTATTCCTGTAGGACAATATGAAGCGGCACATATATTAGGTTATAACAAACTGCAAACCTTTTTTAAAATAATACTTCCACAAGTAATCAGAATTATTTTGCCTGCAGTAACAAATGAAGTTATAACCCTTGTAAAAGATACTTCTTTAGCCTTTACTTTATCATATATGGAGATGTTTACAATAACCAAGCAAATTGCATCCGCACAGACAACATTTATGCCATTTGCAATTGCCGGACTGTTTTACTACATATTTAATCTTTTAATATCATTTGTGATGCGAAAGCTTGAGAAAAAATTAAATTACTACTAAAATAGTAAATCCTGCAAAACTATAATTAAGATATTATATACGGAGTTAAAAATGTCTGAAAAAACAATTTATCTGGAAATGAATAATATAAAAAAATCCTTTGGTGACCTTCAGGTTTTAAAGGATATTTCCTTATCAGTTCATGAAGGAGAGGTTTTATCCATAATTGGTCCATCCGGTTCAGGAAAATCCACTCTTTTACGAATCGCAACCATGCTTGAAACCATGGATGGTGGTTCCATAAAATATATGGGCGAGGAAGCAGTTTATGTTGAAAACGGAAGTTTGCATTATGCAAAGCCTCAGAATCTGCGTGAGATAAAGAAAAACTTTGGTCTTGTTTTCCAAAATTTTAATCTTTTCCCACATATGTCAGTTATGAAGAACCTTACAGATGCACCTATTCATGTGCAAAAAAGGAATAAAGATGAGGTTTTATCCGAAGCTAAAGAATTACTTAGGAAAATGGGACTTTCAGATAAAGAAGATTATTATCCGTCTCAATTATCCGGAGGTCAACAGCAAAGAGTTGCCATAGCAAGAGCTCTTGCACTTAAGCCAAATGTATTATTTTTTGATGAACCAACCTCTGCGCTTGATCCGGAATTGACCGGTGAAGTACTCAAAGTTATTAAAAGACTCGCTGAGGAAAATATGACTATGGTTATTGTAACTCATGAAATGTCTTTTGCAAGAAATATCTCAGACAGGATAATATTTATGGATAAAGGAGTTATCGCTATAGAAGGAAATCCTGAAGAAGTATTTAACTCAGATAATCCAAGAATGCAAGAATTCTTAGGCAAACTTAAACATGAGTAATATGTGACACGGACGTAATCCGTGTCACATTATAACTTCATATCTTTTATTAAATTATTTATTGTTTGATCAGAAAAATCAAGGGTTCCCTGCAATGAAAAATATTTTAAAAGTCTAAACATGATTTTCATTTTTTCTGATTCTTCACACTCAAGAATTGCTGTCCATACATCTTGCGAATCCCTTAATGTTCCAAAAAAAATATAATCCGCACTGATACCGAAATAATCCTCAATCATCTGAGCTGTCTTTTTTGATATCGGAAGTCTTCCGGATTCATTTCCTTTATATAATGATTCTGAAATCCCAATCGCTTCAGCCATCTGCTCCTGAGTCATATGTCTGCTCAATCGTAAACGCTTTAATCTCCCTGCACTGCTGTTATTATTATTTTTCATTGTGAAACTCCCCTGAAAATATTTATGTAAGAATTATATAATGAAATTATAAAAGCAGATATTAGCAGATAAAAGGGAATTTTTTTAACCCTTTCGGTTAAATTTTTTAAATG
>JAFUGL010000089.1 GCA_017469405.1 Lachnospiraceae bacterium | reverse complement strand
TGTTGTTATTACTACTATTATAGTTGTTATTACTGTGATTTTTGTTGCTGTTATTGTTGTGATTACTGTGATTATTGTTGGTGTTATTGTTGTTATTGCTGTTATTGTTATTATTGTCGTTATTATTGTTGTTATCGTTATTATTTGTACTATTGTCTGCAACTATATTAAAATCAATTGTTTTTGTACCTGTAAAGTTCCCTTTTCCGGTTATTTCAATACTTGCAGTTCCCACGTTGGTATTATTTTTATACTTATATGTATAGTCTGTATCTTCAGTCAATCCTACATTATTGAACTTCAATGAAAAATCTGCCTCTATTGCTTTTCCGGTATAGGTATAATTAGTTTCGCAGCTTCCAACCGCATTATTAATATTTGCTTCATTTATATTAAATGTTATCGTCTTTGTTCCGGTAAAATTTCCTTTTCCCGTTATTTCAATACTTGCAGTTCCCACATTGGTATTATTTTTATATTTATATGTATAGTCATCATCTTCATTCAATCCTACATTATTGAACGTCAATGAAAAATCTGCCTCTATTGCTTTGCCGGTATAGGTATAATTAGTTTCGCAACTTCCAACCGCATTTTTAATATCCGCTTCATTTATATTAAATGTTATCGTCTTTGTTCCTGTAAAATTACCTTTTCCGGTTATTTCAATGCTTGCAGTTCCCACATTGATATTATTTTTATATTTATATGTATAATCATCATCTTCATTCAATCCTACATTATTGAATGTCAATGAAAAATCTGCCTCTATCGCTTTTCCGGTATAGGTAAAATCTGTCTTGCAACTACTACTTGCAGAATTTATAGATGCAGGATTAATTTTAAATGTGATATCTTTCGTGCCTTTAAAAGCATTGATACCTTTTACATGAATAGTTGCCGTTCCGGCATTTATATTTTTTTCATATGACAAAGTATAATCTGTGTCTTTTACCAAATTTGAACCATCATATTTTATTGTTGGTTCAGGATTGATTTCAGAACCTGTATATGTCTTTTCTCCTATTGCAGAATATGTACATTCACTGATATCAACCTGAGTTGGCGCACTTGTATTTATATTGGTGTACGCCTTTATTCTTGCACAGTAATTACTTTCTCCATAATAATCATACAAATCCAATCCTCCACCATTTTTATAAACATAAAATGACTGTCCGGATTCTGCATGACTGTTATGTGTTCTCTCTCCAAAAGTCCAGTTGCTATCCACACCTACTCTAACCATATTATCTCCATAATCATCATAGAGTTTAAATACAACTGAAAAACTCTCACCCGGGTAAAGTGTTAAAGGATTATCTAATTTGATTGTATTATATCCTGTGTATTTTATAGTTCCCGTCTGTGGTGTATCAAACATAGGTGTTCCGGATGACGGATTATCTTTCGATGGATTTTTATATATCTGCAGCTCATATCTAATATTATCTTCAAGAAGATAAATAGCCACCGCATTTAAATTCTGCACATAATCTCCATATACATCATAAATATTGGCAAAGCCATATCCATCATAAATTACAAGTCCATTATTGGTCATTCCACCATCATACTGATAGTTATAATCGTAATTATCTGCCTTTTCAAATATATATGCTGTTGCATCACTCGCAGACAGACACATATCCTCATATGAAACCCACAGATAAGACTTGGTTGTTCCCCAACTGTTTTTTATAAGCCATGCACCAGGATTAGATGGTTGGTGTAAAGAATTAAAGTTATCCACACTAAAATTATCATCCCAGCCTATAATTGTAATAGCATGATTTGGAGTGGCTGTGTAATTCTGATACAATGACCAGGTAGATGTTGAGCTATCCAGCCTTTTATAATACTCAGATTCATCCTGCATTGCTACAGAACTTGTAACAGCACCATAATCCATTATTAACTTTTTTACTATATCCTTATCCTGTATTGATGCTATATATACATTTTGTAAATGAACCTTGTCATTTAAATATGCATAAGAATCATCTACTGATTTATTTTGTGAAATCCATTCATATGGCACTTCAGACTCATAAACTGCTCCCCTCCATGTCATAAGCGAAAAATATGCCAAATCATCATATCCCCCTATATCAGGGTAATCAGAATCAGCAGTTAATGATATATAATCATCGCTTATAAGCCCCATAGGATCATCCACCTTATGATGTATAAAATATAATAGTTGATATTCTGATAAATCAATATTATCTTTAGTATATAATCCCTGTTTAATAAGAGAAGCCTCTCCGGCACTTAATGGCGCAAATGTCCAGCATACTCCATATCTTCCCTGATCACGTGGTGGTGTGATATAATCATAATCTCTGGAATCATATTTTTCCGGATAATTTTCAGCTCTAAGAAGTCCTGAATTAGTATCTTTATATGGTGATACTCTTTCACCTGTATCTATATAACCGCCTATATATCCTAATGAAAAGTCTTCTTCTAAATCATCTGTTTCTACATCATCCTGATTTGCTGATGTAGTTATATCAGTTTCGTCTTCATATAATAGTTCTTCTGTAGATACCGGTTCAAGACTATCTTCGTCATTTAAATCTTCTATATATTCTTCTGAAGATAAATCTCCTGTAAAATCAGCAATTTCACCTGCCAAAGAATTGATATTATATGAGAAAACCATAGTTGTACATAACGCTATAGCTACTAACCGTTTTTTTATCATTATTAACCTCCAATATGAATATAAAACATCAAAACATTTTACACAATTTATTATACACAAAATAGAAAGAAATACAAATACTTTTAAAAAAAAGAGTCTTTAGACAATGTCTAAAAACTCTTATTAAATAGCAGGGGATGAGAGAATCGAACTCCCGCCAAAGGTTTTGGAGACCCCTATCATACCATTTGACCAATCCCCTATATAAGCCTGCTAGACTGTATTTTAATAAAGTGCCCATCCAGGACACTTAATTTAAAGGTTTGTGAACCTTCAGAACTTCACACAGAAAGCTTTGCCTTCATAACAATCACCCTTCTTCGTAAGAAACCTCTAAGGATAAGCCCTCGACCTATTAGTACATTTCAGCTGAATACATTACTGTACTTACACCTAATGCCTATCTACCTTGTAGTCTTCAAGGGGTCTTACTCTTACGATGGGATATCTTATCTTGAGGGGGGCTTCACGCTTAGATGCCTTCAGCGTTTATCCCTGCCGGACTTGGCTACTCAGCTATGCAGTTGGTCTACAACTGATACACCAGCGGTCCGTCCATCCCGGTCCTCTCGTAC
>JAFUGL010000088.1 GCA_017469405.1 Lachnospiraceae bacterium | reverse complement strand
TAGTGAACCTGCGTCGATAACTGAGCGAGAGCGTGTCCTTCGAAGACCTTATATATGATAAGCACCCTTAAGGAAACTAACTCCGGCAGTTACACCCTTTATATCCTGCCGACCCTACCCCGATAAACCGGAATTTATACTGCGGCTTTTGTAAATCCTTTCGCCATGTCGATTTGCTGGATTAGCCCGGCTGTTCCGTTTTCGTGTAAGAATACTCCGGAGCGCCTTATCTGTGCATTGTGCGAATTATCTTCAAGCGATTTAAGCGCAAATTCCGAACGTGCACTTCCTAGATATATAGCACCAAGCTTTGCATCGCGAAGATTGATGAGCTTATCATTTCCGGCAGCATCCTTTTGCCATACGGAAAGCTTGTCATAGATTTCATCCGCTTCATCTATCCAGCCGTTTCCGTCAGTATCATACTCGGATAATTCTGCAAATCCGTTTCCGGTTTTAGAACCGAACATCTCACTTCCATCACCTATTTTTCCATCACCATCTTTGTCATAGCATAAAAAGCCTGCGCCCTTTGATAAAAGTGATATACTATCCTTAGTACCGTCTCCGTCTATATCAAAGGACCATTTCTGGTCACTTACAGATATAGGATTGCCATCCAGACTTATTACCAAAGGATCCGTCATAATTGCTTCTATGCCTTGATTTACGATGTCAATGGATTCACAATAATCTCTTGACATGGAAAGCTCGAGATTAAAGTCAAGCTCTCTTCCATCAGCTGTTTTTACCTTACCGGTAGTTTCAAAGGACATTCCGGCACTTTCTTCATACTCGATGCTATAATAATCCGTTCTTCTCCAGTAATTATAGTTTCCTCCGAAGGCTCCGCTTGTAAGATCAAGCTGATTTCCGGAAAGAAGCTTGTGCCTCATGGCCTTATCCTTTACTCCAATCATAAGAGAAAGACTATGCCTGAATTCAATCATAAAAATCCTGAGCTGAAGCAGCAGATTTTCTCTGTCATCTTCTCTTACCTTAACAGCAGAAGGTAATGTGTTGCTGTAGGGTTCACTCTTTAAAACCTGTTTTGGTGAAGAAAGATCATCCGTTCCGTCCTCAATATGCTCCTCCATGCTCTTTTCATAAGATGCAGAAAATGAATTCTCGGAAAAATTCATCGCTCCTGTACTCAGGTTTTGCATAAGTGTCCCACTTGTCTGTCTGTAGGTTCTTTTTTCTGTGCTCTTGGCAGACATACCTACCGAACTTTGGCTAATAATCATATTGTCCCTCCTTTATTTCACGGATAGCCGCGAAACAAATCAGTCTACTCAAAGGAGGTAACTTCCTAAAAAGTATATCGACTGCGGAGGGACAATTCTTAAGGACTATTAAGTTTCAAAAATGTACTTGTTGTGAAACGACTGTTTTTATGTCTGAACAAATTTATTTATAACAACTAATCTCAACAAAACAATCTTAATAAACTATTTTTTATCTGATTATCATCATCAAAAATAAAATCATTTCGCCTTATTAATCTATGAAATATACTACTTTTTCTTCATACGCTCCAGAACCATATCATAGCTGTCATTTCCATAATTAAGCGAACGGTTTACCCTGCTTATGGTGGCGGTTGAAGCGCCTGTTTTTTCTGCAACCTCTATATACGTATGTTTTTCCTTGAGCATCTTTGCAACCGCAAATCTCTGAGCTATGGATAAAACCTCATTTACTGTGCAGACATCCTCAAAGAAATCAAAACACTCGTCAATATTCTCAAGTGTAAGTATAGCTTCAAATAACTCCTTTACGCTGTCATTTCTAATCGTCTTCCCCATTTGATCACCTTCTATTTATTTTCCTTCTGAACCCAAACTGCAACTGCTCCCCTGTTTACATAGAAATTACCGCATCCATCCTCATCAATCTTGATGTTATATCTGGCATTGCCCATAGCATCTGCAAAGTGGCATCCTGCAAACTGCTTTCCGATGTACATACGCTTGGTTCCGCCTGTTCCGTCGGATATAACAACAGCAAGTCCTGACTCCTTGTGATCCTCATCGCCTTCTCTTGTCCAGCCGATGCAATTAGGATCATCAAAATAATCATGCTGTGGACCGTAAGCTTTGGTCTTTCTTAATTTAAGAAGCTTATCCAGCTCTCTCTTCTTTGACTTAATCTTAGATGCAGGAATTCCCTTATAATCTCCATAAAATACACATGGATATCCATCCTGTCTGAGAAGGATAAGCGCATAAGCCATAGGCTTAAACCAATCCTCAACCCAGGACTCAAGACTCTGTCCCGGCTGGCTGTCATGGTTATCTACAAATGTAACTGCCATAAGTGGATTGATTTTGGTAAGCGTACCATCAAAAATAGTTCTTAAATCATAATTACCATGAGCCTTTGAACAGTTATGGAAATTGAAATGAAGCGGAACATCAAAGAGCTTAACCATACCTTCAGTTGCTGCTATATAATCCTGAAGTAAATCAACATTCCAATGCCAGTACTCACCTACTGCAAATAAATCCTTACCTGTACCCTCTTCAACCTGCTTAAGCCAATCCTTATAAAAATATTTATTGATGTGCTTAACGGCATCAAGTCTGAAGCCATCAAGATTTGCAAACTCCGTATACCATTTGCCCCATCTTACAAGCTCTTCCCTAACCTCCTGATTATCAAAGTCAACATCCGCGCCCATAAGATAATCATAATTATCAAGTTCCTTGGATACATTCTTATCCCATTCCTTTCCTTCAAAAAGGAAAAGAGATTTCTTGGCTCTGTCCTGATCCCAGTCTATTCCGTCAAAATGCTTCCAATTCCAAGTAAAATCAGAATACTTACCCTTTCTGCCCGGGAAAGTAAACTTAGACCATGCACCGATGGTTTTGCTGTCTCCAACCATCTGATTACGGCTGTTTTCATTGAACTCCTGAGCTGTAACCTCTTCAACCTCGTCGGCTCCGATTTTATGATTGAGTACAATGTCCGCATATACATTGATATCCTTATCGTGAAGAGCTTTAATTGCATCGAGATACTCATCTTTAGTTCCGTATTTAGTCGCTACAGAACCCTTCTGCTTAAACTCTCCCAAATCATATAAATCATATACGCTGTATCCTACATCCTTAGCTCCCTTGGCTCCTTTGTAAGCAGGTGGAAGCCATACAGCAGTAATACCTGCCGTCTTAAGCTTTGAAGCTTCTTCCTTTAGCTCCTTCCAAAGCCCCTGGTCAGCAGGTAAATCCCATTCAAAATATTGCATCATAGTACCATTTAAATCCATTATTAATCTCCTCCAAGATGTATAAAATTAAAACCATTTCGTACTTTTTATCACTTTAATACTTTGAAGTATATTATAACAAAAAACAATAAAAGAGTAAAGACCAAGTATAACATGTATGACAGACGCCATGGCACAATTTATAGGTACACGCAAATCCATCTTCCACTCACGATTTGCTTAGCACCTAAAAGTTTGCCATGGCGCCTGTCCATAAATCATTCATAAAAATTGAATCGTTCATGGCTGGATATGTTATAATATTTTACTGATTAACAGGAAGTATAATCTCTATTTTAAATATATAATAATCAGAATTTTCTTCCTTTGTTGTGGACAGGAAACATTCTCCTTCATATTTTTCGACGGTCTCTTTGATGTTGATTAATCCGAAGCCGTGGTTGGACCTGTCCTTTTTGGTTGTGATAATATTATTGTCCCTTATATCCGGTTCATGGAATGTCGGATTTGTTTCAGTAATTATCATATAGTTTTCATTTCTTTTAAATGTCAGTTCAATATGTTTTTTATCTTCATCAAGCTTTTCCACTGCCTCTATTGCATTATCAAGTATGTTGGCAAGGATGGTACAGGTATCAAGTGCCGAAAGCTTAACATCCGAAAGCTTGCCGTCAACCGTAAGTATTATGCCCTTTTCGGTTGCCTTATGCTTCTTTTCCGAACATATAGCATCCGCTATCTCGTCTCCCGCATGCACACTTGTGTCTCCCTGCTCAACCAGCTTGGCCATATCCTCGATATAGTTTCCAAGCTCATCGTATCTCTTGCTCTTATATAACTCTTGCAGACAGTAAGTATGATTTTTCAAATCATGTCTTATTTTTCTTATCTCACGATTTGAAGCTATAAGTCCCTCATAGTGTTCCTTCTGGGCTTCGATATAGTACTCATTTACGGTATTTTTGTCACGAAAATACATTGATTCAGATTCCTTTATGATAAGAAGTATGGAGATAAGCAAAATGATTACAGTTACGGCAAGCATAATTATACTGTATGTCCTGCTGCCCATATCTCCGTTATATACAAACCTAAGGGAAATCAACGGTTCCGTATCGGAATATCTGTCTATCTTAAGAACCGAATAGATAACATTATCTATCAAAAGAAATACCAGAAAAACTGCCACAACCAGAGAAAAAGCCATCGGGCCTTTTCTTCTCCTGCTCGAAAGAAATGATAAACTCAATACTATAAGAATTAAAAACAAGGTCATTAATATCATCGTAACCTTTGTCATATATTCCGGAGCATTTACGCTTTCCTCAATCATAGTATCAAATGTATCTAAAATACTTAAAAGAATAGTTATAACTTCAAAGGCAGTAATCGTAATAAAAAAAGCCTTTAGCTTTTTACATAAAAGCTGCGTGATAAAATATATAAGTAAAAATAAAACCAGCACTCCGCTTATCGTTGTTTCAAAAGGCTGCTTATCTGTCACAACCCAAAGCACTGTACTTAGTATCGCATATATACTAATAACCGTAATCAGCATATTTTTTCTGTGTGATACTTTTTTTAACGGATAACCAAAAAAGCCTGTTATAAGTAACCAGGCTGAAAGTGTATATGCTGTTCCTTCGATAAGGCAATAAACCAAATCATAAATTATCTGCAACATTTTTCTAATCCTATCTTGCACCTTCTTTGAAACAATATCAAATATTGTCCAACATCTAAAATTATCTATATCCTATCTCGCGCTGTTTCTTTCTATCTCAAGCAAGCTCTTACTATCTTGCACTGTTTCTTACATATTCTAAAAGCTTTATCTTAAAATCAGCCATACTGCTTCTGCTAAGTGGTAAAGCAGTATCCTTTGAAGCGATGACCTCATTACCGTGATGCTTTTTAACATGTCTTAAATTTACCACATATCCTCTATGTATTCTGTAAAAGGAATCTGTTATCAGAGAGAGCTCTTTTTCCATATCGGCAAGCTTGCCGCGGATGGTATATTCCTTTTTTGAAAGTACAATTCTTACAGAATTATTTTGTGCCTCTATATACACTATATCATCCACCGGAACAACCACATCCTCACCTTCATATCTGATTACGATGTGTTTTCCTCCGACGAGCTTTTCCTTCAAATCCGAAAGGGTTTTATAAAGCTTATCCTCATCCACCGGCTTTCCAAGGAATCTAAAAGCAGATACCTCATAACCGTCCATGGCCATCTCCGTATGACTGGTAAGAAATATAACAGGTATATCGATATCAAGTTCACGCAATTTTACCGCAGTACTCATTCCGTCAAGCACAGGCATCTCGATATCAAGAAAGAGAGCCTCCGGTCTTACACCCTTTTTTATATCAGACATTAATTCTTCTCCATCAGCATATTCCTTACATGATAGATCGAGTCTTCCAAAAAAACCCGTAAAGAGCATCTGTAAGCTTTTCCCTTATTATCTTTTCATCATCACATACCGCTATAAGCATGAACTGTTCCTCGTCTATAATTTTTCATATTTCAGAATACTGCTAAATTATAAAGCCATCTCATCGCTTCATCAATAAGTATTTCATAAAAATTTTAAATCAAAAGTTTTGTTACCGTAACAAATTGTATCAGACGATTCTTCCGTTTTCAATATTGATGGTACGATTGCCGTATGCTGCACAATCAGCGGAATGAGTAACCTGAAGTATGGTTATGCCCTTCTTTTCATTAAGCTTTTTAAAAAGATTCATAATCTCCGTTCCGGATACCGAATCAAGATTACCGGTTGCCTCATCGGCAAGAAGTATCTCCGGATTACCAAGTACCGCTCTGGCAACAGCTACTCTTTGCTGCTGTCCTCCAGAAAGCTCTGCCGGCATAGCTTTTCTTTTTTCTGTAAGACCTGTTATCTCAAGTATCTCTTTTAATTCAGGCTCAAGCTCAGATCTTTTTTTACCCTTAACAGTAAGAGGAAGAAGTATATTGTCCTCCACATTAAGATTCTGAACCAGATTATAAAACTGAAATACGAATCCTATCTTTTCAAGTCGAAGCTGTGACAGCTTTCTCTCTGACATCTCGGTTATATCCTCGCCGTCAATCAAAATATTTCCCTCAAACTCTCTGTCAAGTCCGCCAATAAGGTATAAAAGTGTTGACTTACCGCTTCCGGATGCACCCATAAGAGATACAAACTCTCCTTTTTTAACCTCAATGCCCGCATCTGTCAAAACCATATTTTCACTGCCGCCCTTACCAAAGGTCTTACTTACATTTTTTACTTCTATCATACTTCTCATATCAAAGCTCCTTTCATCCAAAAACACTATATCTTTACATAAGCCATCACACTGCACCTGCGTGACAGCTTATGCCGTACATCACAAGTATAAATCTCACTCATAATCAATCTGTAAATCAACCTACTCATACTTAAGCTGAAGCGCTATCTTCATCTTCCTGAGTGACCTAACCGGGAACAGTGACACCAAAGTAAATACCACCCATAAAATTACCAGAAATACCACATACATTTTTATATCATAGGATACGTTGAACCCACCTGCCAACGAATTCAAAAGTCTTCTAAACGGAACAAATGCCAGAATCGCCGCAGGAAGAGAAACTATAAGTGCAATCGCCGACGATATCATACTCTCAAGAATAAACATAAATGAGAGCTTATCTCTCGTCATAGCCGTCGACATAAGCACGGCACACTCACGCTTTCTTCCTTCAAAGCCGATAAGCTGATTACTTATCATACCGATTACCGTAAGCGCAACACCAAGTATTATTACAAGCATAAGCATGGACTTCATACCTGTTTTTTTACTTTCCCAAGTTGCATTATATTCATCCAGTGTCTGAACATCATATATAACAGTGCCTGAGTATTTTTTAATCTTTGACTTTATCTCCTCAGGATTATCACATCTTACATATATTTCACTCGGATAATCATGAAATATATCTATATAATTATCCATTGATATTACGATTGAATTAGAGGTCGAATCATAATTATTACTGTCTATATATCCACCGACCTTAAGTGTCTTTTTGATAGGCAGATAACTGTCCGAATCAAAGGTAAGCTCCACCTCATCTCCCGCTTTTACACCAAATTTATCTGCAATTGCTTTGTCTATATAAAATGTATCATTATCTATATCTGAAGGCAGATTTTTAATACCTATCAAAAGTAAAAAACCTTCTTTAGGAAGTCCGAATATATTAACATCCTTGGTATAATCATTTATTGTTATTTTTTTCTCAACCTTATAAACTGTCTCAGTTTCGCTTACTCCTTCCAAATCATCTATGTAAGAAAACATCGAAGCCTTCTGATCGTTATTAAGCTGTATCTGGATATCGGCATCAAAGGTCTTTATGTCATATATCGCATCAAGCGATGTTACAAATATAAAAAGTACTATCGCAAGTGCTGCTGCCGTTATACAAAGTACTCCGCTTCCCACAGTACTTTTTCTTGCAAAACACTCTAGTGCTGCAAGCTTTGCAACCGGCTTTTCCCTTTTATCAAAATGCTTTACCAAAAGACCTGAACAAAGGCAAAGCAAAACCGGAAATAAAAGTGAAATTCCAAATATGATAAATGCAAAGCTTATAAACATAGCCGCAATATTATCGGTTACAACAAGTAAAACTATTGATACAAGAATCATAATTGCACCTAAAGTATAGGACACCTTGTTAAGCTTATACTTTGTATCCTTGTTATCAAATATAATGTCTCTGATAGAGGTTCTTGATGCCTTAACAATCTCCTTAATCGAACAGATACATTCTATGAAAATTGCAATCAGTATAACTGCTATATAAGCACCTATTCCGGTTTTTCCGAAATCTACCGAAACACTTGCATCCTTTGAATCAACCGATATTATACCTCCGAGCAAAATGCTTCTCACAATCTTATAAAGAACGCATCCGATTATACCTCCGAACAAGCCGTAAAGTCCTGTCTCTGCAAGTAAAAATCCTGTAGTAAATCTGTTAGATAAACCAAGACTTCTAAATGTACCTACGACTGACATACGTTCACTGACTATACGCTGCGAAACCGACATGGTTACAAATATTACCAACAACAGACACACGGCAAACATTAAAAGGAAGATAAGCGTTATAATCTTAATCATAGCATTAATCTCACCGTCATCTATAATCTTACCGACATCAGCTCTGTAGTCTCTTTCCTTAAGAATATCTACAACCTCGTCTGCATCATCATCGTCCAAAACATCTATGTAAGCCTCCGCATATATAAGCTCTCCGTCAAAATCAAGCTTAAGCATTCCCTCTTTACTAAGAAGTGCAAGACTTGCTCCGTTTGCCATACCTGTTTCAGAAAGAATCACACTTACCTTATATGAAACAGCCTCACCCGCATCACTGTATAAGACAAGCTCATCACCTACACTTAAACCATAGCTTCCGGCAAGCTTTTTCGATATAGCAGTCTCATCGTCATTTAAGTTAATTTCCTCTCCTATAAGACGCATCTTATAAGCCATGTCAAAATCCATAGACTCTACCGTATAGCTTTTCGAATGAAAATAGTTGTAAAAGCCTTCCGGTATCTCGATGCTTCCGCCCTGTCTTGTGGTTATAAGCAATGCATTTACAGGTATATCCATGTCCAGGATATCTTCATCCACTCCAAGCTCATCCGTTATGATGATATCGCTTGTACCTGTTACCTGGGTAAGCAGATTCTTAACGAGATACTCCATCGAACCGGACATATCTATGCAAAGGAGAGCCGAAAATGAACAGCTTGCTATACATACGAATAAAAGCAAGGTTCGAAGCGGTTTTGAAAATATATTTTTTAAAGTGTGCTTTATCATTATACGCATTTTCTTATCTTCCTCCTTTTACCATCTGCTTACTCTGTCTTCAGGATTCACATACATTCCGTCCCCCGGCTTTACATCATAAAGCTCATAAAATTCATCCGTCGACGAAAGCACTGCATTTACTCTTATACACTCTGGACTGTGTTCATCGGTTTGAAGCTTATCCATCGCCGCGGTATCCTCAATCATCATGCACCAGATATAAGCATAATTTTCAAAGATTTTTCTTCTTTGCTCATCGGTTTTTGCTATCTTCATAAGGCACTCCATACCGCCCTTATCCGCATAATTTTCACCGCAGGTAATCTCACCGTTTACATGATATATATCCATAATCGTAAATGTCGAATAATATTCAATCATCCTATCCATTCTGTTTTCAAGCTCTTCCCTGTCTTCCTTACTTATCCAGTCAGGATTGTAATTACCGTCCGCATCATAGTTGATACAGTTTGAATCAAAGGCGTGCCCCATCTCATGAGCAACTACCATTCCAAGTCCTCCGAGGTTGGTATAATAATCCTCATCCACGTCAAAGTATGGCGCATGCATAATAGCCACTGTTATGTTAAATGAATTGTCTATACCATACATGGAATTAACCGTCTGTGCAGACATAATAGGCTCGGATTTATCATGTGCCTTACCTATCATATCAAGCTCTTTATTATAATTATCCTTATTAACATTTACATATGTTATAAATGCATCGTCTCCGATAAGCTTTGCATCATTTTTATCAACCTCGTGCGGGGTTCCGCCGCCCTTAACAAAATACATATTATCAAGCTTCTTTATCAGTCCTTTTCTGGTTGCCTCACTAAGCCAGTCCGCCTCATTTATAAGCTGTCTATAGCCCTCCTTAATGTCCTCGTACATACGTGTAAGCTCTTCATCCATTTTCTCCGTATAGTACCTATCAGCATAAAGCTCGCTTACTCTGTTTTCTAACAAACTGTTTGTATAAAGGGCAGTCTCCTCTTCTTTCGCCAGATAGCTAATAGGTGCATAAAGCTTTAAAAACTCATATTCATCGGTCAGAAAATAATTGTATCTGTTCATCAGGTCACAGATAAGATAGGTCTTAATACATTCAAGATTATCATCGTTAAATGAATCGGCAAGCATGGCAAGCTGTTCCTTATCTCTTACATACCAGCCTCCGTACGGATTATCTTTAATACCCATGTTTTTTTCAAAATTATCCGCATCAAAATTTTTAAGTATCTCATCAAAGGCATCCTCTTCATAAAAAGTAAATGATGCATAAGGATTTTCTGCATCCATAATCTGATAATCTGTCTTACCTGCCACATCAATTGCAAAGTACACAAAATCATCAGCTTTCCTTCCTGCCTCATCAAGCTCCTCTCCACAAGCCAAAAGTGCATCAAGCACATATGAACGAAGCATCTGTCTTTCCTCATCACTCTCATATATATCCTTTAGAGCTATGTTGAAAATTGAATCCTTTTGATCTATATAAAGAGCGTTTTTTTCTGATTCAAAGAAGTTTCTCTCAATCATGATATCAAAATAAAGAATCTGTCCTTCCTCTTTTGCAATCTCACCGATTATATCAAGAAGCTCGTCTGTATCTTTTGCCTCATTTATCTCCTTAAGTATCTTATTAAAATGCTCTGCACCAAGACTACCTATATCCTCCTGATTAAGATACTGAGTATATGCATCCTTAACGAGCTGTTCATTGGTACCCGGCTCATAGCTTTTATTTGAAGCTGCTATGTCACTGATAAGACTTATTATCTCTGCATTAACATCATTCATAATGTCCGCTGCCGGTCCACCGTATGCCTCTCCATAATGAAGGTCAAGATTAAGCAGTGTATCCTTATTCACATAGCCATAAAAATCATCCTGCGGTCTAATCTCCTCAGAGGCCTTTTTCTCACTGTCCTTTGAGTCGTTATCCGTACTGCCTGCATCGTTTACTGTGGCTTCATCTTTTACTTCCTTTTTAATGATTCCGCAGCTGCACAAGCCAAATGCCATAACCGTTGCAAGCAGTAATCCTATTAAGCTTTTCATTTTCTTCTTTCTTAGCATATTTGTCTCTCCTCATATATTGTTTAATTTACGATTTCGCAAGCTCTATATAAGTTCAGCTTTTTGTTTATGCTAATATATCATTATTAAATTATTATTTTGGAAATTTGTGGTGAATTGCAAAAAAGATGTGGTGAACGACAAAAAATGTGTTAGAATATTTTCGAAAATATCTATGTGTGGATATTTTCCCTTTCGAAAATATCGATCAACTTATTTTTAGATAATTTATTATTTGTTAAAACTTAAATATATGATGATCAAAAACGTGACACAGTGCCTGGCACCGTGTCACGTTTTTATTCTTCCGAATAAGACGCATCATACTTACATAGGAAATCCAACACTTCATCTATTTTAGTATTCAAAGAATAATTTATCGGATATCCCTCACCATCATCACCATATAAAAAGTCCGACCATTCTTCCATGAAAGTCAATGCTAATACTTCATTTCCATCTTGATCATTAAGTTTTATTTCATATGATTCATATGGCTCTAAATTATTACGTCCTTTAGTTGTACTTCCCCACTGCCCCTTTAATCCACTGATATACGTACATATACAAGCAATGTCTATATCATCTGTAATTATAGTCACTTCTCCGTTTTTTACATTTCTTAACTCTATTTCTGATACCCCTGTCATATCAACATCTACAAAATCAACACTCGGTTCATATATATAATAGCTTCCGTCATATGCACAAAACCAAAGTATCCTTACCTCAGTTCCTCTGAGTGGTCCAAGAATCCTCTGATTGTATATTGTGACTCCATAAAGTAAAGCTTCATATGATACCGAACCGCCGTCCTTAATATCAATTCTTACCGGTATGAGTGTTAAAACAATTAATATAATAATTATAATCTTTTTTTTCATCTGTAACGCCCTCCATCAAAGTGACACGGTGCCTGGCACCGTGTCACTTTATATTACTTGTAATTAGGAATATTTCCATAATTTACGTAATCCTTCCATATCTTATCAAACTTGAAGGTCACGTAAACAGCAAGGGCTCCGGCTACTACCACTAAAAGTCCTCCCATAGTTCCAAACTTAACTATACTGATTAACAATTGCAAAATACCATAGCAAAGGACAATTACACTGACCACTCTGCTATATGTTGTCTGAATTAAAATACCAAAAACAAGCAGAACGACACAATCAAATATTCCTACAATAAGCAAATCTCCGACAATAGTTCCGTTAAGAATCAAAATAAGATTCTCAACCGAGCAAAAATACAACATCATAGCACTTACGTAAATCATTATTTTTATGTTATACAACTGCGGAAGATTTAAAAAATCTTTTTGAGAAAGTCCCGGTTGATTTTGTGGGTGATACATATTATTTTGATACATATTTCCATAAAATTCATTTGTAGTACCGTTACCCTTATTGATAAAATTATTCATGCTATCTCCTTATTCAGACTCTTTTACTTAATATTAAACGGTTTTTTTCCGGTATTTATATACTCTCCCCAAGCCTTATCGAATTTAAAGGTTGCAGATGTGGCAAGCATTCCAATTATAACTATCAGATATCCGCCGGGATATCCAACATAAATAATAAAAATAATCATATTTAAAATACCATAGCCAAGTGATAACAATCCGACTATTTTGCTGTACGTCATCTGAAGTAAAAGACCCATCAAGAAGACAAATGCAACATCAAAATACACCATTGCCGGTGAAGTTCCAACCAGTCCCATGACAAAATTTATTCCTGAAACTATATAAAAAGCAAAAACACAGGAATTTATGTTTTTCTTTATATTGCTCATCCGCGGAAGGTTTATAAATTCCTTTCGGGTTAATCCCGGTTGATTTCCCTGTTGATACATACCTTGCTGAGCCATACCCTGTTGATATGTATTCTGCTGAACCATTCCCTGCTGATACATACCCTGTTGGTATGCATTCTGTTGCCCTATAATCTGCTGGTTCATTCCCTGCTGATAAGCATTTTGCTGTCCCATATTTTGTTGATACATATTCTGTTGATATGGATTCTGCTGATACATACCATTTTGATTCATGCCTTGCGGATTCATGCCTTGCGAATTCATACCCTGCTGATTCATTCCCTGCTGATACACATCCTGCTGACCGTTGTTTTGCCAGCCTGTATCATTTTGATTGTTATTTTGTGTAAAATTGTTATTATCCATACTCTTCTCCTTAGTTTTATTTTAAGCTGTCATGTTATTTTCCCAGCTTCTCGTTCCATTCCTCTTGTGACGGATTTTTTTCCCATCTTTCTAAGTCATAATAATAAAAATTACTAAACAAGGATTCACCTGTTTCTTTATCTGTCACATTAGTATAAACACTGATCAGATCCGACTCTTCACCCAAGTAAATCTGTGCTAAAAGCATTTTATCCTCAAGTTCTTTTCTATAATCCAGAAAATCCTGATAATCAACATATTTATCTACATAAAAATATAATTTCGAATATCCCGGACTTATATAAACATCTATACTCTTATGATCCTTTATCAATTTTGAGATCTCATCACTTATTTTATCTCTCATCAAATCTATCTGTAATCCTGTTACATAATAGGTTAAGCTGTTATCATCGTTCACGGTAAGAGAATTCGCTATATCTGTATTATCGGCTTCTTCCTTAAGTGCCGCTATATATTTATCTGTTTCACTTTCACTGCCTCTCCAGACTATCCAATACGGTATCTCAAGCTTAACGATATCTTCATCCTTTATATCATCCTCATTTGATAAGCTTACACTTTCTGTCCTTTCGTAGATATAATCATTTCCTTCACGAACTTTGTTAAAATTACCGTCCTCATCAATCTCAATTACCGCATCACTATATTCCGAATCATCCCAAAATTCCAACTGAACTATCTCGTTGCCCAGTGCAGATACCTTATAAATCCTGTTGCTTGTATTTAAGCTGAAATAAATGATATCATCTTTAAATTCAATATTAATTTCAGCATTTATTCTATACGCTCTGTTTTTTTCATATTTATTAACGACATAAGCAATAATAAAATCTCTTCCGTCAACCTTTAATTCAATATAATACACGTACAAGTTTGGATCAGATGCACCCTTACTGAAAACGAAAATGGTTTTATCGGTACTGTCCTTACTATCCTTTATATTTGCCGCACTTTTAAAAGTTTCTGAACCAAGACCCGACCAGTTCTTCATCTCACCAATTTCAATATCATGCCCGTTGGCATTTATTTTTATTTTACCAAATATCATACCTCGCTGTGCATTATAAAAGAATATGCCTAAGGCAACAAGGCAAACAGCTATAATTAATCCTTTTAGGAAATGTGGCAAATGTTTTTTATCAGTTTTTTTCATAACGCATCAATCCAACCCAATAACATAATACTCATCCTCTGAAGGATTCTCATAATTAATCGGTACTTCCTTTATAAAAAGCAAAGCACTTATATCCTCCGGGTTAACGATATTATTAAAATAATAATTCATATAATAATCATAGTCCTTTTCAAATGCCAATCCGTATTCACCTTCTGATATGGCATTATATCTTATACTACCATCAGAAAACTTGATACCATATAAGTTATGTTTTTCACCAAAGCCTTCAGCAGAAGCTCCTACGGTGTCGTCAGCCTTAAACCTAAGATAAATTGAAATAGGTGTAATCCTTGCATAGATAAGAACTATTCCCGTATCCCCTATATCTTTTGACAGGTTCCACTCTCTTTTTTCCTCGCCTCCACTCATGGTCCACTCAAGCTGCCATTCACCTTCTACAACATAATTAAAGCCTTGTACAGTAGGAAGATTGTCACATGTGGCAATACCCTTTACATTGATTGCAATTCTCTTTCCGATGATGCTTTCCACATCTTCCTCATCCCCTGAATTGTATAGTATTTCTATATAGGTTTCACCATATCCCTTTTCACTGTCATAAATAAAAGAGTACGCACTTACATGTGGAATACTTTTTCCGTCTATCAATACTTCACATTCAGGTATAAGCTCACTTTTTGCATAGTCCTCAAGTCCTGTTATCTGCAAGCCGATAACAATATTATTACTGTCTGCAACCGTCTGTGTTACAGATATTACAACGCCGTTATACTCTGCAATTGTTACATCTGCTTCACCTCTTGTCATACTTGGATTTACAGCAAAACCTCCGTTTTCCAGTATATCCTTATCAAATAAATTTAAGACAAATCTATCCTCAATGCTGCCCGACCAGTATATAAAAGTCTGCGCCGATACGGAAAGTGTAAAAACACATACCAAAAATATAGTAAATGCCATAACAAATCTCTTATACCTAATAGCAGAATTGATATTATTCTTTTGATTGTTTTTTTTTGCCAGGTTGCTTAAAGCCTCTTTAATTCCCGAATCTACCACTTCAGGTATCTCATTATCTGATTTTATCTCTTCAATAAATACCTCAAAGCTCATTTTCTCTCTCCTTTCTCTCCCAAAATTTTTAATTTATATTGTTCTCTTGCCTTTTTTAATCTGTCCTTTACTGTAGTTTCCTTTAAATCAAGTATCTTGGCTATCTCTTTGATTTTGTAACCTTGAACATAATAGAGAATTATCATAATTCTATACTTTTCCTCCATATACTCAAGGCTATCCTTCCACTCTGCATTTTCAATGCCCGGATCGTTGGCGGTCAATTCATCTGTAAAGGAATGTGGCAATTCCTTGGTATTCATATTTATAATCTTATAACAGTTATTTATAAGAATCCTTGTCATCCAAGTTTTAAAATAATCGTTATTTTTAAGCGTATCCAGCTTTTCCCAGCATATCAGTATGGTGTCCTGTATGGCATCACTAACATCCTCATCATTATCAAGAATCGCTCGCGCCACCTTATACATATTAACCTTGTTCATCTGTATCAACTCTGAAAATGCATCTTTATTTCCACGCTTTGCCTGTTTTACCAGGTTTTTCATTGTAATTTTCCTCTTTTCGTAATATGTATGGAAATAATTATATCAAACCTTTTAATATAAATATAATGTTTCTAAATAATCTTCCTATATATTAGATAATTTAAGATGCAATTTGGTCGATTTTTTTATAAAAAAATATGTGACACAGTACGTGAGCCCTGTCACATATAATGAGTATATCAGGCATCAAAAAATGCACAAAGCATGGCGTTAAGTAACACGTGCCATGCGTGTGCATTTTTTTGATATCATAGCCTATTCTGTTAATGTGACAGGGCTCACGTCCAATATCGCATTTTTAGTCCATCTCGCTTTACAGCTCGATGGTGTTTCTCGTCAAAGTGTTGCTTGTGCTAGCACAGCGACACCTTTCCTCGTATTAGTCCATATTTTCAAAGTATGTGTTTACAAGCTCGATGTATTCCTGCTTATATTCGTCATCTTTTAAATCTTCTGTTGACTCTGCAAGTGAGATTATAAGCTTGCGGTTTGTATCACCCATGTACTCGCTGTCCTTGAGGTACATTCCGAAGGCTGCTACTGATGCTGCCCATCTTAAGTTGTCGCTGCCCTCCTTTGAATATGAATCAGTCTTGCATACAAAGTCAATGAGGCTGCTGTCATCTGCATCCGGCTCCTTATATCTTACTCTCAAAGTAAAAAGTTCGTTATTGTACTCACCACTACCGTATATTTCATTATCTGCTCCGTCACTGTATTTTAAATCTGCTGAAGGTACTTCCATCTTTGAATCAACCGGAATGATTTCATAGATTGCTGTTACGCTGTGGCCTGCTCCCATCTCGCCGCCGTCCTTAGAATCATCATTGAAGTCCTCTGCTGCCATAGTTCTGTTTTCATAACCTATAAGTCTGTAGCCCTTAACAAGTGCAGGATTGAACTCCACCTGAAGCTTAACATCCTTTGCAACTGTTACCATATTAGCGCCCAAATCATCAACTAATGCTTTCTTTGCCTCAAAAATCGAATCAATATATGCGTAGTTTCCGTTACCCTTATCAGCAAGTGTTTCAAGCTTGTTATCCTTGTAATTTCCATATCCAACACCAATTACGCTTAAAAATACTCCTGATTTTTTCTTCTCTGTTATAAGCTGCTCAAGTGCACTTTCACTTGTTACACCTACATTTAAATCACCATCTGTTGCAAGTATTACTCTGTTATTACCACCCTTGATATAATATTTTTCTGCTATAGCATATGCTGTCTCAATACCTGCTGCTCCATTTGTTGAGCCCCATGCCTCAAGACCTTCTATCGCATCACATATCTCATAATAATCCGAACCCTTAGCGCCTTCGAGTACTACCTCATCTCCGCCTGCATAGGTTACTATTGAAACTCTGTCCTTTTCTGTAAGGTTTTCAGCCAGCATACACATGGACTGCTGTACAAGCGGAAGCTTGTTGCTGTCAAACATCGAACCTGAAGTATCTATAAGAAATACTATATTTGATTCAGGTGCATCACTAAAATCAATCTTTTCAGTGTTAAGAGATACCAGTGCGAGCTGTGTATCGTCATTCCAAGGACAGTCTGCATATTCCATATGAACTGCAAATTTGTCATCTCCTCTCGGTGTCTCATAATCATAATGGAAGTAGTTTATCATTTCCTCAATCCTTACCATGCCCGGATCAATTTCATATCCATTGGTGATATTGGTTCTGATCTGGCTGTATGATGCAGTATCTACATCTGCTGCAAATGTCGAGAGTGGAGACAGCTTAACCGACATCCAAGGATTTTCAGCCAGATCATTATACTCGTTAGTGTTAAACTCCTCATCACCATAATAATAATCCTCTGTCTCAACATAATAAGCACCCGTTACACTATTTGTTGCCATATCATAGTCTGCACACTCCTCATCCGCCTGAATATCATACATATTTACTTCAGTATCACCTTTGGAATTATCATCATTTTTTTCTCGAGATTCAGTAGTGCTTTCTTCAGAATCCGGATTAAACATCTCTGTAACAGTTCTACTCAAATTACTTTCTTCATCTTTTTTCTTACCGCAGGCACACATTCCAAGCATCATAGCTCCTGCAAGTGTAAATGCCACTATTCTCTTTCCTAAATATCCTTTTCTCATATTTTTTTCCTCCATTTTCATGATATTAATTTTTCTGATTTTCAAGTTTTAATATTTTTTTTATTTTATTTTTTGTCATAAATCCTTGCTGTCATTTTTGAAATGCGGTTTTATTTTTTAAATGGTTTTGATACCTTTTTTGATGTATCTGATATATATACGCATGGGATTTTATTTTTTATGGGGAATTTTTAAAAATTTTTTCAGATAATTAAAAAATGTGTCATGGGCGTGAGCCTTGTCACATCCATGACACCATACCATGCGAAAAAAGGGAACAGCAAAAAGTTACTAAGCAAAGCGTTAGCGGAAGAAAGCTTTGCGTGTAACTATTTTGTTGTTCCCTTTTTCATGCATTATATAGATGTGACAAGGCTCACGCCCATATCACACTTTATTTGCTTATGGAATTCATATCCTTCCTCTGATATCTTACATAAGTACTTCCATAGCGGATATATATATAATCCTTATTCTCATCATTTTCGGATTGGATAACTGTAAGTTCATCCTCCGGATAATTGCAAAAATCATTTGGTATCTGTTCGCTTATATTATATTCAGATGGTATATTTTCCTCTTTAACCTTGCCGTTATATACATAAACAATCTCTTTATATAATACTTCTTTTGCAATTTCACTGTCCGAAATATCTTCTTTTGCATTACTATCTTCAGCCTCCTGGTTATCCGTACTGATTGAATTTTGATCTGAATCAAATGCTTCGCCTGAAGTAGGATAATCCGCGGCTGCATCGTCTTTTAAAGCATCTCCATTATAGAACTCTGCATCAGAAGTTTCCACATCAGATGCTTCTGTATCATACATATCATACGAATCATAATCGCTATCATCTGATTCTGCTGCTTCTTCTATATAGTTGTCCTCCATCTGAATATAATTTTGAGAATCCTTTTCAGTTGTCTTACTATCCTTACCTTTTTTGTTGTTAGTTACATTTAAAATAGCTACAGGTATTGCAATTACAACTATCAAAACTGCTGCAGCTATAAAGCCTGCCGTCTTTCTTCTTCTGGCCTTATTTTCACTATCTATAAGATTAATCTCCTTGTCAAAGCCCGCATCGATACGAGACCACAAATCAGGAGTATCATTTTCCACTTGTTTTAAGTACTCATTTAGGATATCCTCGGGAATATCTTCCACCATATTATCAATGTCTTCCAGATTATCCTTATATTCAGTTAAGTTTATTACATTTTTACTCATAATTAGAAAGACACCTCCTTAGCTTTTTTATTCCCTCATTGTATAGCCACGTGACCGTTCCAATCGGCTTTCCGGTTATCTTGGCTATCTCCTTAAACTTAAGCTGCCCCATGAGCTTCATATCAATTACTTCCTTTTCATTTGGATTAAGCATTGACATCGCCTGCTTCATATCATGCGACAGGACAGCCTCATTTTCTATCCCTTCCGTATGCGGTTCATCGTATTCCGCTACGGTATTCTTGTTTTTCCTGATTGCATCAATCGCCATATTTTTTGCTATGGTTACAAGCCAGGTCTTGTGCGGGCTTCCCTTTTTAAAGCTTCCCGCCACACGAACCAGCTTAATAAAGAACTCTGATGTAATATCCTCTGCTTCTTCTTTATTTTGGACTGTATTATAGACCACCGCATATATAAGCTTCATATACGCCTCGTAAATCATCCTCAGTCCGTTTTTATCCCCATTTAAAAGCAAATTTATGGCTGACGTAAATTCACTGTCAGTCATCTTAAAACCGCCTTTCTAAAATATATACGAATTAAATTTCATTTTTTATGGTACAATTCTACAACTTTTTTTATATCTCTTCAAGTACTGCCCAATTCCGGTTTATACGGGTAGGGTCGGCAGGATATAGAGGGTGTAACTGCCGGAGTAAGTTTCCTTAAGGGTGCTCATCATATATCAGGTCTTCGAAGGACACGCTCTCGCTCCGTTATCGACGCAGGCTCACTAACCTCAATATAATTTCAGAAAAAGGGATTAAAATCATTTTTG
>JAFUGL010000087.1 GCA_017469405.1 Lachnospiraceae bacterium | reverse complement strand
TCTTAGCTATATCATCAAGGGTAATTCCTCCGACTCTGCTGACGGTTCCCGTAAAGTACTCGTCTATAACCTCTTTGGATATACCTATTGCCTCAAATATCTTACTGCCCTGATAGGACTGGATGGTTGAAATACCCATCTTGGATGCTATCTTAACTATGCCATGCAAAACTGCATCGTCATAATCATTTACTGCTGCATAATAATCTTTATCAAGTCTTCCCTCATCTATAAGCTCCTGTATGGAAGAATGAGCAAGATACGGATTGACAGCACAAGCACCAAAGCCAAGTAAGGTTGCAAAATGATGCACCTGACGAGGCTCTCCGGATTCAAGAATAAGTGACATAGCTGTACATTTCTTAGTCTGAACGAGGTATTTATGAACTGCTGCCACAGCAAGAAGTGAAGGTATGGCAACATGATTTTCATCAACTCCCCTGTCTGAGAGAATCAGTATATTTGCACCCTCTTTGTATGCCTTATCAACCTCAACAAAAAGATGATCTATAACTCTTTTCATAGGTGTGCTCTTGTAATAAAGAGTTGAAACCTTGGCAACCTTAAAGCCCGGCTTATTCATCTTCTCAATCTTGAGAAGGTCAAGGTCTGTAAGTATAGGATTATGTATCTTTAATACCTGACAATTTTCAGGCTTTTCCTCAAGAAGATTACCGTTTTTACCCACATAAACCGTAGTCGAGGTAACAATCTTTTCTCTCTCCGCATCTATAGGCGGATTGGTAACCTGTGCAAAAAGCTGTTTGAAATAATAAAACAGCGGCTGGTACTCTTCTGAGAGCACAGCTATAGGGGTATCAACACCCATGGCACCTATCGCCTCGGCACCGTTAAGTGCCATATTTCTTATGCCCTCCTGATAATCTTCATATGAATATCCAAATGCCTTTTGAAGTCTCTGCCTTTCCTCATTTGTGTAGGATATAACCTTCTCATTTGGAATCTTAATGTCGTGAAGCTCTAAAAGACTGCTGTCAAGCCACTCTCCGTAAGGCTCCTTTTTAGCATATTTTTCCTTTATCTCCTCATCGGAAAGAATAACCTTATTAATGGTATCTACCAAAAGCATCTTGCCCGGATGAAGTCTTTCTTTCTTTAAAATGTGCCTCTCATCAAGTGAAAGAACTCCTACCTCTGAAGACAGGATAAGTCTTCCATCATCCATAACATAATATCTTGAAGGTCTAAGGCCGTTCCTGTCAAGGATAGCACCCATCACATCTCCGTCTGAAAAAAGGATTGATGCAGGTCCGTCCCAAGGCTCAAGCATTGTTGCATAATACTGGTAAAAATCTCTTTCTTCCTGGGTAAGAGTATCATTGTGTGCCCAAGGCTCAGGTATCATAATCATGGCAGCAAGCGGCAGATCCATACCACTCATAACAAGGAATTCAAGGGTATTGTCAAGCATGGCAGAGTCGGAACCACTCTGTGATATAACCGGAAGAACCTTGGTCATATCATCTGCTGAAAAATGATCCGAATGCATGGTTTCTTCTCTTGCAAGCATCTTATCAGCATTACCCTTAATAGTATTAATCTCTCCGTTATGTACGATAAATCTGTTAGGATGAGCTCTCTCCCAGCTTGGATTGGTATTGGTTGAAAATCTCGAGTGAACCATGGCTATAGCCGAATCATAATCCTCATCCTGTAAATCCTTGAAAAATGTCCTAAGCTGTCCTACTAAAAACATACCCTTATAAACTATAGTTCTGCATGAAAGTGACGGAACATAGGTATTGTCATTACTCTGTTCAAATTCTCTTCTTATAACATAAAGCTTTCTGTCGAATTCAAGATCTGTCATAGGTGTATCCGGTCTTTTGATAAATGCCTGATATATAGAAGGCATACACTCTCTTGCCCTGCTTCCAAGAACCGACGGTACAACATCAACCTCTCTCCA
Organism: Lachnospiraceae bacterium; assembly: GCA_017469405.1. Lineage (GTDB taxonomy): Bacteria > Bacillota > Clostridia > Lachnospirales > Lachnospiraceae > Coprococcus_C. Next base: position 702 of record JAFUGL010000087.1, on the reverse strand, counting down.
GCCTAAAAATTCAAGCTTATCCTTTGCCACGATTATCTCAAACATCTTCTTAGCCTGACTTCTTTGCAGCTCATTTTGAGGGAAGAAAAACATACCTACCGCATATTCTCTTTCATTTCCGATTTCTATGTTTATTTCCTTACAAATCTTCTTAAAGAACTTATGTGATATCTGTGTAAGAATACCTACACCATCACCGGTTTTTCCTTCTGCATCCTTACCGGCACGATGCTCAAGGTTTTCCACTATGCTTAAAGCATCCTTTACAACATCGTGTGACTTTACTCCGTTTATATTGACGATTGCGCCTATACCGCAGTTGTCATGCTCAAATTCCTGATTATATAATCCGTTTTTTTGTATGTTCATGTGTTTTACCTACCTTTCTGGTTTGGCTTACGAGCTTGGATTAAATCCATCGCAGGCACGCTCTCGCTACTCTCACACGTAGCGGTTCTAAGCTCTTTGTATGCCAATTATAATCAACTTCTTACTTTGTAAAGTTGATTATAATCGTCATCCAATTCGCTAAGTTCCGACGTGTTCAAAGTACCTGCTTATGGATTTATCCAAGCTTCGTAAGCCATTTAAATATTGTTTAAAGATAAATAGTAATATTACTCAACAAATTTTATATATCCTTCATATATCAAAAACTGCATATATAATTCAGTTTATGTTCGATGTGTTAATGCTGCTTCT
>JAFUGL010000086.1 GCA_017469405.1 Lachnospiraceae bacterium | reverse complement strand
TCTGAAGCATCGCTTTTAGTTGCTTCATTTTGGTTGCCGTAGTCGGATATGTCATTGCTTTTCTTTCCGCAGGCAGGCAAAGAAATAATTAGCGATATAATTAAGACTGATAATGTAAATTTATGATATAGCTTTTTCATAGACAAATTCGCACCTCTTGGCTCTAATTATTTTATATTCTAAATATAAAATATAAATGTATCAAATATGTTTCAGAAAACAGAATAAGAAAAGGACCCGAATGGGTCCTTTGTGATAAATTATTACGCAGTTACTACCGTATTTTGTATTGCATATTTATACCTTTCTCTTCTTTCACTTGGTATATCCAACATATCCATACATTTATCAATATTCCAACCGGTGTTTTTCATTAGTTTTTTTATACTTTCCATAACTCCTTCATCATAAACTCCCTGGCCTAAATTACACATATCATTTAAACCTCCTTCCATTTCTTCAGACATTGTAATTCCGAATTCTTTATTCAATGTATTTTTCTTTTCTTCAGGCTTTATTTCTTTTGATAAAAGTGTTGACAGCATTTTTATCAGACTGTCTATAGATTCTTCTCCATCATCCATATTTTTATTATAGTTATTATCTTTTATTAATCCAATCATTATAACAGAAATTAAATCATAACGACTTTTATCCTCATCAAAATATCCGTACAAATCCTCTTTCAAAAACGAATATCTGGTTATGGTATTTTGTCTCATTTTGGGTGGATTTGTGCATATCCTGTCATAAGAAGCTATACTGGCTGCTGTATCAATCCGCCTTGCAAGATTGTTCTGTACTTTCAATATTCTTCCTCCTCATTTTACAATATAGATTTTGTTAATGCAACTCTAACAAGTTTAATTAATAAAACTTGTTTCTAAAGCTTACTATTGTTTAATGGGATAAGCAGAATTATCTATAATAAATCCGGATGGGTAGAATTATAAAGAAATATAACTGCTTAAGAAGAACATACAACATAATAAAACAAAAATCAATAATTTTTAAGAAATGCAACAAATCGTGTCATTATTATGTAAACCATGTTTAATTATGTAAACTATATTTCAAAAAACTCAATTCTTTATAAATACCAATGAACCATCAATTGCATTAACGATAATTCTTAAACTTAAGGTATTTGAATTAAGACACCATACAGGTATTAATGTTACTTCATCTTTATTTTCAGGGTTTGGTATTGGGTAATATCCGAAAAACAATCCATCAAAACTAACTCGTTTTATTGTTGTATCAGTTAAATCCAAATTATCAATTATTTGCTTTTTAAATATTTCAAGAAGACTTTCCGCATCCAACATAGAGGCATTATCTGTGCTTATGTCCAAGCTGTCGTATAAAACTCTGATACAAATGTAATTTATTCCCTTTGACGATACATTTATACACTGTGGCTCATGATCAATAAGTCCATCAATTACCGAACCGTCACAGATTATTTCATTTTCTATTATATTTTCCCCTATTTCAAATCCATAGCCATCAATAGCAACTATATCCGATACTGTTTTATCTATATCTGAATAATAATATAATTCTTCATCTGTATCATATAACATCCTGTTTTTATCCAGCTTTGTTACCAAAAAATCCATTGCAACTTGATAGCAATCATCCTTACTGTCCTTACATACATTTTCAAGGTTATAACTATTTTCACCCGGAAAACTATAATTGCTTGTAATTCTGTCATCATCCATAAAATCCGACATTTTTTTCGGTGTCATCCTCAATATTATATAATCAGGATCTGTGTGCTTTGAAATAACTACATAGTATTCTTTTTCGTCATAAATACCTTTATAAGTATGAATATAAAAGCCTTCGTATTCCGACCATGAATTATAATACTTCTCACCCGAATATATTTCATTATCTCCGTTTACGTTTATGTATGGCTCTCCTTCTTCAAACAAGCACCTATGAACAATTGAAGCAACTTCACTATCGTCATCCTCCAAATTTGTATGAACTTCTTCATAGTTTTCACCAAATATATTAATTAATAGTTCTCTTTCCTTTTTTTCCGTATCTGATAATGTATTAATCGTATATATTGGTATTTTTTCCTGATTTTCTACATCATACATTAAATTAATTTTATAATTAATTCCACCATTATCAAAGCTTTCCTGCCAGTTTATCTTATCCGTTCCAAGCTTGTCCCTTAAGCTTCCGTATTCATTTGCTTTTGCCTCTTCGATGCCTGCATCCTCATGCGATGCAACCGCCTCGGTTCCGTAATCGGATATATCGTTGTTTTTTTTGCCACAGGCGGATAAAGAAAAGGATAAAGATATAATTAAAACTGACGATGTAATCTTTTGAAATAGATTTTTCATAAACAAATTCGCACCTCTTGACTCTATGTAGTATCTAGTGGGTTACTCGCTTCTTTTTTATATCTAAACATCAATTATTTAAATATAAAAGCGACCCATCAACAGCATTTATAATCATCATAAAATTTTTTGTACTGCAATTTACCCACCATACAGGGATCATAGTATATTCCTTTTCGTTTTGCGGATTTTGAAACGGATAATATTTAAGATCTATTGTATCAATATTTATATAATTAATATCAAGCTTACTTACATCAATTTTATTTTCAATGCAATCTCTGATTGCTTCTTTAATATTTTCAAAATCAAGCATGGCTGTATCCAAAGACTTTATCTCTATCTCATCACAAAAAACTCCTATGCATGCGTATAAAAATCCCTCGGAGGATATCTCACAGCATTCCTGTTCATGTGCTCTAAAATAAGAATACAAATCTGTACCATCATATATGCCACCCTCAACAATGTCATTTATCATGGCAAATCTGTAACCGTCAAACTTTATAATATCCCCATATAAGCCTTTATTATCATATCCATAATAACCCAAATCTCCTGTTCCGCCTATCTTATAGTGATTTCCACCAACAACACTGTTCGAAAAGTTAATTGCTTTTTCCTCAAGCTTTTCTTTTACGTCATAAGCAATATTATCCTTCTCCTCATAGGTCATGCCTTTTTCAATATAGTTCCCGTATTCATCTAAACTATTTCCCCAGATAACACCATTGTAATAGCCATATCCATTCATATTTTCTACATCGACAAAGTCTGCTATATCATCCTTTATAAATCGTAGAACTATATAATTATCATCCTCATATCTTGAAAAAACTGCGTAATACTCTGTTTCATCGTATAAGCCCTTATAAGTATGAAGTGAAAAATTCTCATATTTATTCCATGAATTGAAAAATTCATTCTTTTTATATGCCTCTTCATAATCAATAAATGAATCCGAATCAGCCACTCGTCCAAGTCCACTCTCGCCGTACCATATATCAAAAATTTTTTTTGAAACATCTCCATCTTTTATTATCTCATGTACCTCTTCATAGTTATCTCCAAATATATTATCAACTATCTCTTTTTCTCTTTCATCAAGATTCGTGATAAGCTTCGTTGTATAAACCGGCACATTATCTTTATCCGGAACATCATACATAAGATTAATCTTGTAATTAATTCCGTTTGCACTAAAAGACTCCTGCCAGTCTATCTTATCCGTTCCAAGTTTGTCAGATAAACTTCCGTACTCATCTGATATTCCGGCCTCGTCATCCGCATCCTCCTGTGATGCTACTGCTTCAGTTCCATAGTCGGATATATCGTTGTTCTTTTTGCCACAGGCAGGCAAAGAAAGTATTAAAGATATAATTAAAGCTGATAATGAAATATTTTGGTATAGCTTTTTCATAAAAACCTCGCACCTTTTCACTGTAATCTTTTTATATTTTAAAACATAATACATAAATGTATCAAATTTGTTTCAGAAAAATATGATGAATTAAGCTGAATTAAAAAAATAGATGAATAAAATGAATTAAAAAAATTGATAAATTAAGATGAATTAAGAAAAAATGATAATATAATATGAATTAAGAAAAAAATGATAATATAATATGAATTAAGAAAAATATGATAATATAATATGAATTAAAAAAACTATGTAATATAAAAGTTGATGTTTTAATCACGCGAAGTGTGGAGGTTTACTATGGGTATAAAGGTATAGGGCATCTGAAAGGTGCTTAGCAAATCGTGAGTGTCAACGAGATTTGCGAGTACCTATTCAGATGCCCTATAGCTTTCATACCATCATATATAACCGACCTTATGCCAATTAATTCACAAGTTCCATAAGTCGGCCTGTTACATCTGCCATATTTTCGGATATCTGCTTACTGTTTTGAGCTATGGAAACATTTTCATCAACAACAGCTTCAATTTTTTCAATTTCATTTATGGTCTCGGATAAGGTCACTACATTTTCACGAACCATAACTGCAATTTCATCTACTCCTTCATCAACCTGCTTAATTATGCCAACCACATTTTCAAACTCCTCTGCGGTGCTTCCTGCAATCGCCTTGCCCTTCTTAACTGCAGCGACAGTGCTTTGAATAAGGTCACTGGTTTCCTGTGCAGCTTTGGAGGAAAGTGCAGCTAGCTCACCAACCTGTGAAGCAACCACGGTAAAGCCTCGTCCTGCTTCTCCTGCTCTTGCTGCCTCTATGGAAGCATTGAGGGAAAGAAGATTTGTCTGGTTTGCTATAGAGTTGATGTTGTCAATTATCTGCTCTATCTGAAGTGAGATATTACTTATTTCATCTATGGACTGTGTAAGCTCAGCGAGCTTATCACGGGTCTTATTTATCACATTAACTGCCTCTTCTGAGGTATCGGTAACATTAACTGTCTTTTGCTCGCTGCTCTTTAACTCACCTTCAAGATCCTCAAGATATTTTTCAAGCTCAAGTATGGCAGCCTTCTGCCTGCTTGTTCCCTGTTCAATGGAATCAGCTCCCCGCATGGTGTCATTGGAAACCCCGTCAAGATTGCGGGCGGCAGCCTTTATGTTATCTATGAGAGTAATATTACTCTGCATATCCTGTTCCTGTCTTGCGATAAGTGTCTCGTTATGACTTATTGTACTTCTAATACTTGAGGTCATGGTATTTATACTGTCAGATAACTCAGCAAATTCCGGACTTCCCTTTTCATCTACAGCAACCGCAAAATCACCTCCTGCAATCTGTTTCATGGAATCATTGATTCGCTGGATTCCGCTTATAATCTGGTTATCTACCAGACTTCCTATAACTACTACCAAAAGGACAAATATAATGATAAGTGTTATGGAAAGCACTATCATCTGACTTGTACGTTCCTTGTAGTATTCGCTTGAAGGAAGAAATGTACCTACAAACATATCATCATATTCTTCTATGTAATAATATCCCTTTGTTCCGTCTATCTTAGCTTTACCGCTTCCTGCTGACACATTTTTTGAAAGACCTATCTCAGATGCATTTTTCCCAATAAGCTCATCATTAGGATGTGCAAGCACCTCGCCTGTTGCTTTATCTACGGCAAATATATATCCCTTATTTCCAAAATCTATGTCCTCAAGAACTACATCTATAGCTGTCTGTTCAAGTGTCTCTTCAAGTATCTCAGGACGTATTCCAACCTGAACTACACCGACAGCATCCTTTCTAGCAACACCTATGTACTGGACAACGATTCCTTCTGCCGCATTCTTCTGTGGCTCCTGAACAATTTCAATACTCGGATTATCTATGATTACGAGAAATGCTGCTGACTGCTCTCCGCTTCCCATATCAAAGCCTATGTATGCATCAACAGTTGAATTGGTAATAATTCCGTTTTCATCAATGATATGAAGCTCATTAACCATAAGTCTGTCACAGATTTCATCCAGATTATCATCATTTTCAAGAATTTCCGGATTAGCTGCAAGAATATCTGCAAATGCCCTTGATTTCGCCAGATTATTCTCGCCCAGATTCGTTGTCAGACGTTCAATCTCTTCGTCATTGCTCTTTAACTTCTCCTTAACCTGTTCAAGCTTGTCCTTACTCTGTGTTTTATTTCTGTTTTTTGTAAGCACTGTCTGAAGTACAAATACAGCAGAAAGTGAAATTATCAAAGCAACTATCATAAACACAGTTACGCTTTTGTTAAAAATTTTTTTCACTACATATATCCCCCTTATTACATTTTTATCATTTTCTTATATAATATATCATGTCCACCCATGGACACTTCAACTTTTTTATAATCGAGTAGGGAAGATGAAATCGCACCCTACTCGCCGCGCCGCCCGCGTGTCACGCAGTGACAATTTTCATTACGCGGGCGTGTGTGTATCAATCGAGTAGGGAAGATGAAATCGCACCCTATTCGCCGCGCCGCCCGCGTGTCACGCAGTGACAATTTTCATTACGCGGGCGTGTGCATAAAAAAGGCGGCACATCAACAATAAAGTCAATCTGCCACCTATCTTATCCGATTATTTTCTATTAAAACAATTCCTTTTCCAACTGATTGATATATGACTCCAAAAGCTGCATACGCTTAGTATACTCTGCTCTTGCAGCATCCGTCTTACATCTTCTTATCTTTGGTTTATTTATTCTATAGTAATTTTTAATTCTGTAATATGCTTTCTTATAGCTTGGCTCGTCCTCACATGCCGTTGCCATGGAATCCCATATAACACTTACTGCACCAACCTCATCGAGTAAATCGGCATCCATAACAATCTTACATTCAAGCGAAAGCTCTGCTTCCGTATCTTTGTCCTCATGTATCATGATTATCTCGCCAACTCTTTTGATAATCTCAGGCTCTACGCCAAGCTCATCAAGAAAATCTACTGCAAGCTCTGCTCCAACCTCTTCATGTGGTCTCTCACTATCCCAACCTATGTCATGAAGTAATGCCGCAAGTGCAATAATATCTATATCACCGCCAAGCTTAGCCTGAAGCTTTATAGCCCATCTATATACGCGCATAGTATGTTCATATCTGCTCCTGAAAGGATAGTTGGAAGGACGTCCATTTTCAGCAGTCATCTTTTTTACATATTCAATTACTTCTGAATAATTCATAGCCAAGTCCTCTTAAATCCGTATATTTAACGCTACCTATCGCATTATTATCATATATTGTAACATTTAATTGCCAAAATTACAACCTTTAAATCATTTCGCATACTATTATATTATACAAATATTTTAAAAACATTAATGCATTTTGCATAATTCGTTTTGTTTTTGACAAATAAGGTATTTTTTCTTCAAATTCCTATGGAAATTATCCTTAAAATCGGTTATCATATTGAAAGACATATGTATAAATGTGAAAAAGGAGATTGTGACTATGAAAGCTTATAAGGAAATGAGCAAAGATGAACTTTTATCTTTGAAAAATGCTCTTGAAGAGCAATATAAAGTCGAAGAGGCAAAAGGTCTTTCTCTCAATATGGCTAGGGGAAAGCCGGGTCAGTCGCAGCTTGCACTTGCCATGCCGATGCTTGATGTAATTAACAGCTCATCTGACATGAATACCGTTTTGGGTAACGACACCAGAAACTACGGTGACCTTGATGGAATCGGCGAATGCCGAAGACTCATGGCAGGTATGATGGGTGTTGAAAAGGACAATGTTATCGTATGCGGTAATTCAAGTCTTAATATTATGTATGATACAGTTTCACGTTCCATGACATTTGGAGTTAACGGCTCAACACCTTGGTGCAAATTAGACAAGGTTAAATTCTTATGTCCTGTCCCTGGCTATGACAGACACTTCAAGATTACAGAGGTATTTGGAATTGAAATGATCAATGTTCCTCTCGGTTCAGACGGTCCTGATATGGATATGGTTGAAGAGTATGTAAATAACGACCCTGCCGTCAAGGGTATCTGGTGTGTGCCAAAGTATTCAAACCCTACCGGAATTTCCTATTCAGACGAGGTTGTCAGACGTTTTGCAAACCTTAGACCTGCAGCAGAGGATTTCAGAATTTACTGGGACAATGCTTACTGCATCCACCATCTCTATGAAGACACTCAGGATGAAATCTTAAATATTCTTACGGAGTGTGAAAAGGCAGGTAATCCTGATATGGTTTACATCTTTTCTTCAACTTCTAAGATAAGCTTCCCTGGTTCGGGTGTTTCAGCAATAGCTACCTCCCTTACCAACATAGAATACATAAAGAAATATATGACCGTTCAAACCATCGGTCATGACAAGATAAATCAGCTCCGTCATGTAAGATTTTTCAAAGACATCAACGGACTCAAAGCCCATATGAAGCTTCACGGTGAATTGCTTCGTCCAAAGTTTGAAGCAGTTTTAACCACCCTTGAAAGTGAACTCGAAGGACTTGAAATCGGTTCATGGATCAAACCTCGCGGCGGCTACTTCATATCCTTTGATGCTATGCCGGGCTGTGCAAAGGCAATCGTAAAAATGTGCAAGGACTTGGGCGTAGTTCTTACCGGCGCAGGTGCAACCTACCCATATGGCAAGGACCCTCAGGATTCCAACATACGTATAGCACCTTCCTACCCAACTCCTGAAGAAATGCTTGAAGCCTCCAAAATCTT
>JAFUGL010000085.1 GCA_017469405.1 Lachnospiraceae bacterium | reverse complement strand
CGATTTGCAAAGGTGCAGTAAATCATTATCGGTGGTTTACTGCATTTTTTTACTTATGAAACTATTCGCATGCGATGTGTTGCAGGCGACATATACTTTAAGAGGAATTAATAATTTAGAGAGGAAAAATTTATGAAAGAGTTCTTAAGTACACTGAATGACATTAACAGTGCAATCAATGATTTTGTATGGGTTAAGATAGGAATCATTCTGTTAATCGGTACAGGCATACTTACAACCTGTGTTACGAAGTTCTTCCAGGTAAGCCATCTCGGACATTGGTGGAAAAATACTATAGGCGGAGTTTTCAAGAAGGAAAGCAAGGCCACAAGAAAGACCGATAAGCAGTCTATATCACAGTTTCAGGCACTTTGTACCGCGCTTGCTGCAACCATCGGTACAGGTAACATAGCCGGAGTATCAGGTGCTATCGTTATGGGTGGTGCCGGTGCAGTATTTTGGATGTGGGTAGCCGCATTTTTTGGAATGATGACTAATTACTCAGAAAATATACTGGGTATATATTATAGAAGAAAGAACAGCAAGGGTGAATGGTGCGGTGGTGCTATGTATTATCTTAAGGATGGACTTGGTTCCAAGAAGCATTGTAAGACACTTGGCTCTGTTCTTGCCGTACTTTTCTCAATATTTGCCATACTTGCATCATTTGGTATCGGTAATATGGGACAGGTAAATAAGATTACACTTAATCTTAAATCAACATTTTTCAAGAATTCAACTGCTGAAATAGGAGATACCGGTATATCTGTTCCGGCACTTATAATCGGAATTGCAATTATGATTCTTGCAGGTCTTATTATAATAGGAGGACTTCAGAGAATCGCAGCATTTGCTGAAAGAGTTATTCCTTTTATGGCAGTTTTATACATACTCGGTTCACTTGCAATAGTTATATATCATATATCTGATGTAGGCAATATGTTTAAGATTATCTTTAAATGTGCCTTTGATTTCAAGGCTGTAGGTGGTGCAGCAGGTGGACTTCTTATCAAGCAGGCTGTAGTTCAGGGATGTAAGCGAGGAGTTTTCTCAAATGAAGCTGGTCTTGGTTCTTCCGTTATGGTTCACTCATCTTCCAATGTTAAGGAGCCGGTTATCCAGGGTATGTGGGGAATATTTGAGGTATTCTTTGATACTATCGTTGTATGTACCATGACTGCACTCGTAGTTCTTTCATCCGGTGCAATTGACTTAAGTACAGGTCTTGCAGCCGAGGGAACTGATGATGCTACACTTGTTGCAACTTCTTTCTCAAATGTATTTGGCAGACCGGGTGAGATATTTGTATCACTTGCGATTTTGCTCTTTGCATTTACAACGGTTCTTGGCTGGTCACAGTATGGAACCAGAGCATGGGAGTATCTCTTTGGTGAGAAATCTTCCAAGTACTACAGAATTTTCTTCGTATTGCTTATAGTTTCGGGTTCGATTATGACCTCATCCATAGCATGGGATATATCAGATACCTTTAACGGACTTATGATGATTCCTAACCTTATAGGTGTAATTACACTTATTCCTATGGTGATTAAACTTACAAAAAATTATGTAAACCGAAATATAAAAGGAGAGGACGAAGAGCCTATTCTTTCATATCATCCGGAGATTCAGGAAGATCACAAGAGTACGCTTAATGATTAGTTAATGTGTGACGGGATAAGAACCATGTTACATAGAATAATAGTTATTATTTTGGCTGTTTAAATGTTTTTTGAATATATATAAAGATGATATATCGATTGGCTGTAATGAAGTTGACGGCTAATCGATATATTTTTAAAATAATTCAAAGAGTAGTTGACAGCGATGATTTATGTGTGAATATATTATAGTGCGCTATAAGTGGTTTAAATGATTAGATATAGCGGAAAATAATTCAATAGTCAATAAAGTTTTTTAAAAACAAAATAATATATATAAGGATGAATAATGTCAGATATTAGACTTGATAAATTCCTTGCGGATGCAGGTGCGGGGACAAGAAGCGAGGTAAAGATTAAAATTAAAAAAGGTCAGGTGACAGTGAACGGTGAAGCTGCCGGAAAGAGCGATATAAAGATTAATCCCGATATTGACGAGGTCTGTCTTGACGGAAAAAAGCTCATCTATAATGAGTTTGAATATTTTATGCTCAATAAGCCTCAGGGTGTTGTATCTGCAACTAAGGATGATAAGGATAAGACTGTTATCGAACTTATTACGGAAGCGAAAAGACGGGATTTGTTTCCTGTTGGAAGACTGGATAAGGATACCGAGGGACTTCTTATAATAACCAATGACGGAAAGCTTTCAAATAATCTTCTGGCACCGGGCAAGCATGTGGATAAAACGTACTTTGCGATAATTGCCGGAGAGGTGACAGATGATACGGTTTTAAGATTTACCGAGGGCATAGATATCGGAGATGACAAGCCAACTGCACCGGCGAAGCTTAGAATATTATATGATGATAAGGACGAAATTTTGGATGTAGATTCAGATGCAACCAATAATAACAGCGGTAATGTCAATAATATTATGGGTGATGACATAATTAAAAGTAATGTAGAGATTACCATAACGGAAGGCCGTTATCATCAGATAAAAAGAATGTTTGAAGCTGTCGGTATGAAGGTAACATATTTAAAAAGATTAAGTATGGGAAGCTTAAGTCTAGATGATAGTCTGAAACCAGGTGAGTATAGAAGGCTTACAGATGAAGAGATAAGGCTTTTGGCTGGTGATTTCTAAATAATGCGGTTTAATGATTGCAGGATTAATAAAGTAAGTATTAGCAGTTAATAAATGGAGAAAAAATGGAAGATAATAAAGAATTACAAGCAGCTCTCCTTAAATTAAAGGAGTGGGCTTATGAATTAAATAAATGCTCAGAAAAGTCAGATACTGAAGCGGAGAAATTTTGGAACAGACTAAAAAAGGACAATGCCGTACTTCGTGAGTTTGCTTATTATTATGATTACCGCGATTTTTTGTGCGAGCTTAAGATAGGAAGATATACGATAGCGGATATATTGGTTTGGCAGATGGATCATTTCAGGGCTCATATGGACAGAAGTGACAGCGCAAACAGATATGATAAGGACAAGCTTTTACTAAGCACATTTACTACACTTCTTGATATGCATGAAAATCCGGAGGCAATTATGAAGGAATTTGAGGAGGAAACCGGTATAGATATATCGGGAGGCTGGTATACACATTAATAAAGATTTTTTACGAAATAAAAGCCCGTGAGGTAAACTCACGGGCACAGTTTTTGATATTAAGTTGTTAAATTGTCCGACTACGCATAATTATTGTAAATCATACCGCTGTACACTGACTGGTTATAGGATGTTCCCTGATTGTGTCTGGTGTCAGGGTAGGTTACAATCAATCTGTTGATGTAAGCCATCGGGTCAAGTGTAAGTCTGTCGGTAGCAATAGAGATATCATCCTTAAATGAAGATATATCATTGAATAATTCACCAAACTCTCCACTCTTAACACTCTGAACCAAAAGTGATTCTTCCTTAACTATGTGATTATCCTCTGATATCGTAAGTCCGGCGGATTCAAGCTCGTTCTTGTGCTTTTCAACTATTGCAGATATGTCGTTGAAGAGATTTCTACGGCCGATTTTGCTTTCTGCAGCAGAATCAGACAAATCTACCAGATTATTATAGGCTTCTACAAAGGAATCAACCTGATCCATAACCGAATCGATATCCGGTGCAAACTGAATTTTAACCGGCTTGTCGGATACATTGTGGAAGTCTAAGGTTATTACCTGATTTACGGAGATATTATTGGTAGCAGCAGCATGAGTCTCGCCATTTATAACAAAGGATGAATTGTTTGGCTCCTTTACTACATTGTTGAGGCCGAGGTCTGATACTATATCATAACCATTTCCTTCTACTGCAAAGGAAAAATATAATCCGTCATCAGTTCTAGGTCTTCCTGTATCGTTGGTCGATATCTCGATTGCACTGTTATCATTTCCGTCTGTTATAACGGAAGCGGTTATGCCCATATCTCTGTTGTTGATAGAACTTGCTATCTTGCTTTGGATATCGTAGTTGTTGTCGGATGCATCTATATTCAGGTTAAAATGTAAAGCTGAATTAAGAGTATCCATAGTAAAATTATAACTTCCTGCGGAGAAGTATCTTCTGTCTGACGGAAGAAAATCTCCTCTGTTAACCTGATTGGTTGCAAGCGACTTAACCTGTATAAGAAGCTCGTCCGGTAAGGAATCAATGTCTCCTCCGCGAAGCTGTCCGGTTACGGAATCTTCATTATCAGATATAAGCATCTTCTTGCTGTAAACTTCACTTTCTTTGTCGTTGAAGCTTTGAGCTACATCTTTAAGTGTAAGAGCAGCTTCTTTAATATTGATTACACGATCCTGCTTTTCAGCTGAAAGTGAAAACTTATATAAAGGAAGGCTCTTGTTATATTTTGCCATATTGTTATAGACCGCACGAAGTTCAGATGACTTATGCGCAGTCGTACGTTTTTTTGGTATTGCAGTATGCGACAGATAATTATATACTTCACTTGTTATCTGCATAAGACATCCTCCTTTCCTAAAAATTGCAGTCTTACATAAATACTAAAATTTCGGCTATCATCCCACATTAAAAGATAATGATAGTTAGTATCATAATATCTTATTTTTGCAAGATAATCTATAGTAATTATACACTATCTTTTTGTCGTTTTTTTGTATATATTTTCGTGGTTTTTCACGGATTTCAACTCAATTTTGAATATTTTTTGTATTTTTTAGATTATTAATGTATTATAATACAATATTCATTTTGGTGTTAAGGCTGAAAAATATTATATTTTTTAAAGATTTTACTTGACTTTAAAGCTTGTTTTTGGTAATCTATACGTTGCGATGGAAGAGGTCTTTTTTTTTATGCCTTAAAATCAAGAAAATAAAATATGGAGGTGGATAGTTGTGCGTGTTAAAATAACATTGGCATGTCAGGATTGTAAACAGCGTAATTACAATATGACAAAGGATAAGAAAACGCATCCGGACAGAATGGAAACTAAGAAGTACTGTAAGTTCTGTAAGGCGCATACGTTGCACAAGGAAACAAAGTAGTCGGCATTATTTAAGGTGCTTATAGCTATAAGCCCGAAAAGGAGTAGTATATGTCAAAAAACAATGAGACATCACCTACCTTAAAAAGAAGCTGGTTTCAAGAGTTAAAAGCCGAATTTGGTAAGATTACCTGGCCTACAAGAAAAGAAGTAGGTAAGCAGTCTGTTGTAGTTATTATAGCAGCGCTTGTTATAGGATTTATCATTGCCGGAGTTGACTTCTTATTACAGTATGGCTTGACTTTTATAATAGGTTAAGGTGGTGAGTATATGTCAGAGATGGTAGAAAACGAGGCTGCCACTGCTGAAAATACTGCCGGCGAAAAGATTAAGAGCAGTAATGAGGCAAAGTGGTATGTTGCTCATACCTATTCAGGCTATGAGAATAAGGTAAAAAGTGATATCGAAAAAACCATAGAAAACAGAAAGCTTCAGGACCAGATACTTGAGGTTGCCGTTCCTGTACAGGATGTGGTTGAAACAAAAAATGGTGCGAAGAAGACTGTTTCAAGAAAGTTGTTTCCGGGCTACGTACTTATCAATATGTATATGAATGATGTTACTTGGTATGTTGTTCGTAATACAAGAGGCGTTACAGGATTTGTAGGACCTGAATCAAAGCCGGTTCCTCTTACTGAGAGTGAGATGAGAACACTTGGTATCAATGCCAAAGAGGTTAAGATTGATGTAGCTGTTGGCGATACCATTAAGGTTGTTACAGGTGCCTGGGAAGGCAATAGTGGTGAGATTAAATCAATTAATGAAGGTAAGCAGACAGTTACCATTGAAGTTGATATATTTGGTCGTGCCACATCAGTTGAGATTGGTTTTGCCGATATACAGAAGATGTAAAGTTTTTTAGAAAGTGGAAGGGACAAAATCCCGTTTGACCACGTATTTAGGAGGTACGCTATAATGGCGAAGAAAGTAGAAGGATATATTAAATTACAGATACCTGCAGGTAAGGCAACTCCTGCACCACCTGTTGGTCCTGCACTTGGACAGCATGGTGTAAATATCGTTGCGTTCACAAAGGAATTTAATGCAAGAACTGCTGATCAGGGCGATATGATCATCCCTGTTGTAATCACAGTTTATGCAGATAAGAGCTTTAGCTTTGTAACTAAGACTCCACCTGCAGCAGTGTTACTTAAGAAGGCGTGCGGCCTTAAGTCAGCATCTGCTACACCAAACAAGACAAAGGTTGCAAAGATTTCTAAGGCTAAGATTCAGGAAATTGCAGAGCTTAAGATGCCAGACTTAAATGCAGCATCATTAGAGGCTGCTATGAGTATGATAGCAGGTACTGCTCGTTCCATGGGAATCGAAGTTGAGGACTAATTAGATTTGAAGAATTTAAATTTAGTGGGAGGGTCGCTCCCGATAATACCACAGGAGGTTTTTTAAATGAAAAAAGGTAAAAGATATACAGAGGCTGCAAAGCTTATAGAAAAGACAAATTTATATGACTTAGAAGAGGCTGTTTCTCTTGTTAAAAAGTCAGCTAGTGCTAAGTTTGATGAGACTATCGAAGCTCATTTCAGACTTGGTGTTGATGGTCGTCATGCAGACCAGCAGGTTCGTGGTGCTGTAGTTCTTCCACACGGTACAGGTAAGTCAGTTAAGGTTTTGGTATTTGCCAAGGGCGATAAGGTAGATGAGGCTTTAGCTGCAGGTGCTGATTACGCAGGTGGAGATGAGTTGGTACCAAAGATTCAGAACGATGGCTGGTTAGACTTTGACGTTGTTGTTGCTACACCTGACATGATGGGTGTTGTAGGTCGTTTAGGACGTGTACTTGGACCTAAGGGCTTAATGCCTAACCCAAAGGCCGGTACAGTAACAATGGACGTTACTAAGGCTGTTAACGATATTAAGGCTGGTAAGATTGAGTACAGACTTGATAAGTCAAACATTATCCATGTGCCAATTGGAAAAGCTTCTTTCTCAGAGGAGCAGTTAACAGACAACTTCCAGACTTTAATAGATGCTATTTTGAAGGCTAAGCCTTCAGCTGCAAAGGGTCAGTACTTAAGAAGCGTAGTTATCGCTTCAACTATGGGCCCTGGCGTAAAGCTTAACACAGCTAAGTACTAGGTTTCATAATAACGCAGATAAAAAATGATGTGTCCATACAAGGTACACGCATAGCACGTTATCACTTAATGCTATGCTTAGCACCTGTATGGACACATCATTTTTATTTTCTGCTGTTTATTGGAAAAACTAAAGAATAATAAAGGAATATGTGCGGATTGAAATGACTTTTATGATGTATATTTTATCTTGATTTTAATTATAAATGATAGTACAATAATAAGTGATTGAAAATTTAACTTAGGGGGTATATTAAATGGACAGAACACAGATTAATACTAAACTTGAAGAAGTAATTGGGGATGTTATGCCTGAGATTGAAAAGGTTGACTTCGCAGCTTCAATTACTCAGGAGTATGGCGTAAACTCAGTATCATTGATCAGACTTATTCTTGCAGTAGAAAGCAAATTTGATGTTTCTTTTAATGATTATGAATTAGCATTATCTTCTTATGACACATTTGGAGACTTGGCGGCTACAGTTGCTGAGAAATTAGCTTAAAATTATAGATATTGGAGGAGTAAAAAGATGGCAGATATTAAGAAATTACCCGTAACTTATCCTATGATTACATCATGGCAGTGGCATGCAACATTATTTTCAATTTTATCAGATGATGAAAATGCAAAGAAGTGGATTTTCAGTAACTACATACAGCTTCGCTGTTATCATATCCAGGAGATTTTCACAGGCGATGATATGCTTTTTGCAGATATGATGCCTGGAAGCAGCTCACTTAAGCAGTGTCCTTACCTTGTATATTCACTTATGACTAAAGAGCAGATTGAGAGCTACTGTGGCAATATTATAGATTTTGTTATCAAGACTATCGACCTTGACGGATATGTTTACGGAGTATTTGACGAGGCAAAGATTCTCTGTGATGCAGAGGTTGATTATAAGTTCCCTCATGAGTTATTTATCTATGGTTATGATAGAGATAAAGAAGAGTTCTATGTTGGAGACTTTACATTCCAGGATCACTATGGATACAATACAGTTTCATTCTCAGATTTGGAGAGAGGCTGGGAGGTTATCAGTGCTAAAGAAGATCATATGTTTAAGGATGCTGACAATGGTAAGCGTGGTCTCTATGTAATTATGAAGAACAGCGAGATGCCTGTATATGAGGTTGACCTTGAGCTTATCAAGCAGAACTTAAAGGAATATCTTAATTCTGAAGATACTAAAGATCATTTCCGTATGCTTAGAAACAGATTTGATGATACAACATTTGGTATCAAGGTTTATGATAAGGCATTGGCACAGGTTGAAAAGCAGCTTCATGCTGAAGAACCTGATTTTGATATAAGAGCACTTCATATCATGTATGATCACAAGGTTCTTATGTATGAAAGAATTAAGTATCTTATGGATCACGGATATCTCAAGTTTAATCAGGAGACCTTGGATGCTTATGCTACAGTTGTTAAGAATATGCTTGCAGCAAGAAATCTTCTCGTAAGAATATCAATTACAGATGAGATTGAGGCAGCATCAAGATTTAAGACATATTTCAATGCAGCTAAGGAAAAGGAAGTAAATGTACTCTTTGAAATCCTTGCAGAGCTAGAAGAAAAGTAAGATATTATATGCAGGCTGTCCATTTGTTATATGATACTTATGTATACATATAGCGGATGGGCAGCCTGATTTATTTTGCGTAATATGGCTGTCAACAGGAATTAACCGGTGAAAGCACATGTTTGACAGTTAAAGTGACTTTAATATGATTTTGGGACTGACAAATTATGGGTAAGATAAGTGTTTTTGTTACAAAAGTTGATGAAGCATATCTGGATAAAGAGTTTGACAGATTATATGAAATCCTGTATCCGGCAAGAAAAGAAGCTGTCAGCAAGCTAAAAAATAAAAGAGTATCATATGTTTCGATGACAGCAGGACTTATTCTTGGCAGAGCCTATGAAATGTTATATGGTTTACCTTCAAATGAAATTATCATAGATAAGGGTGAGCATGGAAAACCTTATATTCAGGGAAAAGAAGAGCTTAAATATAATATATCTCACTCCGGAGATTATGTTGTATTGGCATATACTATGGATAAGGATATTGCATCGGTTGGAATAGATGTGGAAAAGGTCAAGGTAAGAGATGATGATATGAAGGTTGCAAATCGTTTTTTTACCAAGGAGGAGATTGATTATATAAGTGATGGCCTTGAGTGTTCGGATGTAGATATGCGTTTTTACAAGATATGGACTATGAAGGAAGCTTTTTTGAAGCTTACAGGTAAGGGGCTTGGCTTAAGACTTGACAGTTTTAGCGTTAATCCGGATGAACTTTCAATTTCCTTAACAGATAATGATGTTGTAGGTGATGGAAATTTAACCAAACATGAAAACTGTAATTTTGGAAGAGATATAAATAATATATCGTATGATATGAAAGTAGTTGATAAACATATTATATCGGTTTGTGTAGATTCGGATGATGATGTAATATATGAATACGCCCAAATCACACTTGACAAACCTGCATAGATGCGTTAAAATCACTACTGTTGTAAATATTTATGCGGCAGTAGCTCAGCTGGAGAGAGCACAGGGCTACGGACCATGGTGTCGGGGGTTCGAATCCTCTCTGCCGCATGTGGTCGAGCAGGTAAAACTGCTCGATTTTTCATATGTGCGATTAGAACTATTGATATAATTAATGTAATGTTATATGATTTATGAGTAAGTTGGATAGTTAGTTTTTGAATGATATACGACTTTAAGATATGGTGGATAATTTTTTGTGGAATGTGCGACTTTATGAAATGTCGTTAAGGAGATTGTAAGGGATAGATATGAAAAAGGTTGTTATAGTCAATTCTTCTTCTGTTTTTGAATATAGAGTGGATATGATATATAAATATCTTAAGCAAAAGGGCTATGAAGTTACGGTTCTTGCTTCAGATTATATGCATGCGGAAAAGAAGAAAAGAAAGATTGATAAGGAAAATTATATATCAGTTAAAACGATGCCGTATAAGAAAAATATATCCCTTTCGCGACTTTACTCACACTACAATTTTACTAAAAAATGTCGGAAAAAACTTGACGATATGAACTTTGATATTCTATATCTGGTTGTTCCTCCAAACTCCCAGGCATCACTGGCAAAAAAATATAAAAAACGTGGAAATGTTAAGGTGATCATGGATATAATTGATCTTTGGCCGGAGAGTTTTCCAAGTGGGATGACTGATAAATTTCCTTTTACACTTTGGAAACTTGTCAGGGATAAGAATTTGAAGTATGCAGATTATATAGTAACTGAGTGCAATCTTTATGTAAGAAAACTTAAGAAATACATAAAAAAAACAGATAATAAAACCATTTATTGGGCACATAAGAAAAATGATAATTCTGTAGCTCCTGATTATGATAAAATGAGTGAGGATGGATTGCATCTTTTATATCTTGGTTCTATAAACAATATAATTGATATCGATGGAATTGCCACACTTATATCAGGACTTTCCAAGGATAAGAAGGTATATCTTGATATAATCGGTGGCGGTGAAAGAAAGGACGAGCTTATAGCAGCGGCAAAAAATGCAGGGGCTGAAGTTACTTTCCACGGTAAGATATATGATTTTAAGAAAAAACAGGATATAATAGATTCCTGTCATTACGGATTAAATATAATGAAAGATACGGTCTGTATCGGACTTAGCATGAAGAGTATTGATTATCTGGAGGGCGGACTTCCGATAATCAACAATTTGAGCGAAGATATTGGAAATATAATAAGAGAAGAAGATTGTGGAATTAATATATATGAAGAAAGCTCATTGGATAAGATAGATGATTATATCCGTATCAAAGAGATGAAGAAAAATGCAAGAGCAACATTTATAAAATATTTCAGTGAAGAGTGTTTTGAGGAGGCCCTTGATAATGAAATTTTTAGCGATAATAGTAACATATAATCCGGACTTAGAGAGACTAACAGAAAATCTCAAGGCAATATCCTGCCAGATTGATAAGGCAGTTATTGTTGATAATGGTTCAGAGGACAAGTCATTTCTTGAAAAACTGTCTTTTGTCTATAATGCTGCTGTTATCAGTAACGAAAAAAATAAGGGTATAGCATATGCGCTTAATCAGGGTATGAAATATGCTTATGAAAACGGATATGATTGGGCGATAACCTTAGATGAGGATTCGGTATGCCCGGATAATATTATTTCTTCTGCAAAAAAATTATTGGAAGAAAAAAGCAGAAAGATAAAATTATTATCTGATAATTTAAATTTAGATTGTAATTTAGATGATATAGCTATGATAGTTCCACTCATAAAGGAAACTGCGTCGGGCGAGCTTTGCGAGCTTGGAACCGCAGTAAACGCAGAAAGCTATCAGGAGGTTCGTAAATGTATTACCTCCGCAGCAATTACAAATGTACGAATATGGAAAAAGCTTCGCGGCTTTGACAATAAGCTTTTTATAGATTATGTGGATTATGACTATTCGATAAGATGTATTATAAATGATTATAAAATAATTAGAATGAATGACGTTGTTCTTGACCACAGAATCGGTAAATCGGAATACAGAAAATTCCTGTGGACAAAGATTAGAGTTGCAAATCATTCGCCATACAGAAAGTATTACATCGCGAGAAATATCGTTATTTATATAAAAAGATATGCAAAGCATATAAGCGTTGTTGCTGAACTTTTGAGATTGTTTAAGGTATTATTACTGATAGTTTTATATGAAGATAATAAGGCAGAAAAACTCAGAGCGTATTTCAAAGGACTTTCAGCAGGAATTAAATTTAAAGTATAAATGTGACATGCGATGTTTCTGATTGACACAATTGGTTGAGTTGTTATTTACGACTATATATAAAAATGTGCTAAGCATGGCGTTAAGTAACACGTGCCATGCGTGTACATTTTTATGTATAGTCGTTCTATAAAAAAGAGTCGATCAAAAAACGTCACATGTCACATGGGTGAGAGGAATTATTATGAAGATATCCGTTATTATGGCCTCCTACAACGGAGCACGATATATAACCGAACAATTGAATTCCATAGATAATCAGAGCGTTAATCCTGATGAAATCATAATAGTTGATGATAAGTCCGATGATAATACAAAGGAGCTTATCAAAGCCTTTTTTGAAAGCACGGATATTAGCAGCCGTTTAATAGAACACGAGGAAAATATGGGATATAGAAATACATTTTTTGATGCGCTTTCATATGCTTCGGGAGATATAATATTTTTGTGTGATCAGGATGATATCTGGCATAGCGATAAGATAGAAAAAATGGTTAAGGTAATAACGGATAATGAGGGTATTAAGGCTTTAAATACCTCATATAATCTGATTGACGGTAATGGAAATGAAGTTTCCGAGGGAGTAAGAAACGGACGAAGAAATAAGGATAAAAGAAGCCTCTACGGTATATCTCTTGAGGAGGTTTTAAGCTACAATGCAGCCATGGGATGTACTATGGCATTTACCAATGATATAAAAAATATGCTGCTTGAACATATAAATGAAATTAAGACATATAATATACCACATGACTGGATAATTAATATAGCGGCTGCTTTATCAAACGGACTTTATATGTTAAATGAAGAACTCATATGTTACAGACTTCATGGAGATAACACGATAGGGTTAAACCGTGCAGCTACGATTGAAAAACGCATAAAAGATTATGAGGATATGGCAGGGCAGAAAACGGATATGCTTAAGCTTTTAAAGCTGCTTGACCGTGAGTCTTATGACAGAGAATATGATTTCATGAAGCTTATGGTAAAAAGTTATCATATAAGATGTGAAATGCTTGGCAAAAAAAGTATAGCTGCATATTTTAGAAATTATAAGAAATATAATCTGGAAAAGGTAATGGATAAAAAGACTATGCTTTATGATTTTTATCTTATGGGTAAAAGGTAAAATCGAGTAGGGAAACCCTACTCGTGCGCGAGCCGCCGGTCAGCTTTAGCTGACATATTCCTTTTGGTGGCTCTGCGCATAAAAAAAACAAGCCTGATTGCTCAAGCTTGCTTTTAGCTGGGCTACAAGGATTCGAACCTTGAAATGCTGGAGTCAGAGTCCAGTGCCTTACCATTTGGCGATAGCCCATCACAATCACATATTATAATTGATGTCTATTTAAAATGCAAGCACTTTTTAAAAAAAGTTTTCATCGTTTTTCGAAAATAAAATATTATTTTCCACGATAAAAATTATTGTTTGACAAACGAAAAGGAATGGTATAGAATGGCACATGTTACATGCAGTTTAGTTTTGGAGGAAATATTATGAGCAGCATAGTCTATGTGGTCCCTTGGGCTATATGTGATACTGATAATATATATACAAAAAAAGTAAATTTTGAAAATATGGAAAAGCCTTCTAAGGGAGATGCCATAGATGACTGGTGCATCAGAGATGTTATGGCAAGTCCTGACAGAAGAAGCAAGGATATATATGCGGTAGTAGATGTATATAACGGTTATAAGGAAAAGCTTAATGAAAAGGGAATGTCGGTATTTTCTCTCAATAACTCTGCTGAAAAGCTTTTCGAATACGGATATACAAGGGCTGATGATAAAGAGGCAGACTTTATAAGAAGCAAAGTTTTAAAGCTTGGAAAAGGTAAAAAATAAGACCGCGTGAAGTGGTCTTTTCTTTTTTAAATAAAAAAGATGACTGTTTTAAAAGGCAGCATTTCGTTAGAAATAAATGATTGCATTAGTTACTAAATTTGTATGAGGTTATACATTTAAAAGGAGGACGGATATGATAGAAATCGGTAAATGGAACACTTTAAAGGTTATAAGATCCAAGGATTTTGGAGTTTATCTGGGAGAGGATGACAGTAAAACCGCAGATACGGTGCTGCTTCCGAGAAAGCAGGTTGAAGAGGGCGTAAAGGCAGGTTCAGTGCTAGATGTTTTTATTTACAGGGATTCACAGGACAGGCTTATCGCAACTACCAATAAGCCTCTTATAACCATGGGAGAGATAAAGAAATTAAAGGTGAAAAGCGTAACCTCAATCGGTGCATTTATGGATTGGGGACTTGAAAAGGATATTCTTCTTCCTTTTAAGGAGCAGACGGCAAAGGTCGAAGAGGGCAAGGAATATCTGGTTAAAATGTATGCAGATAAGTCGGACAGGCTGTGTGTCTCCATGAAGCTTTACGATAGCCTGAAAAAGATTGAGGGATATAAGGACGGCGATACATTTACAGGCACTGTATATGAGTACAAAAAGGGTATGGGAGCGTTTGTTGCCATTGATGATATGTACCTTGGACTTATACATGAAAGTGAGATATATAATAAGGTATATGTGGGTGAAAGTGTAACCGGAAGAATCAAGAAGATAAGGGAGGACGGCAAGGCTGACCTTATGCTGAGAGAACCGGCATACATTCAGATGAATGAAGATTCAGAGATGGTTTATGATATAATAAAAAGCTATAAAGGAGTTTTGCCGTTTACGGATAAGGCGGATAAGGAGCTAATAAAGAAGGAATTCGGACTTAGCAAAAATGCCTTTAAGAGAGCTGTCGGAAAGCTTTTGAAGGAAGGAAAAGTTGAGATTACGGAAAGTACGATAAACATTATAGGATAGACAGATTATAATTCTAAGGCTGAGAAAACTATAATATTTTTTAAGAATTAAAATAAAATTATTAAATATTAGGAGGTATAAGTTATGAAAAAGATTATTTCTACACCTAAGGCACCGGCTGCGATTGGACCTTATTCACAGGCTATTGTGGTGGACAAGATGGTATTTACTTCAGGTATGATACCTATCATCCCTGAAACCGGAGAGCTTGAGACCGGAGATGTTAAGGCACAGGCGAGACAGGCAATCAAGAACCTTGTTACTCTTCTTTCTGAGTCAGGTTCAAGTGCAGAAAATGTAATTAAGACTACTGTATTTATCAAGGATATGAATGATTTTGCAGCGATTAACGAAGTGTATTCCGAGTTCTTTACGGAAAATTTCCCTGCACGTTCTTGTGTTGAGGTTGCAAGACTTCCTAAGGATGTACTTGTGGAGATTGAGGCAGTGGCACTTTTAA
The DNA here is from genome assembly GCA_017469405.1 of Lachnospiraceae bacterium. Taxonomy (GTDB): domain Bacteria; phylum Bacillota; class Clostridia; order Lachnospirales; family Lachnospiraceae; genus Coprococcus_C. The sequence continues at coordinate 11,982 of JAFUGL010000085.1, read as the reverse complement.
AATAATGTATTGACCAAGGCTTAAAAATGTATGGCAGATAATATGACACTTTAAGGTTTGCTTATATTTTAAGGTTTTACTTGTATTTTTTACTTGAATATTTGCAAGTTGGTGGTACAATAAGGTTATGTTTAATCACATTAGAAAAAGGGAGACGATAGCTATGAGTAAGAATATTGATTGGTCAAACCTTGGTTTTGGATATATCCAGACTGAGAAGCGTTTTGTATCGAATTTTAAAAATGGCGCATGGGATGATGGCGTTATTACAGAAGATGCTACAGTAACCATAAGCGAGTGTGCAGGCGTACTTCAGTATGCACAGACCTGTTTTGAAGGCTTAAAGGCTTACACTACAGAGGATGGACATATTGTATGTTTCAGACCTGACCTTAATGCTAAGAGAATGGTTGATTCATGTACAAGACTTGAGATGCCGACTTATCCTGAAGATAAGTTTGTAGAGGCAGTTGTTAAGACTGTTGAGGCTAATATTGATTATGTTCCGCCATATGGTTCAGGAGCAACACTTTATATCAGACCTTATATGTTCGGCAGCAACCCTGTTATAGGTGTTAAGCCGGCAGATGAGTATCAGTTCCGTATCTTTGTTACACCTGTTGGACCTTACTTCAAGGGTGGTGCAAAGCCTATAACTATTAGAGTATCTGATTTCGACAGAGCAGCTCCACACGGAACAGGTGATATCAAGGCTGGTCTTAACTATGCGATGAGTTTACATGCAATTGTTGATGCTCATAATCAGGGATTTGCTGAAAATATGTATCTTGATGCTGCAACACGTACAAAGGTTGAAGAGACAGGTGGAGCAAACTTCCTCTTTATAACTAAAGACGGCAAGTTCGTAACTCCAAAGTCAAACAGTATTCTTCCTTCCATTACACGTCGTTCACTTATGGTAGTTGCAGAGAAGTACCTTGGACTTACTGTTGAACACAGAGAGGTTTATTTCGATGAGCTTAAAGATTTTGCTGAGTGTGGACTATGCGGTACTGCAGCAGTTATCTCTCCTGTAGGAAAGATTGTAGATCATGGAAATGAAATCTGCTTCCCAAGTGGTATGGATGAGATGGGACCTATCACCAAGAAACTTTATGATACTTTGACAGGAATTCAGATGGGACGTATAGAGGCACCTGAAGGATGGATAAAAGTTATTAAATAACAGTGTATCACAGAGCGTGAGCCTTGTCACATATAAACTAAAGCTTTAGTTGAAAATAATAAGCAGGTGTATATAAGAGCTAACCATCAATTTGCTAAATCAAAGCACTCAAATTCTTTATAGGTGCTAAAAATCGAAAACTCTCTTCGCTCAAACAGTTCGATTTTTTTAACGCACCTATTGCGAATTTTCGTTTTTGATTTTACGCAAATTGGGTTAAATGCTCTTATATACACCTGCTTATTTTATTTCAACTTAAAATCGTTCAATATATGTGACAAGGCTCACGCTCTGAGACATACTTTATTCTACTGATTTTAGTGATTCAGCCATATTGATTTTATCGAGCTTTTTATTCATGAATAAGTTGACAATCATATTAAATGTAAAGGTCAAAATTATGCTAAGAAAATAGCTTACAGGTTTTATAAGCACCCTAAAGGATACGATATCAACTACAATGTTGGACATTACAAAGCGGTGAAGCAGCACTCCAAGAAACAACCCTATCAGTATTCCAATTGAGGTTAAAAATATGTTTTCGCGAAATACATATGCTGAAGTTTCATTTTTGTAAAAACCGAGTACCTTTATGGTCGCGATTTCTCTTATGCGTTCCGTTATATTTATATTTGTAAGATTGTATATAACTATAAAGGCAAGGAAGGCTGCACATAGAATCACAAGGTAAACCACATAGTTGAGACTCTTCATCATATTGTCAACACGGTTTTGTAAATCAATAAATAAAGAAACCTTTGCTACGTTGCTATCCTTCATAAGTTCGGCTGAAAGCTTGTATACATCAGAATCTTCCGGATAGTTGAGATATATTGTATTGAATTCAATGGATTCATCAAGCTGTTCTTCCAAAGTTTCCCGTGAAATGTATATATAATTATAAACGTGGTTTTCATATACTCCGGATATGGTCAGTTTAAGCTCGCGCATATTTTCGTCTCTTAATATTATGCTGTCGCCGGTCTTTATGCCATAGCGGTTGGCAATTCCGTTGCTTATCAGAGCTTCATTTTTAGATGGAGCTGATAGACTTTTTCCTTCTTCGGTATGAAAATTAATATATAGTCCTATGTTATCAAAGCTTGCCGGTGTCATAAGGTATATGCTTTTTACGGCATCTTCTGTTATTAAATCCCAGGATGATTCATTGATAATGAGATAATCATCAGTGTTTTCATCAAGTTTGTTTTCCAGAGATTCCGGAAGCTTATCACCATCACTGTTTAAATATACAAGTGCTGCATCGGATATTTCTGTATCCTTATACTGCATTTTAGCAAAATCAGCTATGGAATCATATAAGCCAAGTCCTGTAAGTAGCAGGGCCGTGCAGCCGCTTATCCCGAGAATCATCATAAAGAATCTTCGTTTATATCTAAATATATTACGTATTGAAACCTTATATAAGAATTTAAGGTGCTTCCAGATAAATCCTATGTGTTCTAAAAGGATTCTCTTGCCTGCTTTAGGAGCTTTAGGACGCATTAGACTTGCGGCTGTTTCGGAAAGCTCAACATGACATGATATCCATGTTGTACCGATGGAGCATAAAAGTGCTACAGTAAGGGAAATTAGAGCAAGTTTGACATCAAAGACATATTTAATTGAAATCGGTATATACATCAGACTGTAGGCAGTCCAAATTACTTTAGGAAAAAGTATGATTCCAACGATGTAACCAAATATACATCCAAGTAAAGCTGCACTGCCGGAGTAAAACATAAATTTACTCATAATCTTTCCGGAAGAATAGCCAAGTGCCTTAAATATTCCGATTTGTGTACGCTGTTCCTCAACCATGCGGCTCATGGTAGTCATGCATACGAGTGCGGCAACAAGTATGAAAAATATAGGAAATACATTTGCTATCTGTTCTACGATTTTTGAATCGCTTTCAAAGCAGACATAACCTGTGTTTGAGTTCCTTTCCAAAATATAGGTATTTAGGGTTATATCCTGGGCAAATTCGGAACTTTGATAGGTTTTTATCAGATTTTCAATATCTATTTTTTCTACAAGACCTGCAATTTTTACAAGGTCTGAAGAATTGGCAACAGAAGATAAATCTTCAAGATTTACAGTATTAATCAGTTCTTCTATTTCCTTATATTCGGGAAGTGCCTTGAGTTCCGGGATGTCTGATGCATTGATGGCATCAAAGGCTGAGTTTAAATATCGCCAGTCTGCTGCAAGCTTTACGGCATATTCCCAGGTTTCCTTTTTTTCTTCCATATATTTTTTGTATTCATCTGAATAAAGGGGATAGTCCTCATCGAATTTTACAAAGATTTCAGTGTAGATGCCACCTTTAAACGCTTCGGGAAGGACATAAACAAAGCCGGCTACACTTCCGTTTCCAAGAGAGGTAGTGCCACGCTCCACATTTATATAATATGATGAATTAACATATCCAACAACTGTAAGTTCCTTATATGACAGGGCATCAATTGTAGATTCGGGATTGTTTTCCGCAACTATCAGAGTTTCTCCTATTTTGGGTAAATCTCTTATATGAGTATCTGCCAGACATTCACTTTCGTTTTCAGGCATACGTCCTTCGGTTAGTTCTATACCGTTTATGTTTTCGGTAATGCTATGGGTTTTTAATATCATTTCCTCTTTTTTGGCATAGTTATATATGACATCATAGCTGTAAGAACCTTCGATGTATCGTACATCCGGGAGAAGGCGTAAGAGGTCAACCTCGTTTTTGGTCCAGCCCATGGTCGAGATAAGCCGGTAATCGTATAATTGCTTTTTTATCAGGAAATCATTTACAGTTTTAAACATAGTTGGAGTGGTGTTTTTTAATCCCGCAAAAAAACCAACCCCGAGAGCTATGATTGCAAATATTGCAAAAAATCTCCCGAAGCTTCCTTTTATCTCTCTTAAGGTTGTGCGTTTCATCATTGATTTCATATTACTACCATTCTATATCAGCTATATCTTTGATATCTTCGTTAAGTTGAATGTCGGAAACCTGACCGCTTTTTACTGTTATTATACGGTCAGCCATGGCGGTGAGCGACTGGTTGTGAGTTATGACGACAACTGTTTTTCCGAGCTTTCGGCATGTATCCTGGAGTATGGCAAGTACAGATTTACCTGTTGCATAATCAAGTGCACCTGTCGGCTCGTCACATAATAAAAGTTTTGGATTTTTGGCGAGAGCCCTGGCGATTGCAACACGCTGTTGTTCGCCACCGGATAGCTGGGCTGGGAAGTTATTTAGACGATCTTCCAAACCGACCTGCGTAAGTACATCGGTTGCATCGAGGGGCTCTTTGCATATCTGTGCAGCAAGTTCTACATTTTCCAGTGCAGTAAGATTTTGAACCAGATTGTAAAACTGAAATACAAAGCCTATATCATGTCGTCTGTATGAGGTAAGGGCTTTTTTTCCTAGCGAGGATATTTCATCTCCGTCAAGAAATACACTTCCTGAGGATAATGTATCCATGCCTCCAAGGATATTTAAAATAGTCGTCTTTCCGGCTCCGGAGGCTCCTACTATTACACAGAATTCACCCTGTTCTATCTCAAAGCTTACATCGTTTAGAGCATGGATTTCGATTTCTCCGCTCTTGTATGTTTTTTTAACATTTTTAAACTCTACATAACTCATGTGTTTTCCTCATAAAATTATTGTTTTTATCTCTCTGAAATGTAATGATAAAGCTGTTTTAAATTATATCAAAGGGTTATGTAATCCGCAAGTGTTCAAAAGTGGTTTAGAAGATATATCAGCAGGAGTTTTATGTGATTTTTTATTTGATTAAAAAGTATAGATAAAAAGTATAGATAAATTATCTTGAAAGAAATATTTTATTATGTGATAATAATATATGTTGTTTTATCTCAATTTTAGACATATGACACCTTTTTAGGGTTTTAACATATATTTATATAGGTTTTCAGGAGGAAATATATAATGGAGAAGGTTAATAAAAACTATAGACGCTCAAGGATAATCTGGATGATTATTTTAAGTATATGCGGCATTGTGATTAATCTCGGGGGAGCGGCACTTGCGGAGTGGCTGGAGCTTCCGCTGTTTTTGGACACCGTGGGTACAGTTCTTGCAGCCGGTCTGGGCGGCTTTGTACCTGGTGTTACCGTGGGACTTTTATCAAACGTAATTAAGGCACTTATTTCAGATCCCGCATCTATATATTATGGCTTTATAAATGTTATGATTGCTGTTATTACTGCATTTTCTGTTCAAAAGGGTTTCTTTAAAAAGATTTGGACTACATTTTTGTATGTTTTGGTTATTTCTCTTATCGGTGGAATTGTCAGTGCTATACTTACATGGTTTTTATATGGTTTTGCCGGAGAAGGAATATCTGTTCCTTTTGTAAAATATCTCTACAACAATGGTACATTTAACATGTTTCAGGCACAGCTTATGGCGGATTTTGTTATCGACCTTGCTGATAAGGTTGTTACTGTTATTGTGCTCCTTATCGTACTTTTCATCATTCCTCAAAAGGTTAAGGAGAGTATTTGGGTTGACGGCTGGAAGCAGACTCCGCTTTCTAAAGAAGCAAGGAAGGCTGCAAGAAATACAGAGAGTCGTTCCATGTCTGTTCGTACGAAAATATTGATTCTTCTTATGAGCGCATGTTTTCTTATAGCAGCGGCATCCACTGTTATAAGCTTTATGCTTTACAGGGATTCCACTATTGATGATCATATTAAGCTTGGTGAGGGTGTTGCATACCTTGCGGCTAGTGTCATAGATGCAGATCATGTAGATGAATATATCGAACAGGGTGAGGCTGCAGAAGGATACCTTGATATTGAAAATCGTTTGTATAATGTTAGAAACAGTTCTCCGGATATACAATACGTGTATGTATATAAGATAATGGAGGATGGCTGCCATGTTGTATTTGATCTTGATACGGACGGACTTGCCGGCTCAGAACCGGGAGATATAGTTGAGTTCGACGATGCATTTTCGAAATATCTTCCTGCGCTTCTTGCCGGAGAAAAGATAGATCCGATTATATCGGATGAGACCTATGGATGGCTGCTTACCATATATCAGCCTGTATATGACAGTAACGGAGTATGTCAGTGCTACGCAGCAGTTGATATATCCATGGATCAGTTAAGGGATGATCAGCACAGCTTTTTTGCCAAGCAGATAGCTTTATTTTTAGGCTTCTTTATATTTGTACTTACTATAGGCCTCTGGGTTGCAGAGTTCAATATTATATATCCTGTAAATACTATGGCAATCAGTGCCAGCGGCTTTGCGTATAACAGCGATGAGGCACGCATGAACAGTGTTGAAAGGATTAAGGAATTAGACATCCATACAGGGGATGAGATTGAGAATCTTTATCATGCTTTAGTCAAGACAACTGAAGACAGTATGCAGTATGTTGCAGATATCCAGGAGCATACCGAAACTATATCTAATATGCAGAACGGCCTTATTATGGTTCTTGCAGATCTTGTTGAGAGCAGGGATCAGTGTACCGGAGATCACGTTAAGAAAACCGCGGCATATGCTAAAATTATTATGAAAAAGATGAAAGAGGAGGGCATATATAAGGATCAGGTTACGGATGAGTTTATAGCAGATGTTGAGCATGCCGCACCTCTTCATGATATAGGAAAGATAAAGGTTTCCGATACCATACTTAATAAGCCGGGAAGACTTACCGATGAAGAATTTGAAATAATGAAGAGGCATACCACTGAAGGTATGGAGATTATCAATCAGGCGATTGCAATCGTTCCGGATTCTGCTTATCTTACAGAAGCTAAGAATATTTCCACATACCACCATGAAAAATGGGATGGATCCGGATATCCGGAGGGACTTTCGGGAGAGAAGATTCCTCTTTCAGCAAGAATTATGGCGGTTGCGGATGTATTTGATGCTTTGATTTCGAACAGAAGCTACAAGAAAGGCTTTTCTTTTGAAAAGTCTATGGATATAATTCGTGAAGGACTTGGAACTCATTTTGACCCACTCGTTGCACAGGCATTTTTGGATGCTGAAGACGAGGTCAAAAGGGTTGCTGAGGAACATAGCAGAATATATGAACATAGTGACAAGGAGACAGGGGACGGTTCTGTGTCTTCAGAAAAATAAAATGTTTTTTGGAGAGAATAGATGCAGGTAATATTTGAAAAAGCGGCTTCCGATGATGAAGAACAGGCTATAATTAAAGCAGTCAAAAAAACAGATGAGATTGAAACTGCAATCGGTCTTTTGGAAAGTGCAGGGGGTAGAATTGCGGTAAGTATGGATGGTCAGACATATCTTCTGGAACATAACAAGATTTATTACATCGAATCCATCGATAAAAAGACTTTTATATATACAAAGGAAAATTGCTATGAGACAAAGCTCAGGCTATATGAATTAGAGGATATGCTCAATACCAATTTTCTTAGGTGTGCCAAAGCGATGATAGTAAATATCAGGAAAATCCGTTCCGTTAAGTCTGATATGAACGGCAGGATGAATGCCAAGCTTTTGAATGATGAAAATATAGTTATCGCCAGAAGCTATGTGAAGGAATTGAAAAAGAGATTGGGGATATAGTATGGATAAAAATAGGACTAAGGTTATTTTTGAAGAGACACTTTTGATATCTACCGGTATATTTTTTATGATAGGAATAGGTGGTGTTATAACGCATCTTTCGGGCGGTGAGTATTCACTTGATTGGTATCATCCGTTGTCAATAATATTTATCAGTTTTTTGTGTTCTTTGCCGACACTTTTCTTAAGGGAAATGGATGGTGGTAAAAGCGAGGTCTGGAGGGTGGTGCTGCACTGTTTAAGCTTATTTGCAGTTGTTTCTTTGGCTGGCTGGATATTTAAATGGTATACAGATATTTCGGGATATATATCTGTAGTGATTATTTTCATTGTAGTTTACATCTTTGTATGGCTTTCTTCCATCTGGATGGGTAAGGTGGACGAAAATAAGATAAATAAAGCTCTCAAGGATTTTCACGATGAGGAGTAGATATGACAAGGCTCACGCCCATGTCACATATATGTGCAACTTGGTTTTGGTTTTTTGCAACTTAAGCCGGTTGCTCTTTTTTTATTTGGAAATATGATGTATGCTTGGCTTGTTGTTAGGAAAGAGATAATTTTGAAAGATATTTGGAATTAAAAAAGAAAGAGGAAAAAGCTATGAATGCAATAAAAGTTTCTAACTTGGTAAAAAAGTATAAGGAACATCTTGCCGTAGATGATATCTCCTTTGAGGTAAATGAAGGCGAATTGTTTGCTTTTCTCGGTGAGAATGGTGCCGGAAAGTCTACAACGATTAATATTCTTTGTACGATACTTGAGAGAACTTCGGGAGATGTGAGGATATTTGATAACGAGCTTGGTAAGGACGATAACAAAATCAGAGATCTGATAGGCATAGTTTTTCAGAATTCGGTGCTTGATAACAAGCTTACGGTTAAGGAAAATCTTTACACGAGAGGTTCTTATTACGGTCTTTCCAAGGCAGAGATAGATGAAAGACTTGGACAGTTCATGGAGGTCTTTGAGTTAAAGGAAATCTGGAACAGAAAGTACGAAAAGCTGTCCGGCGGACAGAGAAGAAGAGTGGATATAATAAGGGCACTTATAAATGAGCCGAAGATTCTTTTCTTAGACGAGCCGACCACCGGACTTGATCCAAAGTCAAGAAAGATTGTATGGGATTATATAGATTATCTTAAAAAGGAAAAGAAGCTTACAATATTCCTCACTACCCATTATATGGAGGAGACAAGGGATGCGGATCATGTTGTAATACTTGATAAGGGTAATATAATAGCAACCGGTACACCGACAGAGTTAAAGACAAAGTACGCATCGTCAAGACTTGTGTGGTATGCGGATAAAAATGATGATAATGAAAAGCTTATATCAGAATTTGAATACTCCTACGATGCAGACCATTACAATATATTATTTAAGGATAATATAACGGAGTTTGTATATAAAAATAAAGACAGAATAACAGATTATGAAATCATAAAGGGAAGCATGGATGATGTATTCCTTAACCTTACAGGAAGGGAGATGGCAAAATGAGAAAGTTTATGGGATTAACCAAGAGAAATCTTTTAATATATTTTAAGGACAGACAGTCAGTGATTTTTTCAATGCTTACATCAATCATAGTGCTTGTATTATATATGTTATTCTTAAAGAATACATACATTGATTCTGCCAACAGTGCCATGAAAGGACTTGAGGGACTGATAGATGATAAGGATATCGATATGCTTGTTAATCTGATCCTTTTGGTGGGAGTTATCGGTTCGGCACTTATTACAGTTCCTTATAACTGCCTTTCAACCATAGTAAATGATAAAGAAAATAAGATTGATTATGATATCTCTGCAACGCCTTTAAAGAGATGGCAGATAGTGCTTTCTTATTTTGTAGCTTCGACTATATCGGCATTTGTTATGAATGCGGTTATTCTTACAATTGGATATATTGTTTTATCAGCTCAGGGAAATATGTACATTTCTGCAGAGAGTATTGCATATTCATATGCACTTATTTTCCTTGGTTCATTATCAGCAACTGCATTTTTTATGCTTATAATAATCTTTTTCAAGACATCGTCGGCAAGCGGTGCATTTTTCGGAATGTTGTCTGCAGCATGCGGCTTTGTAATCGGCGCATATATACCTTTGTCCCAGTTCTCAAAGGGAATTCAGAATTTCTGTAATTTCTTCCCGGGAACAGGTGTAACCGTACTTTACAGAAACACAATTATGAACGGACTTCTGGATAAAATCAACACTGATATAGGAGGAGTTGATAACGGCGAATTTGTAAGCAGCATGAAGGAGGCATTTAACTTCAAGGGAAGCATATTCGGAAGTGAAGTAAGCATGACCGGCTTGGTATGGTATGTGCTTGCCTTCCTGCTTGTATGTATAGTGGCTATGGTGCTCGTGTATCCAAAAGTATATAAGAGGAAGTAAATTAATGTAATATGACCAAAATGCCCATCTGAACATGCAGATGGGCATTTATTTTTGATAGCTTATGCTCTTTTCTTGGCTTGCTTTACGCGGTACATCATCTGGTCGCTTTCGTGGATGAAGGCGTCGATATCGTCAATATTTCCGTTTGCAGATGCTGTTCCGATGCTTATGGATACCCCGAGATTCATAGGTGCAAATGATGCTTCGATTTCCTTTATGATTTCATTGGTACGTTTTTTGATTTCATACTCGTTAAAATCCTCATCTGCCACAACTGCAAATTCATCTCCACCAAGACGTGCAATTAAAGACTCAGGGAAATATTTTTTGATAATTTCAGAGGTTTCTTTTAATACGCTGTCTCCCTTAGTGTGACCAAAGGTGTCGTTGACACGTTTGAAATTATCCATATCCATGAACAGAACGGTCATAGGTAAATCCTGATTATTGTATATATAATCAAAGAAATAGCGTCTGTTGTAAAGTCCGGTAAGCGAGTCTGTGTTGGCATATTTTAATATTACTTCCTCGTATTCACGCTCGCTTGTTACATTTCTGTAGAAACAATAATAACCGGTTACATTGCCAAAGTAATCAAAAATTTCCTTTTCAGTAACCATAAATATCTGGTCTTTTCCATTCAGGTTTATAATCAGCTCTTCTCTTAACAAATGGGAGGCTTCCTTGTAATGTCTGAGCTTTGTGACCTGTGAGACGGATTTTTTCCACTCGTTGTAGTTAAATGTATCAAGATGCTCTGCGGCATTCATGAAGACCTCTCTGTATCTGCTGTTTGACTGAATATAATTCCAATCCTTATCACATATAACAACTGCAAGAGGTATGCTGTCAATAAGCATTTCAAGCTCGATACTTGTATTGTTGAAGTCTGTTATATCGTGACCGATACCGACTGTTCCCATAACCTCGCCGTCACGACCGTAAAGTGGAGATTTATAGGTTATAAAATGTCGCATACCCGCATCGGTTTTAACAAGCTCATCTGCTGTGATACGCGTTTTCTTTTCCATAACCTCACGCTCAGACTCAAGACAGCGGTACTCTGATTTTCCGCCATCCTCAGGTGGTACATCCCATATATAATTATGTCCCTTTCCGTGAACCATATCACGGGTTTTGTGGACGGTGTCCTCAAATTTATCGTTTACCAGCCAGTGAAGTCCGGCTGCATCCTTGAACCATACCAGATCCTGAAGACTGTCCATCAGGGAATAAAGCCAGGTTTTATAAAGCCAGGCATTGTATTTTGTAATGATTGTGGTAACTGCACGATTTAGCTTAAATAAAATAAATTCATCAACCATTCTGCCCGGCCATAAGTCAACTATATTTTGAGGAAAGAAATCCACAACGGTATTTATTTCATCCGGAGTGCCGGCATATATTATATTTATGTGGGACGGTCCTTTTGAAAAATAAGGCTTCAATGCATTTACGTCATCAGATATAAGCAAATAGTCCTGACCGTAAATATCCCTAAATTCATCTACAGCTTCTATATTTAATTGAACATTTTCAACAGGCTTCATCTTCCACAAAAGCTCAGCAAGATTTTTGTTTTGATGAAGAACCCTGATTCGCAAAATAATGCTGTCCATTGTTAAAAAATCCTCCATATTTTTTACAAATAACTATTGTACCAAACCGCTTACGCGGTGGCTACCTCGAATTTTCGATTAATTTACTCTTTCCCAAAAATAAAAGTAGCGTTTAACGTATTTTTGTTGTATTGTTAAGTTCCCCAACCTAATAACAACTATTACACAAACACT
>JAFUGL010000036.1 GCA_017469405.1 Lachnospiraceae bacterium | reverse complement strand
ATCTGTCTGTATTTTCCGTACATCGGCTTAACTATTTTGCCTTCCTTGGTGAAGATACCCAAATCAACCAACGGTGGAATAACCGGGCCTTCAGGAAGAAGATATTTTTTTTTGCGGTTGTGGGATAATGAAGCTTCGTCCTTATGTATTATTGAATTATTATCATAAGTTATTTTATTTATATTGTCATTATTTTTATCAGAAATGTCATAATTTGAATTTACTGATTTATTACTATACTCATTGTTTGAATTAGAAATATTTGTCTTACTTTCATCACCTTTAGCTCTATGAAAATTGGATAACAGTTTCCCTTTCTTTGAGTATTTAAAATCATATTCCCCATCTGCACAAAACACGTTAATCTGCCTGTAATTATCAGGGAACAGTTCTTCCACAACACTCTTAAGTCTGTCATAATCAACATTCTCATGAAAAGCCTGCTTGTCCGTAAAACGTTCTATCTGATAAGCATCCTTTCCTTTAATATGAGTCTTTGAAATAACCGTTTTTCTGTATTTATACGTTTTATCAGCCTGACTGCTGAATACTATTTTATTCGGTTTTTTTGACAATACATCAAAAATCTGATCGTAATCCATATCTACTCCTGACATCTCATTTTCTGATATTGGCATCCTTCTTCTTTTTTAGTATTATAAAAAATGCCATTATTTCATACATAATCAAAAAGAATAAAATTCCATTTACAAATGACGGTAAAATCATGTTTATATATAAAATATACCATATGACACAGCTTAATATTGTAACCGCAGCCATCACCGCCATACCTATATTATATTTTCTTCCTGTTGGTCTGCTATCCGGTGCTTTTACATTATTCCAACAATTTGGGCATATGCCGTTTTGCATAATCGTTCCACATCGTGCACATACATTTTGAGTTACAGACATTCTCTGTTCAAAAAGACAAAGCAGTTCATCGTAATTATTTATGATATCATAAACCGTCTCCATTTTTTCAATTTCTTTACCATTTGATACATAGGTAAAGAAAACCTGAAAATATCTGTCATATTTTTTTATACCGGTGACTCTGTAAGTTCTTATTGCGACATGGTCTTCCGTTCCGCTTTCAACAATTCTTCCAATTATATTATTATATCTGACAGTTCGAAGAAGTTTCTTCAGCTTTAGCTTATCTGAAAGCACAAAAAACAGTGCCACACCACCTGTTGAATAATGATTATAAATTTTATAATTCATAAGATTAGTGAAATTAAGAAATGCATCGCTGTTAATGTCATAATTATATATACAATTATTGTTATAGTTATATGAAAATGCAGTTGCTGCATACCATATGTTTTTATTATTAACCATATTTATAATAAATAAAGCGGCCCATACAATAATCAAAGCAACCAAAATAACTGCTATTGTTTCAGATGCAAATATATCAACATTAAGAAAATAATATATGATAGACACCCAGCCTATAAAACATAATATTCTTATAATACGCATAGCTATATAAGCCGGCTGTTTGTCCTTAAGTGCTTCATTATACTGCCAAACCATTTATATACTCACTTTCAATCATTAAATATGTTTTAGTATAGCATACTCTATATAATTTTTACAATTAATAAAAAAACAGATGAATAAATCATATCGAAATGTTATAATTTCATTAGTTTTTAATTTTTTTAGAATATTAAAAGCATATTTCCATTTTGAATACTTTTTAAGGATAAAATTAAAATGAAAAAGATATATAAAATCTTATTTGCAGTGCTTGGTCTACTGCTGATTTTAAGCATTGGTTTTATAATATATGTTGCATTCTTTGGAGGATACAGCTTATTTTATATGTCCTACCAGCAGTCACCCAATGAAATATACATTATGGAGAGCGGCATTTTATATAATCAGTTAGAGTTTAAAGAAGGAAATGATTATGAAATAATCTATGATTTTGACAACGCAGAATATAAGGAACTCCTTGAAAAATATGATTTAATTAATATAGCCAAAGACGGCAGTGAATTTGAGAAGGCAAAAAATCTTATGAACGAATTTGCCCCAAGATTAAAGCATAAAAGTGATTATGATAATCACGTTGATATGAACGCCTTAAGCCTGCTTGAATACAGCCTTGACAATAAAAAGCATGGAATAAACTGCCGTAACAAGGCCCAGATACTCAATGAAATGTGCCTGGCACTCGGTATATATTCAAGAAAGGTATGGATTATGCCGAACTCAAAATACGACGGCGACTGCCACGTGGTTAATGAGGTTTGGGATTCCACCTATAACAAGTGGATTATGCTCGATATAACCAACAATATGTACTGGGTTGATGAAAACGGTAATCCTCTATCCATACTTGAGATAAGGACTAAGATTGCAAATCAGGAATTCTGTACTCCTGTCGATGCAGAGGACAACTTAAAGGATTTAGACAAATCACTAAACGATAATTTTGATAACTTCTTATATATAGCTAAAAATCTTGTTTATATGGAGTATATGGGAAAATACACTAAAAATGAAGACGATACATTTTATCTTCTCTTTCCTGAAAACCTTGATACAAGCTTTGAATATATAATATCAGAGAAGGCTATAAAGGCTGCTCCGAAGTAGATTCTATTAAAATATTGGCTATTTATATTGAGTGATTAAAGAATTGTAAATTGTGAAGAACCCCCAGTAGCTGCAACTACTGGGGGTTCGTTTGTGCTGTATGCACATACTATCATTCTTAACTGTAAATAATATAACATATGCAATAATTTAAGTCAAGCAAGCCTTACTTATAATTCATCTTCAAAGAAATCACTATCAATTCTTTTAACTTCATAACTATGTACAATTGATACCCCACTATTATGATTTATCATTAGCTTCATTAAATCAACTCCGTTAATCAATACTACCTTTGTACCTAATAAATTTCCTGCGTATTCTATAGCTTCAGAAGAATACTTAGCTGTTGTAATAAATAATCCCTTTTGAGCTTGTTTACCAGTAAGCGCACCAACAAATTTTTGAATTTCCGGTCTTCCAACAGTTTGATTTAAAGCCCATTGTTTTGCTTGAATATAAATATTATTAAAACCAATCTTATCCTCTTTTATTGTATCACAACAATCATCCAATAAAATACGATAATTCATTTTTAAAATAAATCTTGACAATAAAGATTACATACATTACACTAATATCAGAAAGTGAGATTAGTAAAATGAAAGAAATTATAAAAATACTAACCGACCCCGCAT
This sequence comes from Lachnospiraceae bacterium, assembly GCA_017469405.1. Taxonomy (GTDB): domain Bacteria; phylum Bacillota; class Clostridia; order Lachnospirales; family Lachnospiraceae; genus Coprococcus_C. The sequence goes on along the minus strand of JAFUGL010000036.1, from coordinate 50,360 downwards.
CTAACCGGCTTATACAATTAATAAGAACAAAAGGCAAAATGACAATTGCCGATATTCTTTCGGAAGCACCGGATGTACCCAGAGCTACGGTCTACAGAAAAATCGAAAAAATGCTAAACGCAGATGTCATTGAAATAATTGACAGCCATAAGGTTCGCGGACAGATTGAAAATGTATATGCAATTAAAAACATATATCTTTCTCCACCAAAAGACAACGCTGACGGTATGGAAATCATGAAGCTTACACTTATGCAGCTTTTTGGTCTTTGCGACAATTATTTCAAAAGCGACGATGCCGATGTTGAAAGAGATAAGCTTTTCGTTCTAAACTATGCTATTTCCCTTTCGGATAATGATTTTGCCGACATGCTTGCAGAAATGTTTTCGATTCTTGAAAAATATCAAAACAAAGAAGTAACGACGGATTCAAAGCTTAGAAATATGTATCTTATGTCAATGCCTAAAGGAGAAAAATAAAAATGAGTAAAAAAAGCGAAATACTTAACTGCTACAAAGAAAATGGAATATGTCTAAATGAATATCCTGAAATCAATGGTATTAAACAGTATATCCAGATAAGAGGAGCAGATAAAAAAGCTCCTCTCCTGCTGTTTTTACATGGCGGACCCGGCGGCTCAATGGCAGGTCTCTGTCACGTTATGCAAAACGAATGGGAAAAGAAATTTACGGTTGTCAACTGGGACCAGAGGAATACATGTAAAACACTTCTTGCCAACAAATCAAAGGTTTCTGAAATTGCCAAGACAGGAGCTCTTTCCGATTATATAAATGATATAGATGCAATAATAAAGTATTTACATACTGTTTACACCTTTGAAAAGATAATACTTGTCGGATTTTCATGGGGAAGTGTAATCGGCTGCGAATATGCAAAAAAGCATCCCGAAAATGTATCGCATTACATCGGTATCGGTCAAAATGTAAATTATATAAAAGGTCTTGAATACTCCTGCGATTGGCTTAAAAAAGAAGCTGAGTCCGGTTCGTCAGATACGCAGATAATTGATACATTACTAAAGCAAATATCAAAAAAGCCCGAAATGAATGCAGAGTTAATGAAGTCCATACAAAGCTTATCTTTTATCGGCTCAAAATATATAGCCAAAAATGCACGTCCGTTTCCTGTGAAGGAGCTTTTAAAGTCTCCGTTCCTTAAATTTAAAGAAAAAAAGGCAATGCTTAAATCTGATTTTAATTTATTGGTGGGTACATATAAAACTCTCATAAATTATGATTTTACCGATAATTTAAAATTTGAAGTACCTGTTTTATTTGTAAACGGCGATGAAGATTTTGCATGCCCTGTTGAACTTCTTAAACAATGCTTTGAGGATATAAAAGCACCTGAAAAGAAAATGGTAACTATTCCATCGGCAACTCATCTTTGCTTCTACGACAAACCGGATGAATTTTTCAGGATATTATCTGATTTTGTCAGCTAAACAAATATAATAAACATATTATATAAAGCATTTAATTATAAAAGGCGTATGGAAAAATCCATACGCCTCATCTATTCTTTAGGAATAAAAAATGTAATTTTTAGTAATTAACGATATTACCAAAGTCTGCCTTAAGTGATGCGCCACCTACAAGACCACCGTCGATATCAGGCTGTGCAAATAACTCTGAAGCATTGCCTGCATTAACAGATCCGCCGTACTGAATACGAACTGCATCAGCTGTTGCTGCATCATAGATTTCAGCTATGCAATCTCTGATACCCTTACATACTTCTTCTGCCTGCTCTGTTGTAGCAGTCTTACCGGTTCCGATAGCCCAGATAGGCTCGTAAGCGATAACAAGCTCTTTAACCTGATCAGCAGTGATATCCTTTAAGTCTGACTTAATCTGAAGTCTGATCCAGTCCATAGTAACGCCCATTTCTCTTTGCTCTAAGCTCTCGCCGCAGCAAAGGATAGGTGTAAGACCTGCCTCAAATGCCTTCTTAACCTTCTTGTTAAGAAGCTCGTCATCCTCCTTGAAGTAATCACGTCTTTCGGAGTGTCCGATGATAACATACTTAACACCTGCATCAACAAGCATCTCTGCTGAAGTCTCGCCTGTGTAAGCACCCTTATCCTCAAAATACATATTCTCTGCACCAACCTGTACATTTGAACCCTTAACAGCCTCAACAACAGGTACAATATCTACAGCAGGGACACAGTATACAACATCTACTGCATCATTCTTTACAAGCGGCTCAAGCTCCTTTACAAGAGCAACAGCCTGACTTGGAGTCATATTCATCTTCCAGTTTCCTGCGATAATCTTTTTTCTTGCCATTTCTTCTTTATCCTTTCTTTATTTGTCGTTAGCTGCTGCAACACCCGGAAGCTCCTTACCCTCAAGGAACTCAAGTGAAGCACCACCACCGGTTGAAATGTGGCTCATCTTATCACCAAAGCCAAGCTGATTTACAGCTGCTGCTGAATCACCACCACCGATAATTGTTGTAGCGTCAGTCTCAGCAAGAGCTGCTGCAACTGCCTTAGTACCTACAGCAAGGGTTGGGTTCTCAAATACACCCATAGGTCCGTTCCAAACAACTGTCTTAGCTGTCTTAACAGCCTCTGAATAAAGCTCGATAGTCTTAGGTCCGATATCGCAAGCTTCCTTGTCAGCTGACATCTTATCTGCATCATAAACTTCTGTCTCAACAGGAGCATCGATTGGATCAGGGAAGTTATCAATCATAACAGAATCAACAGGAAGTAATAACTTCTTGCCAAGCTTCTCTGCCTTCTCCATCATTTCCTTACAGTAATCAATCTTAGTCTCGTCAACAAGTGACTTACCGATTTCATATCCCTTAGCCTTAAGGAATGTATAAGCCATACCACCACCAATGATTAATGTATCACACTTCTCAAGAAGGTTTGAGATAACATTGAGCTTATCAGCAACCTTAGCACCACCAAGGATAGCTACGAAAGGTCTTACAGGATTCTCAACTGCATTACCAAGGAAATCGATTTCCTTCTGCATTAAGTAACCAACAACTGCTGTATCAACAAGGCTTGCAACACCAACATTTGAGCAGTGAGCTCTGTGTGCAGTACCAAATGCATCATTTACAAATACATCACAGATACTTGCAAGATCCTTTGAAAATGCTTCGCCGTTCTTAGTTTCTTCAGCTCTGAAACGGGTATTCTCAAGAAGAATAACATCTCCGTCTTTCATAGCCTCTACAGCAGCCTTAGCATTTGGTCCTACAACCTCAGGATCAGCAGCGAACTTAACTTCCTGTCCGAGAAGCTCTGAAAGTCTCTTTGCAACAGGTGCAAGAGTCTTTGTCTGCTTGTCCTCTTCTGTCTTAACCTTTCCAAGATGTGAGCAAAGGATAACCTTTCCTCCATCTGCAATTAACTTCTTGATAGTTGGAAGTGCAGCTACAAGACGATTCTCGTCAGTTATCTGTCCTTCCTTAAGTGGTACGTTGAAATCGCATCTGCAAAGTACACGAAGTCCCTTTACATTGATATCATCTACTGACTTTTTGTTTAATGACATTTTAACTTGTCCTCCTCATGTATTATTTTATTTTTTTAATCATCATATAAGTTAATATAGAAAATCATTGACTTTCAAATTCACTTATAAAGAATTAAAGGTCCGGTCCAAATAGACCGGACCTCTTAGGCCTAGCTTTTCTATAGCAATAATTATGCAAGCTCTGCGAAGTACTTGATAGTTCTAACCATCTGGCTAGTATATGAATTTTCGTTATCATACCATGAAACTACCTGAACCTCGTAAAGGTCATCTGCAATCTGAGCTACCATAGTCTGAGTTGCATCAAATAATGAACCATATCTCATACCGATTACGTCTGAAGATACGATCTGATCCTCATTGTAACCATATGACTCTGATGCAGCAGCCTTCATAGCAGCGTTGATGCCTTCCTTAGTTACGTTAGCACCCTTAACAACTGCAGTTAAGATTGTAGTTGAACCGGTTGGTACAGGAACTCTCTGTGCAGAACCGATTAACTTACCATTTAACTCTGGGATAACTAAACCGATTGCCTTTGCAGCACCAGTTGAGTTAGGAACGATATTTACAGCTGCAGCACGTGCTCTTCTTAAATCGCCCTTTCTGTGTGGTCCATCAAGTACCATCTGGTCACCAGTGTAAGCATGGATAGTTGACATGATACCTGACTGGATTGGAGCGTAATCATTAAGTGCCTTAGCCATTGGAGCTAAGCAGTTAGTTGTACAAGAAGCTGCAGAGATGATTGTATCATCCTTAGTTAATGTATTCTCGTTTACGCTGTAAACGATTGTAGGAAGATCATTACCAGCCGGAGCTGAAATAACAACCTTCTTAGCACCTGCATCGATATGAGCCTGTGATTTAGCCTTTGATACATAGAAACCAGTACACTCAAGTACTACGTCTACATCAAGATCACCCCAAGGAAGCTTGCTAGCGTCTGCCTCAGCATAAATCTTTAAAGTCTTGCCACATACTGTGATTGTACCTGCCTCATCATCAGCTGAAACCTGATCAGCATACTGATACTTACCCTGTGATGAATCGTACTTTAATAAGTGTGCAAGCATTGAAGGCTTTGTTAAATCGTTGATTGCTACAACTTCATAACCTTCAGCATCAAACATCTGTCTGAATGCAAGACGACCGATACGTCCAAAACCATTAATTGCTACTTTTACTGCCATTTTTTATTCCTCCTAAGTTTTGAATAATAATGTTTATTAATACTGCTAGGCGCGCAGTAAATAATCTTGTGAAAAATCACAAATTAATAATACCTTTTTTTTACATATAATTCAAGTGTAAAATTGGTAAATTGTTCTTTTTTTTACGACAAATATTTTTAAAACATCCTTTTAACAAAATAAAAGCCTCAAACATATGTTCAAAGCTTTCATTTTTATATATTAAATTATCTTATTAAATGTCGCTTCCTGTCTTTTAAATGTACAGTAATACTTAAATCCCATGTCAAGCAGCATATCTCTTGCTATATCAAAGCCATATCCCACGTGCTTCGCATCATGGGAATCACTACCTACCGTGATTATCTCTCCACCAAGCTCCTTATATATCTTAAGAATATCCTTATGAGGATGTATAAAACCAAGACCCTTATATAAGCCCGCGGTATTAAGCTCTATACCCTTGCCACGCTCGATAATAGTTTTTAGTATCTCATAAAATACATCATAATAATCCCTGATATCAAAATACTTTGCTTTATTCGGTCCACACCTTAATATATAATCAAGATGTCCGTACACGTTATATCCGTCGTATTCTTTTACATTTTCAAGAATCGTTTCAAAATATCTTAGATACCCTTCCTTTTCCGTCTTATCAGAAAAATATTCCGGATAATAAGGATCAAGCATATCTACCACATGAATACTTGAAATGAAAAAATCATAATCAGGATGCTCATCGACAAAGGACTGACACTTATCCTTTGATTCATGCATAAGGCCGAGCTCAACGCCTATTCTTAAATCAAAATCCGGAGCAAGCTTATCTCTTAATTCACTCATATATTTGTAATAAGCCTCATGGTCTAACTGAAAATCCATCTCCGGCTCATCTTCTCTGACAGGGAAATCTATGTCATAGTGGTCTGTTATGCATATTGAGCTTAATCCATTTTCTTTTGCGTTTTTGATATTGTCCATCATATCTGCACTTGAGTCAGATGAAAATGATGAATGCAAATGATAATCAGGAAAAATCATGTCGAACCTCCGAAACTGCTGTTCTTTATATAGTCTTCGTACGCCGGTGACATGCTTCTTAGCTTATTTACAACAGCCTTGACATTATCAACGACATAGTCTACATCTTCCTTTGTATTTTCATAACCGAGCGTTAATCTAAGCGATCCCTTTGCGACATCTTTAGGTAGTCCAAGTGCCATAAGCACATGTGACGGGTCAAGTGAACCTGATGTGCAGGCAGAACCACTCGAAGCACATATCCCCTCCATGTCAAGCATGATAAGAATCGACTCTCCTTCGGTAAACTGGAAACAAAAATTCGCATTATTGGGAAGTCTTTTTGTTCTGTGTCCGTTCAATCTGACGTAAGGAATTTCCATAAGAATTCTATCTATAAGATAGTCTCTTAGAGAAGTCTCACGATTAAATCTTTCTTCCAATGATGAATTTGCAATCTCACATGCTTTACCAAGTCCTGCAATACCCGGTACATTTTCCGTGCCTGCTCTTTTTCCGCGTTCCTGCTGTCCGCCATGGATGAGATTGTCAAGCTTTATACCCTTTCTCACATACAAAAAGCCTGTGCCTTTTGGACCATTGAGCTTGTGACCGCTGGCAGAAAGCATATCAATATTTAACTCATTTACATCGATAGGAAGCTGTCCGTATGCCTGAACCGCATCTGTATGAAATGCGATATTATTAGCCCTTGCTATCTCTCCTATTTCCTTTATAGGCTGAAGCGTTCCTATTTCATTGTTTGCAAACATTACAGATATAAGAATGGTATCGGGACGAATGGCCTTCTTTAAATCCTCTAATCTTATAATTCCGTTTTCATCAACGCCAAGATAAGTTATCTCAAATCCATTATCCGACAAAAATTCCGCAGTATGAAGTATGGCATGGTGTTCAATTTTGGTTGTAATAATATGTCCGCCTTTGTCCTTATGTGAAAGTGCATACCCCTTTAAGGCCCAATTATCCGATTCGGAACCTCCGGCGGTAAAATATATCTCGCTATAATCGGCATTAAGTGTCTTAGCAATTGTTCTTCTAGCATTGCTGACTACTTCCCTGTTATCGGAAGCAAATTTGTAAACACTCGAGGGATTGCCAAATTTATCGGTAAAATACGGAATCATAACCTCTGCAACGTCAGGGTGAACCGCTGTGGTTGCCGCATGATCCATATATACAAACCTCTTATCCTCCATATCATTTTCCTCAGTCAAAATTTTAAACTTAATCTTATAACTATATTATGCATAAGTAATACAGTGTGACACGGTACCTTGCCCTATGTCAAACACCTATATCTATTCATATCCTGAAAACTTATTTGGACAGTGCTTCTTTCAGCGTTCTCCAGCCAAGGACCGCACATTTGACACGCGCAGGCATATGAGAGATATCCTGAAGTGCCGAAGCTTCCTCAAGACTTTCTATCTCTTCCTCACTTGCTTCACCCTTTATCATTTTTACAAAAGTGTCTGCAAGTGCAATGGCTTCATCCTTCTTTTTTCCAATTACCATGCCAAGCATAATATCTGCAGAGGCTTGTGATATAGCGCATCCATCTCCAATAAATGCTCCGTCAACTATAGTATCTTCGTCCATCTTAAGCTTAAGCCAGACATCATCACCACAGCTTGGATTTACACCTTCAAGCACAATATCCGCATCATCAAGATCAAATTTGAACTCAGGATGTATATTATGCTCCGTTAGTATTTCATTGTAAAAGCTTCTATTTTCCATATCCCATACGCTCCCTGATAGTTGCAATACTCTCTAAAAATCTATCTATTTCATCCTCTGTGTTATAAAACATCAGACTTGCTCTTGCGGTAGAATTTACTCCAAGGTATTGTAAAAGCGGTTGTGCGCAGTGATGTCCTGCACGAATTGCTATGCTGTCTGCTATAAGCACCTCACTTACATCATGCGGATGCACGTCGTCAACCTTAAATGTAAGAATTCCGGTATGATTTTCGGCTTTATCGGAACCATAGACTATTATATGAGGTATCTTAACAAGTCCGTCCAAAGCTCGTTTTGTAAGCATAAGCTCACGCTCCTGCATATATTCATAACCGATTCTTTTCATAAATGTGATAGCCGCATCAAGTCCTGCCGCACCTGCTGCATTTACGGTTCCTGCTTCAAACTTATGAGGAAGCTCGGCATATACCGCATCATAACGTGAAACAGAATCTATCATTTCTCCTCCGGTTAAAAAAGGAGGCATCTTATCAAGCAGATCTTCCTTTCCGTAAAGCACGCCTATTCCCATAGGACCAAACATCTTATGTCCAGAAAATGCAAAGAAATCAACATCCATATCCTTAACATCTATCTTCATATGAGGTGTTGACTGGGCACCGTCCACCACGATAACCGCACCCTTTTCATGTGCGAGTTTTGCTATCTCCTTAACAGGATTTTCATATCCAAGAACATTCGAAACATGAGTTATGGCTACTATCTTTGTTTTCTCGGTTATGAGCTCTTTTACCTTTTCAAGATCAACACTTCCGTCGCTCTCACACTCTATAAACTTAAGTGTTGCACCATTTTTTCTTGTTACCATCTGCCATGGAAGGAGGTTACTGTGATGTTCCATTATGGATACAAGCACCTCATCACCTTCATTTACTTTGGTAAGTCCGTAGCTGTAAGCTACAAGATTAATACTTTCAGAGGTATTTCTTGTAAATATAATCTCTGAAGCAGACGATGCATTTATAAAGTCTCGTACACTCTTTCTGGCATTTTCATATATATCCGTTGCCTCAACACTTAACGGATATGAGCCTCGAAGCGGATTGGCATTGTGCTTTTCATAAAGCTCCATCTCTGCATCTATAACGCACTTTGGTCTGTGTGACGTAGCTGCATTATCAAGATACGCAAACGGAAGAACCTCACCGGATTTCATATTTTCAAATATCGGAAATTCTTTTCTAATCTCATTTATATCAGGCATCATAATGTACCTCCTGTAAATTCATTTTAATATATCAAAAATATCAGCTGCAAATATCAGGTGATATCATTCCTCGCCAAGTACATCCTGCAGTGTCTTTTCTATGATATCATTTACCTTTTCATTATCAATTAAGCCTGTTAATCTCTCTATGGAAGCTCTTGCCATAATATTTTCGGCTTTTTCTTTATCTATGCCTCTTGACTCAAAGTAAAACAATGTCTCTTCATCAAGCTCACCGATGGATGCTCCATGTGTACCGGATACATTTTCTTCCGAACAAAGAATAACCGGAACAGTTTTGTTAACAACCTCCTCACCCAACATAAGGACGGTTTCTGTTTCAGCACCGACTGAATCGGAAGAACCGGTCTTAAAATCAATTGTTCCTCTGAAAACCTTATGTGCATTTTCCTTTAAGGCACCATTTGCCTTGATGTCGCAATTAGTCTTTTTACCTATATGATTTACGGCAATATTATAATCAAAATTATCATAGCCCTGAGCCAGATATCCCATATTATATGTGAAATCAGACTTATCTCCGACAAGATCGACTTTGACGTTTGAGTAAATCTCTCCCATCTTTGACTTATCTGCCTCATTGCCTTTACCGGCAAACATATGAATAAGCTCGAACTTTGCAGCTTCTTCACAGGATGTATTAATATCACTGTAAAATGTGTTTTCATCCACCTTACAAAGCTCTATAAGCTTTACCTTTGCATTTTTGCCAACCTTAATGTCATAATAAACTTTTATATTATTGATTGTATTAAGATTTACAATCACACAAACCTCGCTGTCATCGGCTGCATTTATTGTGAATTTTTTATTATTGTACAATGTAGCCACATCTTTGAAGCTAAAAATTACATCAGGATATTTCCGTCCTGCTTCCGCAGTTATAATATTTTCTCCAAGTGATGTCTCATCAGAATTATTCCATGAAAGATCTGATGAATTTACCCCAAGCCAGTACCAGGTCTTGGCAGGCATGGCATTTATATTTAATACATCCTTGGCATCGGCATTTTTTTCGCCTTTTATTATATTTCTATCTGTATTAGTCATCTATATTACCTCCATGCATCCTAACCTATGCTGCCCTTCATCTCAAGTCTTATCAGATTGTTCATCTCAACAGCATACTCAAGCGGAAGCTCCTTGGATACATTGTCCGCAAACCCGCTTACAATAAGTGCTCTTGCATCCTCCTCACTCATGCCGCGGCTCATAAGATAAAACACCGCATCATCGCTTATGCTTCCTATCTTTGCTTCATGTCCGATATTTGCATCCTTGGTTCTTATATCCATAGCCGGAATTGTATCCGAACGTGAATCCGAATCAAGCATAAGTGACTCACACGAAACAGCAGACTTAGCACCCGTTGCGCTCTTTTGTACGACAACACTGCTTCTAAAGGTACTGATTCCGCCACTCTTGCTTATGGAACGGGTATTCATGTAAGAGCTTGTATTTTTGCCTATATGAACCACCTTTGCTCCTGTATCAAGATTCTGTCCGTTTCCTGCAAATGTAACGCCTGTAAATTCCATTCTTGAATTATCGCCTTTTAGAACACTCATAGGATAAAGGTATCCGACATGTGAACCAAATGAACCGGAAACCCATTCTACAGCGCCGCCTTCTTCAACAACTGCTCTTTTTGTATTAAGATTGTACATATTCTTTGACCAGTTTTCTATAGTTGAATACCTTAATTTGGCATTTTTCTTAACATATAGCTCAACGCAGCCGGCGTGAAGATTTGCAACATTGTATTTTGGTGCAGAACATCCTTCTATAAAGTGGAGGTTTGCTCCCTCATCAACGATTATAAGTGTATGTTCAAACTGTCCGGCACCCTTAGCATTTAATCTGAAATACGACTGAAGTGGTATGGATACATCAGTATTTTTCGGAACATAAACAAATGAACCACCCGACCAAACCGCTCCGTGAAGTGCCGCAAATTTGTGGTCTCTCGGAGTTACAAGCTTCATAAAATACTCCTTAACCATATCTGCGTATTCGCCCTTCATGGCACTTTCCATATCGGTATATATAACACCCTGTTCGGCTACTTCATCCTTAACATTGTGATATACAAGTTCGGAATCATACTGTGCTCCGACTCCGGCAAGGGATTTACGTTCTGCCTGTGGGATTCCGAGTCTTTCAAAGGTTTCCTTGATATCCTGCGGAACATTTTCCCAGGTATTTTCCATATTGCTCTTAGGTCTGACATAAGTTGCAATATGATCCATATCAAGTCCTTCTATGGATGGTCCCCAATCCGGAACCTTTAACTCGTTGTATATCTTTAAAGACTCAAGTCTGAACTCTCTCATCCATTCAGGGTCATCCTTTTCGTCAGAGAGCTTTTTTATTATCTCCTCGGTAAGGCCCTCCTGCATACGAAAGTCGTCATCCTCGACATCCTTTATATCGTATATGCTTCTGTCTATGTCATCAACGTATGTTTTTTCTTCCATATTTTATTTCTCCTAACATCCGGTTGTTTGAGATTAAATTTCAAGTTCCTGAAATCCTGTTGCGTTTACCTCTTCTACAAGAGAGGCATCTCCTTCTTTTACTATGATTCCGTTTTCCATGATATGAGTGGTATCAACGGTCAGTGCTTCAAGTATTTTTGTACTGTGGGTTATGATCAAAAGTGAACCCTCACAGCGTTCCTTAAATATTTTTATTCCGTTTGAAACTGTACGAACTGCATCTACATCAAGACCTGAATCCGTTTCATCAAGTATTGCAAGCTTTGGCTCAAGCATAAGAAGTTGAAGTATCTCTGCCTTTTTCTTTTCTCCACCGGAAAAACCTACATTTAAATCTCTCTCAGCATAGGACTCATCCATAGAAAGAAGCTCCATTGTTTCCTTAAGCTTTTTCTTGAAATCCCACAATTTCATTCTCTTACCTGTCTTTTGTTCAAGTGCACTTCTTATAAATGCTGAAAGTGTAACACCCGGAACCTCAAGAGGATTCTGGAAGGATAAAAATATACCCTTCTTAGCTCTTTCATTCACAGCCATATCCACTATACTTTCTCCGTCAAATATGATGTCTCCGCCTGTTACACTATAGCTTGGATTACCGCATATAGCATAACCGAGGGTTGACTTACCGGTTCCGTTTGGTCCCATAAGCACGTGGGTTTCATTGGTTCCTATCTCAAGGTTTACACCATTTAATATTTCCTTATCTCCTACACTGACATGTAAGTCTTTTACTTCCAATAATTTTTCGTTATTCATATCCTTATGCCTTTCTTATAATTAATTTTATTCAAATTATTTTGTTTATTATGTGTCAGCTTTGTTTTATAATCATACCCAGATGTTGAATAGTCTGTATCAGCTCTTTTTAGTTCACACGCAGCTTTTTGCTTTATCATCAACATCCAGAAAATCCTGCAATGTATAGCTGTCTATATATTCATTTATTTTTGATGCAAGTCCCTGCCAAAACGGAAACGCATTGCAAAGACTTGTCATCTCACATTTCTTCTCGTCCTGTGCTATGCAGGCGACCGGAGCCAAATCTCCTTCAGTTACCCTAAGTATCTCTCCAACCTTATATTCATCGGGTTTTCTGTTTAATCTGTATCCGCCATCCTTACCCATAGCGCTTTCAACCAGATTATGCTTGGAAAGACCACTCATTATACTTTCAAGGTATTTACGGGATATATCCTGCCTTTCCGACATATCCTTAAGACTGATAAACCCTCCGGTGTTATGCTTGGCCAAATCAATCATAACCCTTAAGGCATATCTGCCCTTCGTTGAAACCATCATATATATCACATCCTTTTTAAAAGAAAAAAATCAAATTATATAATTATTTTTTAACCATATATTCAAGTTCAAATTATATATTCAAGCTCAAATCATATACTGAAGTTCAAATCATATACTCAAGTTCAAATCATATACTTAAACTCAAATAATATCTTCAATTTCTAGATTATAATATCTAACTCCTACTATGTCAATAGGAGTTTAAATTGAAAAGAATAAAAACAACAAAATTTAATATAATATAATAAATTCCAATACATATCGAAATCTGCCCATGTCAAAGAAAACAATTATCAAAGGAACTTTAATCCTTACAATCGCCGGACTTCTTACTAAAATACTCGGCTTTTATAACAGAATATTTTTGACAAGACTTATCGGTGTGGTTGAACTTGGAAAATATCAATTAATATTTCCAATATATATGTTTGTATTCGCCTGCTGCTCTCAAGGTATATCTACAACATTGACTAAACAAACCTCATATTATATAGGAAAAGGAAACAAAACAAAAGCCGATTACATATTCAAACTATCCATATGTATATCAACAATTTTAAGCCTCATACTAGCTCTAACAATATATCTTTACAGCGACCTTATAAGCTATAAGCTTCTTAAAAATACTGACTGTGGCATACTGCTCCGCATTATAACCATAGCTATGCCCTTTGTAGCCGTAAAATCCTGTATAAACTTTTATTTCATAGGAATTGACAAGCCGGGGTATCACGGATTTTCACACCTTATAGAACAGATAATACGTATATCAGCAGCATATATTCTTTCACTTTTTGTAATGGCTGATAAGGTAAATGCTGTTCTCGCAGTGATTGCTGTCGTTATCGGTGAAGTTTCAGCGACAGTTATATCAATCGTTATATATTATGTAAACCGAATTAAAACAAGTAATATCAGTTTATACAATAAAAACAATACATTTATTAATTCTAAAAACAATATTAACCTAAATAATCAAAAATCAGAAAAAGAAACAGAAAAAGAAAATTTGACTCCAAAAGAAAAAAAGGATGTCCTTCAATATTTCAAAAATGATGCAATTCCTATTACAATAAACAATTTAATTTTCACATTATTTTCAACTTTAGAAGCAATCATTATGCCGGCGATGCTGTTTTATTACTACAACGACAGTGACACGGCGTTGGAAATGTTTGGAATAGTAACCGGTATCGTCATACCGTTTATACTTTTCCCGGCAACTATTACCACTTCTTTATCGACTATGCTTCTGCCGGCGATATCATACGCAAATGCCAGGAAGGATATAAGGGCTATAAATAAAGCTCTCAAAAACTGTATAGTATTCTGTCTATTTCTCGGTGCATCGGCCTCTGCAGGCTTTTACGTACTCGGTATACCAATGTGCGAAGTCGCATTTAAAAGCAAAGAAGCAGGCATACTGCTTAAAAAGCTCTGCCTGCTTTGTCCTCTTATATATACTTCAGGAAATCTGACATCCATATTAAATGGAATAGATAAATCCTTTTTTGCGCTAATTTGCAACGTAATCGGTATATCCATAAGAATTTGCTTTATATTTTTAATGGTTCCAAATTACGGCTTAAACGCATATGCCATGGGTATGTTTACAAGTTATACCGTAATAAACCTTTTAATGCTTTTTGGCTTACGACGGATAATATCGGATTCTTCCCAAACATCTCGATAAGTTTTTCAATTTATGAAGATATACACTTTTTATACCTTTATGAACCGAAATATATTTATCGAAAAAACTAATTATAACATAAGCTTAATTCTTCTCTTATACTCCAAAAATTTATCCGAAAGCACAAAATCCTGTCCTCTTGGTTTTGGCTCATCAATCACTATTTCATCTGTGATACCGGCAGGCTGTCCCTTCAATATACAGATGCGGTCTGATATAAGAATCGCCTCATCTATATCATGCGTAATAAATATAGTTGAAAGTTTAATCTCCTCCATAACCTTAAGGTACCATTCATGCACAGAAGACCTTGTCAAAGTATCAAGAGCGCTAAACGGCTCATCTAACAATGCCACCGAATTACCGCAAAGATAGGTTCTTAAAAGTGCCACTCTCTGTCTCATACCTCCTGATAGCTGAACAGGATATTTTTTCTCAGTACCCAAAAGACCAAAACGTTCAAAATATGACGCAGCCTTATCTCTTGCTTCTTTTTTACTCATGCCAGATATAACAAGCGGAAGCGCTGCATTATCCAGCACAATCTTGTGAGGCAGCAGTAAATCCTTTTGAAGCATATAACTTATATGACCGGAAACTCCTGTTATATCCTCGCCCTTAAGAAGCACCTTACCGCTATCCGGCTTCATAAGACCGGATAAGATATTGAAAAGCGTGGTTTTTCCTACTCCGCTTACTCCAAGCAGGCATACAAGCTCACCTTCATCTAATGTTAGATTAATATCCTTTAAAACTTCCTTTTCACCATAAGATTTTGATATGTTGTTGGCACAAAGAATCTTCTGCATTTTTACTTCTCCGATACACTTTAACTCTTCAAAAATCAACCATAAAACACAATAAATATTTGTAAACAGAAATACTACTCCGGTAAATAATCATTGGTAAATCCATAGCCTGACGGAATTTCATCTGATAAATCATTATCATAAAGCCATTTATAAAATGCATCCCATCTTGCCTTATCTATATATCCCCATTTATCTACTTCAGCCTTATACTCACTTGAAATCCATTCCTGACTCTTTTTTACAAGCTCCTCGTCTAATTCAGGCACCTCTTTGCAAAGGATTTCAGCAGCTTTATCAGGATTATCTATAGCATATTCATATCCCTTTTTGGTTGCCTCAAGAAATGCCTTTGCAGTATCTTCATTTTCAGAAAGCCATTCGGTATTTGATATAATTACAGGACTATAGTAATCAAACTCCGGAGTTATATCCTTAAAATAAATCATATTGGTATCAAGTCCTGCTATCTCAGTTGCGATACCTGCCCATGCATAATAAACCCAGATAGCATCTATATCCTGTTTAAGTGCGGCAACCTCATCAGTTACATACTCCGGTATAAGATTAACCTTTGAATAATCTCCGCCATCTGCTTCAACTATATTTTCAATCATAGCCTGCTCAACAGGAAGACTCCAAGTAGCATAATTCTTGCCTTCAAGCCCCTTAGGAGTAGCAATATTATCCTCTTTAAGAGAGATAATACCTGAAGTATTGTGCTGCAAGATAGCTGCTACAGCTGTAACAGGTATATCATCCTCTGAAGTATATACAGGTGCAAGGTAATCCTGGAAATCTATACCAAACTCTGCATCTCCGGATGCAACCATCATAGTTGCTCCGTCTTCAGGCGGCTGAATTATAGTTACATTTAATCCTGCATCCTCATAATAGCCTTCACTCAAAGCCACATAAAATCCGGTGTGGTTAGTATTAGGTGTCCAATCAAGCACAAGGGTTATATCCTTCATATCCTTCTCAGACTTCTTCTTTTTACCACATGAGCATAAACTGATCATCATTGCTGCCACAATGGTAAGAATTAGTGTTTTTCTTAGCTTTCCTCTAACATTTTTCATACATTTTTTCTCCTTTTAAACTACAATATATTTATGGTTAATAACCCTTACAGCCAGTAAGGAATTAACAATCTTGTTGTAATTATCATCTTATTCATCCTGTTTTCTGATATATTTATAAGGCATCGCCTTTTTTTGAATAAGCTTGATTACTGCCATAAGTATAAGACTTATAGCAGATACAAAAAATATAACTGCAAACATCTTGTCGTATGACATAGACTTTTTAACCCTGGTCATATAAACGCCCAGACCGTTAAAACCTCCCAGCCACTCTGCTATCACTGCACCTACTATCGAGTAGGAGGCTGCGATTTTAAGTCCTGAGAAGAATTCTCCCAAGGCTGACGGAAACTTTACATGCCAGAATATCTGCCATCTGCTCGCATTCATGGATTTCATAAGAAATACCAAATCACAATCCACAGATTCAAAGCCTTCTAAAAGACCAATTGCTATCGGGAAATACGATACCAATACAACCAAGACCACCTTAGGTGCGATACCATATGAAAACCACAGTATCAAAAGCGGTGCTATGGCAACAGGCGGAATAGTCTGGGTTAAAACCAGCAATGGATAAAGTCCCTGTCTTACTACTTTAAATGCGTCCATGAGTGCAGCACTTACAAATCCAAGCAATATACCCAACACCATACCAAGTACTGCCTCTGTAAGTGTGGTTTTAGCATGTTCCATAAGCAGATCGAAATCATTTATAAATGCCTTAACTACTCTTACCGGTGATGGAAGCATATATGACGGTACAAGTGAAAATGTACAGGCAAGCTGCCATATAACAAGCACAATCACAAGTACGACACAAGGAACTACAACATCCATATATTTTTTATTTTTATTATCACGATACTTTTTTGACATATAATCCTGCCTTCATCAAACAACAATTCTATAACTATCTAAAATGAAACATTTACGTCATAAACTACGCATTATGCGCTCTTCATCTTCTTAAGAATATCATTTTTATGATGCTTTGCTGTTTTTCTTTCTATTGTTAGCTTTTCTCCATCAGGTTTATAGGTAATCTTTACATAGCTCATAACACTCGGCGCACCTGCCTCGATTGCGATATACTGGCAGTGCTTAACTATATCCATAAGCTCCTCATAATCACCCTCCATCGCTGTCTCGCACGGACCTACATAATAATTAACACCTGTACTTTTGATATAGTCGATAACAGCATCCACAACTCTTACAATTTCATCATCACCCTGAACAGCAGGGAGAACCTGAATAGCTACATTTGCATTCATTATATTTCCTCCATTTTTTAAATTTTAACTATTCCTTTCGGTAACTCTGTGCATAAAATAAGGCTTACTTCCAATCCAATAGGAAGTAAGCCCATAAACTCATATAAAGAAAAAGCAAACTTCCTCCGCCGGCATTATCCGGATCAGGTAAAGGGATACTCCCAAGGATTGACAGTCGATACAGACCATCTCTCAGCCTAATTCATTAAGCACTCCTGTTTCGCTAACGATTATATGATTATGTAATTAAGTTGTCAAGTGATTTAATATTTATCTAATTACCTTCCTCCATTCTGTTTAGATCTAAATTTTATTTATACAGCCTTTTATCTTTCTTCTTTATCATCCCTCTCCTTACTTTTACTTTTTACTTCATTTTTTTCATCCACCAACGTACTATATGGCTTAATCCTCTCAACAAATCTTGCCGGCTGACCTTCGGTCAAAAGATATGCATGTGTATGAGGCATGCACATTATGGTATTTCTAGGTTTATTGGCATGTGCCGACATAAAATCAGCAGTATCTAAATCATGACCTCCCAGATATAGAATATGGTCACAGTTGTTAATAATCGTAGATGCCTCGGGTTTACTGTAGATTGACTCAAGTTGTGATATACTTTGAAGAATAATACTGACAGAAAGCTCTCTTGAACGTATGACAGATATAAGCTTATCAAAATTATCTATAACCGTTGAAGCAGCAAAATCATCAAGAATCATCCTAACAGGTATAGGAAGTACTCCGTTTGGTTTAGAATCAGCATAGCTTATAAGGGAATGAAACACCTGTGAATGAAATAACGTTGTAAATATGTCCATTGAGCTGTCTGTATCAGATACATTAAGGAAAAACACTGTCTTTTCTCTAGCAATCTTAGTTAAATCATATGTTTTTCCTTTGCCAAAAATAGGCGAAAACTCCTCATAATCAAAGAGATAGATACTATTACTAGCCGTATCAAGTATACAATTCCATGTCTTAGGTATGTCACTCATATTTCCAAATGCTCCAAGCATCTTTGATGTAAAGCTGTCAGGATTTAAAGCTGCAAATTTATTTATAATTTCAACTCCTTTCCCATCTCTGCAAAGTCTGTGTATCGCTGCAACACGTTTCATTGTTGCAATAGAATTATCCATATATTCCGTTTCAAGAACAAATCCTATAAGTAATGATATATATCTTCTTGCAGAAAGATCCCAATAAATATCATTTTGCTTGGTTATCGGATGAATCATAGCAGAAAGAGTACTAACATCTTGTTCATTTATCCTGCCATCACTATATCTTCTGATGTATCCAAGCGGATTATAGGCTACTGACTTTTTAGGATTAACAAAATCAAGTACGCTTACTTTGTAGCCTTTAGCCTTAAGATCAGCAGAAAACATCTTGGAAAGTCTTCCCTTTGTGTCTGAAACTATAATACTGCCATCAGGATTCTGAAGATTTGGTATTATATATCCGCCTGTTTTTCCTGAACCACTTGGTCCAATTATCATGTCATTATTATTTAATCCTGTTAAATGTGTATCATTTGAAACACTAACTCCATTGGCAAGAATACGCTCACCTCTATGTAAATAATCATAATTATATTTAATCTTACTCATACAAATCCCTCCTCTATGCTACCTTATATACACCTGTAGCTATTCCAAACTCTATTGCCTCATCTACATTAAAATATGAATCCTCCATGGTAAGCTTATAAATCTCCTCAATATCCCTATCTGTCCTTTCAGCTATAATCTTAGCAAGAGACTCTCTGCTTTCCATCAGCTTATCCACCTGTTTAAGTATCTCATGCGGTTTCTTTCCACCGATATTGTTACTGCTATATGCAGGATCATGAATCATAATCCGTGTGTGAGGAAGCATCTCTCTTTTATCACCTGCAAGAAAAATAATCGCACCCATGCTATATGCTCCTCCTACGCAAACTGTCCTTACCGGTACATTCATACCCAAAATATAATCATAAAGTGCCAGACCGCTCAGCACCTCTCCTCCGGGCGTATTTATAAATAGAGTTATTTCCTCATCTCCACTTATGCTAAGTACCATAAGTGCCGTTATAATCTCATCCACATATTCACTGCTAATCTCTCTGTCAATAAATAACCTTCTATTTGTAAATAAAATGTCATCTGCACTCTGAGTGCTATATCCTTTTTCTGTTTCTTTAATTAATCCGTACATAACAATCTCCTTTCTTACTGCGTATATCATATGGAATTTAAATCCATGCAGTCATAAAATCTTTTCTTTTCCTGTTACACATAGAATTATATTATTATAAATTTTGAAAGCATATTCACTTATGGTTCAAAAATAAAAAAGCCTATGATATGTATCCTATCTAACGGATAAAACCGTAAGAATGTACATATCATAGGCTATTTTATTTTGATATTATTAATTATTTTCCTTAAGCCTTCTATTTAATTCATCTATCTTTTGCTCATAGGCTTTCTTAAGTTCTTCAATCTCTTTTTCAAGTCCTATTATTGTATCTCTTTCATTGGACTTTGATTTATAATAAGCATTCTTTAACTCTCTAAAAAACAAAACATTATCAAAGCTATAGGTGCGTTCCGTCATCATGGTTTTTATATATTCCTCAACCTTCTTTGAAAATGCAATATAGTCCCTATAATCATTGATATTAAAACACTCTATGGAATAGCCTTTATCAACCGCTGCAAATATCGAACTATCCTCAATAGCTGCTTTTACCTTATCATTATCCTTGAAAATTTCCTTAATTTTATCAACATTTTCATTGTTATAGGAAATCACATGAGCATATCCAAACATCCTGTCTGTAAGATAATTGATGCTAAAATATGGTTTGGATACATTATCAGATAAATCAAAACTCTTCAATTTATCTACATTTACAAATATAACCGGCAGTATATCACGTCTATCCTCAAAAAAAACATTTTTGATTTTATTTAATTCTTCATCTCCATCTAAGTTTATAACGTATGGACGTGATGTGAACTTCCCCTTGTCATCAATCTTTTTAAACCATTTAAACGAAAGACCAACACCGTGTTCGGTTATATCAATATCATTATCCTTAAATAATTCATGTATAAATAACGGTCTGGTAGAAACTGCTTTGATTATATTTTTCTCCGGTTCCTGACACTCAACCTTTACTGCAAGTTCCACAAAGCTTCCATTGTCGCTGATAGAAATATTGGTAAAATAAAATCTACCAAACTGTCTATCATTTCCTATGCTGTCACTGCCAGGTTCAGCTATCTTAATTGCTGCAGTCTTAAGCTTCGGTACATAAAGCGCCCTTATATCATACTCTGATGAAAGAGTGAACTCATATCTATCCTCTTCCAATGCAACAACCTCGTCATCAAAAAGGTTACAAAACTTATCAAAACCCGTTCTTTCTTCATCACCAAAATCATAATCATCAAGCTTGTCTGCAAGCCATTTTTTTATATAATTAAAAGTATTTCTAAAAACTTTCTCTGATGATATTTCATCTCCTACATGCTGTGCAGGATAAACATCAAAGCGGCGCTGAAATATAGGATAAGTTTTAAATTTACATATATGCCTTCCTACATTTTTATTGAAGTTTTTTTCTCTTCTTAAAAATATATAAAGCTTATCCTTAATGACATTTAAATCATCCGGCTCAGAGTCCTTATATTGATAATGATACAGATATACCAATATAGAAATAGTAAAGACATTTAAAGGAAGATTATCATAATCAATAAGTTTTAAAACAACAGAATTTCTCTTAGTTTTTATAACACGCTTCATAAAACTCTTGCTTGAAAATACTCCAATAAGATGATTAATCTCATCTTCTTCCAATGTATTAATTTTCCAGGTTAAATATCTTTTAAATAAAGCTTTTCCATCGCATTTTTTTATTGCATCATCTAATTCTAAATCATAGTCAAGATTGGAATTATCAAGAAAATCAGAAAAGACTTTTCTGGTACTCTGGAGCTTTATTCTTAAATGTGTCTTTATCACGCTTTCAAGATACCAAACGTCACTTTCTACCTCTTCCTGAGCCTTTTTGTAACAGCTATACGAAAGATCTTCAAGTATGGAAGTAACTGAATCATCGCAAAGCTCAAGCGTAGCCAAAATCGAATTAAACTTCCTGCCCATTTTATCAAAATCTTTCCAAAGCTCCTTATTTTTATATCTCATATCATGTTCTATCTCATGCCAGCTCTGGAAAAGAACAGTCTTTATCTGCACCTCGAATGTATCATCAACACATATATCATTCCATCTTTCAGAACCATTTACTCTCAATGCTTTATTGAGTCTAAATACACCATTTACCTTAGTAGGATCAAATTCTCCCGAACTATGATTGGACTTTGACCAGGCTCCCTTGCCAAACATATCTTCAAGAACCTTTTCTACAATATTTATATCTTCAACAAAATATACAAGTATTCTGATACCGATAAGATCTTGAATCTTGTCACTGCACTCAAGCGAATAATCCTCTGTTTTTTTATTGGTATTGTACTTACCGGATCCGATTTTATGCCCAAGGGACTCTTTTGTCTTAACTCTGCTTGTGCTGTGATGATATATGCCCATCTTGGTAAGCTTATCAGAAATCATATACTCTATTTCCTTCTCAGCACCATATGGCATAGAAAATGTTTCAAGTCGTGAAATCGCTGTTGCTATATCAAATTCATTCATAAATGATTTTCTCCTTTGTGGTGGTTGATGATTATTCTATAGGCAAAACCTCATACTGCCCAAAATTAATTTTTGTTGTTCTTACTCTGATGACATCTCCAACACTTTTACCAAGAAGTTCCAAAGTGCAATGATTCTTTGGAATAACAGCCTGATATTTTTTGTTATTATATTGAACATATCCTTTTATATTTGTTTTTGTTACTGTGTTTTTTATTATTTCAATAATAAAATCAGCTTCTTGCTCGATAAAATCCTGATCAGGTTCAAAATAATCAGATGAGTTTGAATTACTACTTCTATTATCATTAGTCAAATTAGTTTCATCGCTGCTATTATCTTCAAAAAATCTTGCTGCCGCTAAATAATCATCATCAACTATTATTTTAAAAACATTATCATCACTCAACAATTCAAGAATCTTTATGCAATACTGATTTGTAATATTTGTTTCGCTTTCATTTAAAAACTCTTCATGTCCGTGAGCAAATGGATTACGTGCTCTTTCACATAATTGAAAAGCTGAATTCCACTTGTCAAATGAATCATTATTAAAATATTCACTAAAGATATCCATCCAACAATTTTTTATTATTTTAATAACATCTCCAATAGACATAACATCTAAATAATTTGAAACCTGTGAATAATTCTCCAAATTATTCAGAATGTATCCATCATATCTTGCAAAAGCTCTGATATCGCAATTTGACATTATCCCAATCAGTATTGATTCTTCATCTTCGCCAAATATATGAAATTTTTTCACTATTCTTGTATATTCTCTTTTCACAAGATATTTAAGTCTTTTCTCTGTACCGATTATACTTTCCCAAGAAGAAATACCTTCAAGCAAATCACTTGTCAGAAAATTTCTAAAATATTTTGATAAAACAATATATTCTTCTTCAGTTTCATATAGATATTTCAGATTAATTATATCTTCCTTAATCTGACTATTTATTCCAATTTTAGGTCCAATCGAAAAAGGTAATATATATTTCAAATAGTCAGAATCCTTAAAATATTTTAGACAGTCCCTATAATAATCATTAATTATTTTAGAATGTTCTTTTAAAATATTATCAATATCAATTGAACCACCTTTAGAATAATCTTCAATAATGTAATGTCCAAATATTGAAACTAAATATGGCAATCCTCCGGAATAATAATCTAATTTATTTATTTGTTCATCTGACAATGAAATATCATAATGTAACAGTTTAGCAGTAAACTCATTCATCTCATTTTCATTAAATGCACCAAAATTTATTATTTTAAAAATATTATAAAAACCAGATGCCTGTCCATTTTTATATCTATGAAGCGGAGTCCTTGAAATAACAAGTGAGGAAACATTACTGTAAATTGATAATACATCCCTAAAAACCTGAAACATTTGTATATCATCAAACAATTTGTCAGCAAAATCAAAGGATTCAAACAAAAAAATTATTTTAACATCTAATTCTTCTAAACCAACAAAAACATCTTCAACATATAAAATGAAATCCGCCCATTCCATATCATTGCTAATACCGGACAAACAATAAAGTGAATCAATAAAAGAATTATACAAATCATCTTTATTAAAATTATTATCAATATATCTTTTTATTTTCGTTGATATATTTTTCCAGATTCCATAATAATCTTTAAACATCTTTAAATCACATTGAATAAATAGAATTTTTTCATCTTTATTTTTAAAAATATTCTTAGCAAAAGAAGTTTTTCCGGTTTTAGGAAGTCCTACCAAAGCATATGCTACACTATTATTACCATTTAAATACTCTTCCTTCAGTTCTTCCATCTCAATTTTTTTGCCTATAATTTCATCATCTACCGCAATACCATTTATCTTAAAAGTATTTTCCATATGGTTTACCCTTTCATTTATCAGCTGTTTTAATCACTCTTTCACGCCATTTAGCATATAAATCAACAATTATTTTATATTTTCCTTCATTATAACATATTACTTTTCTTTTTACTAATTCATCCAATAGCTCCTTATTTTCATTACTTTCAGTTAAATCATCCAATATAATCTTATCAAGTAATTGAATATTTTGATTTATTCTATCTGCCTGTTGTTCTCCTACATAATTCAAATCTGTATATAACGGATGAAATAATCTTTTAGAATCAATATTTATGTCATTCAAATATTCTTCAATAAAACAATTTAACAGTTCTTTTGTAACGAATATACGTTCATTTTTGTTCATATAATTAATCAATTCTGAACACATCTGAGCGATTAGAAATGCACTTCCAGCTGTTAAATTATATATATTTTCAAGAGTATCATCTAAGTACCTTGATATTAATTTACCATCTCTATTATATTTAACAGGCTCATCTATCATCTTCAATGCATCTTTTTTATCAAGATAGGTAACCTCTTTAAAATCAACACCTCCAAATTCATTGCTGAATTCACTGACAAATTTAACCATATTATCTTGTCCAACCAAAACAATTGATACATTTAAGTTCTCAACCAAATCTTTTAAAATCAATAAAACTCTGCCATCAATTTTATCTTTTTCTTCTTTCTTACTAATTCTGTCTAATCTTATCCATTCATATAAACTTGTAAATTCATCAATAAAAATATAAAAACGCAAAGAAGGATTAATTTCTTTTAATGCAGATATCATATCCTCCAGAAATCCAAAGAATATATTAGATATATCACTCTCATTTTTATTTTCTTTTAGTTCATTCTTTATATCAACTTTACTTATTTCGTATTTTGAGTATTCTTCTGATAAAGTTTTATTATTTTTTATTTCTTTTTCAAATATAGCTACAATTGAACGCATAATACCAAATTCAATTTCAGAATTGCTACTTTTCTCACTACCAATTCTAGCTAAAGAATGCAAATTTGCTATAATATTATTATCATCTTTTCTTAATTTTTTCTCAATAAAATTAAGAATTGTTGTCTTACCTGACCTGTATTGACCATATAGTGCGATATATTTTCCGTTACCGGTATTTATTAAATCATCAACTATATCATTAACTATTTCGTCACGACCAAAAAACATATCTTCGTCATTAACCTTGGATATGTTGTGTCTAAACTTATTATCTATTTTTTCAAATTCATCCAATGGTAAAATTATGTTTTTTCTTATTTTCTCCCATTCTATTCTATTTTTACTAACATAATAACCATATTCTATAATAGAATATAATTCTAAATATCCGTCAAATATTTTATGATTTGGAACATTTACTGTGAAAGCTTTTGAAAATGCACTAGTATTACTCAAATCACGAAACGTATAATTATTAGAATATAATTGTATTTTTAATATTTTTATTACTCTATTCTTTATTTTTATTTTTAAATTTATTTTCAATAATTTATTATCTTTATCAAAGAAAAACTTATCAGAATCATCTATTTCTATTTCAGGCTTATTTAATAAATATATTTCATTTATATATTTAGCTGTTAAAGCTCTAAAATGAATAACCACAGGAAGTATAACATCATTTTCAAATTCAGTAGGATTATTATTAATATTAGATATTATTTTTTCAGATTCATCAAATAAATAATCAAAATATTTAATATTGGCAATTTTTCTCTCTATATTTTTATCAATATATTTATTAATTAATTTGAAAAATTTTACAAAGTTTGGATAAAAGAAATTAAAAAATGGCAAATTTATACTATTTACAATTCCGGTTAGTAGAAAATAATTTTTTATGTCATATTCTATATTTTGCCTAAGAGATTTATCATGATCAGCATTAAAAAAATCCTCTACATAACAAAAAATCATTTTTTTTAATAATTTCTTTATAGAAAATTGACAATTATAGTCAAGTATCATTTTATTAAACTTTTCTACATCATTATTAAAATATAAATTTAATCCAATAAGCTTTTTTTGATCTTTGTTTAAATTTCTAGTCATTCCAAAATTATCAGTATTAGAACAGTAATCAATTGCATAATTATAATATGCATCTTTAACATTCAGCCCTTCATATATGCTTATAGACTTTTTAAAAAAATATAATGCATTAGTTGCTTTTAGAAAAAAATATGAATCTGGGGGATCAATTATAAGCGTTTCAACCCCAATAAACGATTTAGAATAATGATTATATTTATCTTTTAAATAACAAATTAAATTTGAAATTCGAAAATATCCTTTCGCTATATTAAGGAACATTTCTTTTTCATTTATTTTATCTTTATATTTTATTTCTTCATCTCTATTTAAAATCTGTTTAATAATTTTAGCAAAAGCAAAATGTTTTTTTCCATCAAAATCCACAACAGAATCAAGCAATTTTATTGCATCTTCTTCGGTACCTACAAAATCATCAAATTCATTTATTATATTATAAGAATATTCCGACTTATTAAAAACAGCACTCAAATCAAATGATTCAATATAATTATAATCTTGATCATTTAATCCATAGTTTTCCAATACATCCTCTGGTTCAAGAGCATCAAAATAAAGCTCATAATTATCAAAGTTATTTATCGTATATGCAAATATATTTTTTTCATTTATTTCTAATATATACTTCGCATATTTTTTTGTATTATCAATATCTTTTAATTTATAATAAGCATAGCAAATACCAATCAAAGAATTGATTTTTTGTCTTTCTTCTTTGATTCTATCATTGAAATCATTAATGTTATTTAATAAATCCATATATAGTTCTATTGCATTATTATAATATCCAAGCTGATTCATTAATAGTGCTTCTGAAAGTCTTAAATCTACTTTTTTCCTCTTTGTCTTCAAAGTTTCATAAAATTTATCAAAAGTATCAACTATTTCATCAAAATTATTTGATTTTTTAAATGCACAAAAAATCTTAAGTTTATAATACAGAAAATCATTATTATCAATATATTGTTGATACGATTCAAGCATTTTCAACGCCTCATCATACTTTTCTAAACTGATGTATATATCAAATATGTTATTTAAACATACTTTTTTACATACTTTTTTCTTAATTGATAATTTATAATAATAAATAGCCTTTTCATAGTCTTTTTCATCTCTATGTGCTATTATTGCTGTGTTATAATCCATATATATTTCTTCCATTGACATAAATTCATATTTATTATTTTTTGCTAAATATCTGTTTACTAATTTCATTTTTTTCCTCTTTTACTTATTATAGTATTAATATTTAAGAAACAATACAAACTTACAATCTAATTTTTTACAATTATACTATACATATTTATCAAATTCAACAAACTACTCCTCCCTCACAATCATCTCATCCACCGCAACACCCAAAAATGCTGAGAGTGCAACCAGATTATCAATCGATGGTAAAGTCTCTCCGCGAAACCATTTATAAATTGCAGTTGGAGAATGCATACCCATATAATTCTTAATTTCCTCAACAGATACATCCTTTTCTTTTCTTATCCGGTTGATATTTTCACCTGTTTTTTTAACATTTATTTTAACGTACTCCATAGTTTTAACCCTCCTTTTCATAAAAAGCTTACTTATTCATGTTCAAATTTTGTTGCTAAAACATGTTTTAATCACATGTGCAATAAGATAACCATGTTTTTTGTTACGATACAATGATACTTTTTATAAAGTGTTGTTTCAATGCATTTAAAGTTCAAAAAAAGAGCTGCCATATCGCTACAGCAGCTCCATATATAAGTATAAAATCCGCCTACCTTTCTTCGTCTTTTTCTAAAGTTTTCACTTTATTGACTACAATGAAATCATCTATAGGTGTTTCAAGAAAACGGGAAAGCTTAAACAACATATATAACGATGGAAAAGATTTTCCTTTATACCAACGATAAACATATGTCGCTTCTGCGATACCCAATTCCTCTACAATTTCTATAGCCTTCACATTTTTTTCTTTACATATATCCTTAATTTTTTTACCGGATTCAACCGTATCAATAATATCGTGTTTTTTCATAACTTTATCCTCCTTTTAATATAATAAAGTATATTAAAATACGTTAATCAAAACACTTTCAGGATCTATGCAAATATAGACAGATTACACTTACCCTTAAATGGATTTCTATATTTATTTTTTAATCAGAGCCACTACTAATTCGCAGTGGCTCACATAAGCATCAGCCGGCCTTAGCATTGTCATTAACACCTACGAGAAGCTCGTCCATGCTTACATTTAATAAGACCGAAAGTCGATATAGATTGTCAATTGATGGCAATTTCTCACCATTAATCCAATTATACACCGTTTTCTTTGAAACCGATGACATAATTCTCACTATATCTTTAACCTCTATACCCTTATCATCACATATTTCCCAAATTTTTAAACCAGTTTTTCTCTTGTCTAATTCATTCATAATTTTTTCCTCCTTATAATATGATAATGCATATTAAGGATATAATTATAAAAAAATTATGAGAAATGTGATATTAGGGAAACACCGCTGCTTATTTTTATTATACTAACATCTCTATGTTATGTTGTCAAATTACTAAATGCCGGACATCACTCAAATATCCGGCAATTTAATACATCTTTTTTATTTTTATCTCCTTTCACCACATATACTGCACTGCTGATAATCTTCCACAAAAAAACTCTTTCCATTGATAGTCTCCGTATGTCCGAAAGACTCCCAAACATGCTCATGTTCTCCCAAAATCTCTGTATCCTTTTTTTCTTCATCAGCTGATGAATCTGTGCTTATTAAAGAATCTGTTGCGATTTCCTTATTTATTTCCGGTTTTTCATCTTTTGCTGCCTTCTTTGTTGTGATTGCTGTAACAGCAAGAAAACTAATTGCTGCACTTACAATAAATACTACTGTATAAACTATTGTTTTCATTATTTTATTTGTTATCTTTTTCATAGTGTTTTCCTCCTTTAAATCAACATTATTTGTCCTTATTTCATTGTTTTTTCTGTTTGTTTTTTCCATAATTTTATCCTCCTTTTATTATATTTTATGGATATATTTCAATCCTTTATAAGCTTGTTACATATGTAATTATAGCAATTGTTTTACTGTAAATATATGCACTTATGGTTCAATTTCATATATTAAAGTTTTTTTTAATTATTTGATAAACTGTCTTTCATTTCATTTTCAATTTCTTCTGCTTTTTTATTATATTTCTCTAATATTAATATGTAATTTTCTTCATAATATATAGGAACATCTATAAAAACATTCTTATTATTTGTATCCGGGTAGTATCTCATATCAATCACATCCTTTCATACAAGAATTATAGCAATCAATATAAATTAAAAATATACACTTATGGTTCAATCATTCATATAATTTAAAAATATCACTCTGTTATCGTTTCTCTCCATATCAATAAAAATTCAGTATCATGTGTATCTATATTTTCAGAATACTCTGTCATCAATTTTCTTTAATGCCTCATCCAGTTCTTTCTCAGAGTATATCATAATCAGATCATCCTCTAATACATTTACAATTGATGAGTTTTGTGTATCAAACTCTAACCACACACCATTGCCCTTGTAGTATTCCATTGTACATGGAAATGGATATTCAGTTATCTTCTCCCTCACTACCAAAGAAGTACCCCATAAATCTCTCAAATAAAAATACTTTCCATCAGTATAGTATCTAAAAAAGCATTTAATATCCCAGAAAATATCTTCTTCAAAGTCCCCGATATTTAACACGCACTCTTCAACTAAAGACCATATTCCTTTTGTACTGTAATCTGTTACCATACTTATAAACGGAGATACGAAAAGCATCTTATCCTCTATTTCTTCACCTTTGAATACATTATGCTCTATCTCTGTGAATCCTGTGTTCAAATATGCGGCTCTTGTATGCTCCATATAATAATCTTCTTTATCACTTTGGTCATTTAAAGCTTCCTGATTGATAGAAATTCTGATAGTTCCGGATTTTCCTTCAATCTTATCCAACCTCTTTTTTATATTTAATTCATATAATTTTTTTTTCATCTCAATATTATTTGTTTTATCTTTTAAACCTTTCATTGTCTTTTCCTCCTTTTCTTCTTTTTTCTTCATCCCAATATTATTTGTTTTATTATTTAATCCATCCATTATCATTTCCTCCTTTTTTCTATTATTGATTGTTATCATAGTACACCTTTTCGATATAAACCTTCAATGAACTTTTAGTTCAATAAAAATCGGACTACAGCACTCTCTGTAGTCCGATTAATTGAGGAGGTAATAGGTATGTTAAAAAAATAATCATTTAAATTATCAATTCTTTGTTAGATAATTTGATTTACGACATTATAAAAAACATATAAAAAAATAATCTCATAACAACAGAGTTTATCTGGTATCTTTTGCCTCCTCAATAATAATTATATACTATAAATGTATTATACAACAAATATGTTTCAGATGAATATTTTAAAAGAAGAAAAGATTGTTTGAATTTTCCTAAATTAGAGGCTGGATGTGATAAGTACAATAAAAAGTAAGAGATATTGGAGTGTCCAATATCTCTTTTTTCTTGACTTGATCAAAAGTTTTATGTAAAAAAAGACACCCCTTATTATTTTTTAATAAGAGATGTCTTAATTTTTTCTATTAGGAACTTAACTTAATGACATTGAGTCTTTAAGACTCCTTTTCCTTGTTATAATTATGAATTTAAGGTATCGTAATTTATCTCCCATTATGGTATTATTAACACATTAATCAATTATACTAAGGAGAATTACCATGAAGATTAAAAATATCTTTAAGAGCTATGATGATGTGGCAGCAGTTATTGGCATCATACTTGGAGTTATATTTCTTATCTTTTATAAATTTGAGCTAATTCCTGATTATTCATTTAAAAGGTTATGTCTTATTATGATATATTCTTCTATTATCTCAAGAATATTAGGAAAAGCCTGCCTTTTTACATATGTTATGATTATTTCTATCATATCTTTTATGTATCCCATAACACATTATATTGAAAAACTTATACTTTTGTTTATTAATATTGCTGTATGTTATATGATTCCTTCCACTCATAATCATGATACTGAAGGAATTAAAAATGAAGTTTGTATCTCCGGTGTTTGTTTGATTTATTTTATTTCCTCAGTATATTGTGCAATAAAGATACCTGAACATAAGATTTACTATATCATTGCATCTTTTATTCTTATTTTCCTTGTCTATTACTATAATGAACGTCATGATGGTATTGTCAGATATGATGAAGATGAAGCTGAACATTTAAAATATGTTAAAAAGGTAGAAAACTCTTCATATGCAAAAGCATCCAATAAGAGTTATGATGAGATAATCAGTGATAAAGGTACATATGGTGAATATGTTGTTTCCACATGGATAAATGATTACACAGGTTATCATAAAGTTCTTTATAATGTATTTGTACCATATGAAAAAAGAAATGGTGTTTATCAAAAGGCTAATGAGCTTGATGCAGTTGTTATAACTCAGATGGGAATATATTGCTTAGAAATTAAGAATCAGAAAACAACATTTATAATAAAAAATGATGAAGATGATGCTATATGTCTCTATCCAAATGGAAATAAGGAGCTGAAGCATAATCCATTTAAGCAAAATAAAGGTCATATATCTGCTTTAAAGAAATATATTGATGAAAATTATAAGGAATGGATCAGCCTTCCTATATATGGTTTTGTTATTTTTGGTCCGGATACTATAGACCGTCAAGTAACTAATGTTAAACAATACTACTGTTCTTATAAAAATATAGGTAGAGCTCTTAATGACTTAGATAAAAGATGTAAAAACAAATATTCAAAAGATAAAGTTGATGTCTGTTATGGTGTTTTAAAGAGGCTTCAGAATAATAAAGATTATAAAGCTCTTCATTCATATAACATATATGAAAAGCAGATATCTGATAATTAATTACAGTAAAAATAGTCCCTTTTTATATAAAGGGACTATTTTTTATTTCCTTTGTAAAATTAAATATCTTTTGGAATTTTGTATGCCAACTAACACTTTATCACAAGTTCAGGGATTCCCCTATCTCTTTATTCATTTTCCGACAAAAATTTTACTCTGGCCCTATCTTTTTCCAATCTTTCTTCCAATCTTTTTTTTATAAAATATCCAGGCTTATAGTCCTCAGGAGCATGTTTAAAAATATCTGCATAAGCTTCTTTTTCTATCATAAGTCCTATATCACTTTTAAGCTCTTCTTCTGTAAGCATTATGAATATCCTTCTGTAGGCAGCTTTTTTGCTTCCACATATGTAATTAAAGCCGGCATTCATAAGCTCCTCTTCTGTGCCTTCAACAATTTCTCTTGAATTACTATCATAAACACCATATTGCTTATTTATATTGTTTTCATCTTTAACCATATTTTTTCCTCCGTTTATTACATTTTCAATCTGATATTATATAGTACAACACTTCGATATATTCCTAACTTTATATCCACGTTCTTTATACCACCAAATAGTATCTTCAATAATATCATCAATTTCTTCTCCAAGTATAGCTTCGCATTTGTCCAATAAAAATATAAATTCAAAATCTTTATTTGTTAAATCTATAATAGGCAAAATAAGACTTACTGCCGCATGTTCACCCATTGCTTGAAATACATTGTGTTCAACTTCAGTCACATCATGAGTATTATAGTATTCCTTTATTTTATTCATATATTTATCTTCGGAAATACCTCTTTTTTTTAATTCGTTTTCATTAAATATAATTGTTAATTGATACATTTTATCATTCCCTCAATTAATTTTTCTCTTTAAAAATCTTATTGTTTCTAACCAACTCATTAAACGAAGCCGGTGTATAATTGTTGATCATGCAACCTGCATTTAATGCATTTTCATATTTTTTCATATACATATATGCATCATCTGTCCTGTTATGTATATGACCATATATGTGATAACTGCCTCTATGAAAATGATTCCATTCAGCTATTGGATAGTGACACAGACATATATTCTTATCTTCATCCTTTATGTACATTATCTTATCTACTGTTTCAAAATAGCTCATCGCCTTTTTATTTTCTAAAAGCTTTTGATCATGATTTCCTATAACAAGATGCTTGTGACCTTTCAGCTGCTTTAAATACCACTCTGCAGGTCTGTTATTTCTAAAGCACAAATCTCCAACTATATAAACTTCATCATCCGGTGAAACCCTGCTATTCCACAGTTTAATAAGACATCTGTCCATATCATCCACATCATAAAACGGACGATGATCAAATCCTATCACATTACTATGACCAAAGTGCAGGTCGGATGTATATAACTTAATTCCCATTTATTGTCCTCTCCTTATTATCTTTTAACATTATTATGTATCATTTCAATATTTTTCACATTTTATTGCTTAAAATGTCTCTTGCAGCTTTGTTTAAATCAATGGAGCGTATTTCTTTTAGGTCATTAATATATTCTGTAAATCTAGCATTAGCTTCTCTCCAAAGTTCACGCTTGTTTTTTGTGATTCCCGTACCTGTAACAAATTCTGCTTGTATTTCTTCATAAGATGGTGTTTCAGTTCCAAATCTATTCTTACACATGAACATCCAGTCATCATAGTTTATTATTATTATAAGCTCATCAAATAATTTTAGTGAGATTAAACAAGTATAATTTTCTTTCAATTCTTTTTTAACTAACATTAATCCTTACTTAACAAATGCTTATAATAGCAATTTGTGTGATCCTCCATATGATTGTGCTTACAAAAATCGGCATATTCAATCCTCATTTCTAATTTTCTATTTGTAGATATTTACTTCATATCATAACTATATGTATTTTTATCCATAATATCTATGTATTCTATTAATTCATCTTCCATTTCCGCTATATCTTCAACATTATGAGTCATTTTTCTTATAAACTCCATGCATGCCATAAGGATAGTATCACATTTAATTTCATAATATCTATTTCCTCTTTCGGCATTAAAGACAATCCACCCAGCTGCAGTAGATTCAATACATACGGCGCCCTCCTGATATTCTCCGATATTATACATTTCTACCGGATATCTTTTTGATACAACCTTTTCTAAAGCTATTAAATATTTGTTGAAATCATCAGTACAAAATTTCCTCTCATCTATTGTCAATCTGTGTATTGTAGGTATTTTACTTATACCACCGTTCTTTATAAGCTTACCAAGATTTAAAGGATTATAACCACATACATTTGAAGCAAGATTAATATGATTTTTATCCCCTTTATTATCATTATTATGGTCATGACCATGAATATTAAAGCAAAAATCCAGATTATATATTGGTTCATGTGATAACAGAATCCTATCCGATATCATTAACGGACCTGTATATATTTCATCAAAATACTCTGAAAATCTGCTCGCCGACTGGTCATGATTCCCCATTATAAGCACCTTATAACCATTTATTTTTCTTATATATTCCGGATTTCCTACATCTCCAAGATGAATAAATGTATCATTTTTCCGAACATATTTATTAATCAATGCTATATGTTCATCCGGAGTTATCCAATTTTCATCCATATATTTACAATCAGAGTCATCGAAATGAGTATCTGATATTATATAAACCGAACCCTTATCAGACCAATGCCTAAAAACCTGATATAAGCTTGCTATCATTTTCTTCACCTTCCTTATTAATCCTCAAGATAAGTTATCTTCTCATCCTCAAACCTTATAATTTCAATCTTAATTTGATATACTAATATCTTCTGTTATATTATTTTCTTCCATTTCTTTCTTATCCTTTTAGCATCATCATATGTAAATCCATAGGATGAATTAACAAAATAATTCTCATCACATAGTTCTCTGTACTCATCTTCATCATCATCTATTATTATGTATCTCTTAACATCATTAAAATAAAGGTATCGTTTTATTTCATCATCTCTTTTTCGTCCTCTTAATTTGGGAGTTTTATCAGCGATTATTAAACCATAGCTGTCAAATCTTGCCTCTAATTCTTTTATCTGTGGAGTATTGGAAGCATTATGCGTGCTGATAAAACCTTCCCTCCAAGAAGATGAAAGCACTATTTTTCCATTTACACTTTTACAAAATGATGCAAATTCCTTTATGCAGTCATCGTTAAGACTGTACATTTGTGTTAATTCCGAACTTTTATTAAGTACACCATCTATATCAAGAAATATTGTTAACATAATCACACCTCTTAAACACATAACTACTCAAAATCCCTATTGCATGTATTCATCAAGCGATGTATCTGCTCAAACAAACATATCTCTTTGTCATTTATCTGCTTATCTATATGAAAATGCCCAAAGAACCATTTCTTAAAATCAAGCCTTTCTTTAATGCCTTGAAGATAATCTGTAAGCCTATCCTGCTCATACAAGCCATCTCCAATTAAGGTTGTCGTACTTGTAGAAGGACAGTGAGTGAATATATAGTCAACCTTCCAACCTGCTTTTTCAAGGTTTTCAAGTCCTTCATTCATTTCTTCACAAGAAGGCAGTTCTTGTTCCCACCATGTTCTCTTGTTGATGCGAAAAAGCTTGGTATAATCATAATACCATCTTTTTATCCTTGGATCTCCGGGTTCAAAGATGCCGTCCCTTATGTCATGACTGCTTGCACCTCCAAAGGTGAATATCTTACAGCCATCTATATCATATATCTGCCCTCTCATAAGATGTATAACCGACGGTCTTATCTTATGAACCTTTCCACCCTTCCATATATCAACCGGCATTCTACTTAATCTATCATGGTTTTCATGATTCCCATCTATAAAAAGTGTCGTAAACGGCTTATCTTCTAGCCAATCAAGCCAGTTTTTTTCATGCTTCGACTCGCCCTTCCAGTCCCAAACAAGTCCGAAATCGCCTAAAACCACAACATAGTCACATTTATTCATTTCTTTTTGTTCTGGAAATGATTTGGTTGAAAATCTCCTTACATCTCCATGTGTATCTCCTGTAATATAAATCATTTTTATCACCTAATTTCATCTAAATTATAATCAAGAATTGATATTTCATTTTTTAGTCTTTTATTAGCATTAACAATCAATTCAATTTTTTCTGATACCTTATCTGTAAAAAAAATTTCTCCACATATAGCACATTTTAAACAAGAAACATTTTTAATTGTGATAATACTGTCCGTATATTCGACAGTAAAAATATTTTTTGTTTTTAACTTTTTGTCATTAAAACATGCGTTACACATTAATTTGTCCCCCTTATAATTCGTCGTAATTTCATAACTCAATAAGTTTACTCAAGAGTTTTAAATACAGGCGAATTAAATGATTTATTCTTCTTCCGTCTCTATAAGGCTCTCGGGCTCTTCTTGTATACGTCTAAGCGTAATAAGTTCATCAGGCGTTAAATCAGTATATGAAGAATCACTTGATCCATCTTCAATAATTAATTTCCAATACAAAGTATCATTTATAGAGCATTTCCCACATTTCCGTGGAGAAAGTAATCCGAAAAAGCCCATTCTAGGCGGATAATCCCAGCCTTTGTCAAAAGCATCCTGTGCTGTAATAAACTCTTTTTTTCCGCACACCTCACAATAATGCCAAAATGGTCGTGTGTTCATACTTTTGATCAGCTTATCTTTCTCCATTCGGGATTTGTTTTCTTTAAATATTCTCTCATTTTCTTCTTTTATTTCTTTTCTGGCTTTTTCAACAATCTCCGGTTTTAAAGGATCCTCCCTTTTAAACACTTTTCCATCTGAAACCTCATATATGGCATCGAATCCTTCCGATAAATTAGGGAATTCAAACAATTCCGTATATTCTCTTTTATAACCATTAAAATCTTTTAAAAGCTTTCTTTTTTTGATATTTTCTTCCCAAAGAATATCTGTTGGACACATAACATATACTTCAATATTTACATCTGCTGCTTTTCTTATTTCTTCAATATATGCAATACGCCTCTTAGCTTTATATAAGGTATGCTCTGCTACAACATTCTTTCCATCTTTGAGTTTTTCAATAATATCATGAAGAAACATATCATTGGCTTTCTTAAGGCATCTGAATTCTGCATCTATAGGAATTGAATCATTATATCCTTCTTCATCATATACTTTTATCTGGTAATCATATATATTGAGAATTTCAACATTCTTATCCTTAAAGCTGTTTTCTATAAAATATGTCTTTCCTGTAGCTGTTACTCCAATTACAAATGAAAGTTTCTGCATTTTGCCTGCTTCCTTCTCAAAAATATCCTGTTGCTCCTGTTCTATACATTCTGTATTTTCCGTTAGCTTAATTTGTAAGACTTTCCATCTTAAGTTTTACAAAATCTTCTCGATTATTTAATCTCCAATCATCATCAAGCCATTTTCTCTGACCATATCTTGGCTTAGGCATTTTGCCGTTTTTTTCTTTAAGCCAATACGATATCATTTTACATATGGGCAGATTCCACTCAGAATTAAGATATGATATAAGGTTTCTTAATTCTCTTGGCATAGTGCAATGTCCCTCCGCAGCTATGTCCTTATCATCATATATTATGTATATTAACCAAGTATCACCATCATGGCAAAACTCAGTAAAGCTATTATTATTCAGCTTTTCAATTCCGATTTCATTCATTTTATCAATAAATTCCGTTTCTCGATCTCCCAGTTCTATTCTAACCGCCTCATTATTTGCCATAAAACAAAGTACAGGGCTTCCATCTGCCTTTATTTCAAGCAACGAATAATATCCTTCTTCATAATTGTTCCAAGCATCATGCCATCTTATTGAAAATTTTTTGATTCTGCTCATTTTAATATTCCTTCTTTACCTTCAGGCAGGCAATGAAAAAAAGCCACATTATGATTTTTGTTTAAAAATATTATTCTTACCATTATGCACCTGAATCGCCTTCATCCTCATTTTTGAAAATCAAATTGTATTTTTTAGCAATATATTCATCAAATTTTGGATCTTCAAAATTAGTATATGGATTTTCTCCATCTTTATATGGAGCCGATGTTTCATCCATAAACATATATAATTTTTCTCCATCAATATATGTACCATTATCCATAATTGTTTCCTCCAAACAGCCTCTCATTAATAGCTAACCTATGACCATGAATATTAAAGCAAAATCACCTTCCTTTTTTATCCTCAAGATAAGTTATCTTCTCATCCTCAAGCCTAATAATTGCCATATTAGCATTAGCAAACTTGTCTTTATATACATACCCACAATCTATGTCAATGAATCTGCAATTTTTTTCTTTATTTCTCTTAATCCACACCTTGCCATCGTTATAGAACATTTCATCAAGTATTGTAGGTGTATGACCAAATATTACTGTTGCATTATTCATTCCGCCTTCGAAGTAACCGTCAGACCGAGCCCACATATAAAAATACTCTATGCCCCATCTTAGATAACTTGGAGACAGTCCTTTCATACAAAACCTTGAATATCCTTTATCAGTGATATATCCTGCATGAACTATTATATATTTCTTATCATTTATTTCTTTAATACGGTAATAATCCAGGTCTTTAAAAAGGTTATACCATTTTCTAAAATCCTCTATTGTAACATCATAATTAATTAATAACTGACTTACTGTCCCATACTTATCACTTACAAAGCTATTCAAAAGCCAGTCATCCTTCTTCATTTCAGTAAAATCACCGTCAAATCTGCCATTATCAAAGGCATTACAAAACTTTTCACAATAGCCCATAAAATCATAATCATGATTTCCCATCAAAAATGTCACATAATCCGGAGCATTTTCAAGGTATCTGAGCATTTCAATATTTTCTTTTCCTCTGTCAATTATGTCTCCTGCTATTATCAGTTCATCATTTTCTTCATCAAAACCAGCCTTCCTAAGCAGTTCTTGGAAAGCAGTGTAACAGCCATGTACATCTGATATTACATAAGTAGCCATATACAACTCCTCTTTATGCATTAAGTACGAATAATCTTTATTACATGTAATATTATATCACAATAAAATTTTACCTCATTTTTGCAGACAAAAAAATGAATTTGTAGTTCAACTAAAAAACCGCCATTTAGGCGGTCTTTTATATAATGCTATATAACTGTTACTTTTTATAAGGTTTATATGTATTACCTTCCTTATCGTTTCCTGTCCAATCGTATGGAGTAACCTGATATACGTAGTAGTTAAGCCAGTTTGAATATAATGTATTGGCATGACATCTCCATGATTTAACCGGCTTATTATCAGGATTATTATCCTTATAGTAATTTACCGGAATGTCAGGATTAATACCCTTATCCAGATCACGCTTATACTCTTTATCAAGTGTAAGTGTATCGTATTCAGGATGTCCTGTTACAAATATATTCTTACCACCCTCGCCTATGATAAGGTATGGGCCGGTTATATCAGATTCAGCAACTATTTCAAGTAACGGGTTATCGACTACCGCCTGTTTATCTATGCCTGTGTATCTTGATTGAGGTACCATAAATGTATCGTCAAAGCCACGTATGAGTTCTGTCTTTTTATGTATAGGATAATGCTCATACACTCCTGAAAGCTTTTTATCGAGTCTTATCTTCTTTACACCGTATCTGTAGTAAAGACCTGCCTGGGCACCCCAGCAGATATGAAGAGTCGAGGTAACATTTTCCTTTGACCAGTCCATTATCTCTGTAAGTTCTTCCCAGTAATCCACCTCTTCAAACTCCATAAGCTCCACAGGAGCTCCGGTTATGATAAGACCATCCCACTTTTTATGCTTAACAGAAGCAAAATCTGTATAAAATTTTGCAAGATGAGACTCTGATACATTTTTTGACTCATATGAGACTGTTCTTATAAATGAAATGTTTACCTGAAGAGGAGTATTGGATAAGCTTCTAAGCAAGCAAAGCTCGGTATCCTCTTTTAAAGGCATAAGATTAAGGATAAGCACATCCAAAGGACGTATGTCCTGTGTGGTCGCACGATGCTCATCCATAACAAATATATTTTCATCCTCAAGTATTTTCTTTACAGGTAAATCATTAAAAACTCTAATTGGCATAATATCAAACCTTCCGTCATTTTTTAGTCATTAATTATCATATTATAATCAACTTATAATTTTAAAATTATACGACGTATAATTCATACAATTCATATTACTCATATAATATTTTAACTCGTTCGTTATAATATAACACTTTTATATTATAACTTCAAGAAGTCTTCTTCTGAAATAATTGGTATGCCCAAATCCTTTGCTTTTTTATTTTTTGAAGAGTTGGACATCACATCATTGTTGATAAGATAGCTTGTTTTAGCGGATACACTTCCTGCAACCTTGCCGCCTCTGTCTTCGATAAGCTTCTTTAACTCATCCCTGTTGGCAAAATTGTTAAGAGACCCTGTTATAACAAATGTCTTTCCCTCTAAATCCTGCTCCTTATCATTTACCTCTTCTATAAGAGTTACCTCGTTGAGTATCGCACGAAGCACTCTTATATTTTCGTCATTTGCAAAATAAGAAACTATTCCTTCGGCAATTACTTCACCTATTTTTTCTATCTGGGCAAACTCTTCTGCCGAAGCAGATATAATCTTTTCTATGTCATTTTTAAAGAATTTGCATATAAGCTTTGCTGTGGCATGTCCGATGTTTAAAATTCCGAGTCCGTACAAAACTCTTGTAAGGTCAGTATTTCTTGAAGCATTGATGGATTCTATCATATTGTCATAGGACTTTCTTCCAAAGCCCTCCATATTGACGATTTCATCCTCATATCTATCCAGATGATATATATCGTATAGCTCAACCAAAAATCCCTTATCTATAAATTTCTCCAGCGTTGCTTCGGACATTCCGTCTATATTCATTGCATTTCTTGATACAAAATGTGTAAAAAGCTTTATGGACTTTGCCGGACAATCCGGATTCGGACAGTAAAGTGTCTCAACTTGGTTTTCATTCTTAAGTTCTGTCTTATTACCACAGGCAGGACAGACATCAGGCACGATAAGGTTACCGCTTTTTGTTACATTTTCACTTATCTGCGGAATTATCATATTGGCTTTATATACCTTGATTGTGTCACCTATTCCAAGCTTAAGCTGCTTTGCGATGCTTACGTTGTGTATGCTGGCACGGCTTACCGATGTTCCCTCAAGCTCTACTGTGTCAAATATCGCAACCGGATTGATAAGTCCCGTCCTTGACGGACTCCACTCTATATGGCGTAATGTTGTTTCAGCTTCTTCATCTGCCCATTTAAAAGCTATGGAGTCACGTGGAAACTTGGCTGTTCTTCCAAGCGAACGTCCGTAAGCTATATCATCAAAAGCTAATACCAGTCCGTCTGATGGAAAGTCATTGGTACTTATTTTATCTGAAAATGTTTTTACAACCTCATGTATATTATCCGGTGTTACATCCTTATGTTCAACTACGGAAAAGCCAAGACCTGAAAGAAAATCAAATCTGCTGTTTACAGTCTTATCGACCTCATCATCTCCCGAATCAAGCATTGAAAATGCAAAGAAATGAACATTTCTTTTTGCTGTAATCTCATTATTTAGCTGCCTAACGGTTCCGCTGCAGAGGTTTCTCGGATTCTTATACTTGGATTCTACATCCTCAATGGTCTGATTAATTTTTTCAAAATCTGTATATGTTATTATCGCCTCACCACGTATGGTAAGCGGATTTTTAAAGCTTATCCTCTTTGGAACATTGGCAAATACTCTGGCATTATTGGTAATAACCTCGCCTATCTCGCCATTTCCTCTTGTCACTGCTTTTACAAGCTCACCATCCTCATACGTAAGAACAACAGTAAGACCGTCAAGCTTCCAGGACATTACACCTTTTCGTCCGTTTAGCCATGCGGCAAGATCATCCACACTCTTAGTCTTATCAAGAGAAAGCATCGGCTCCGGATGTCTTTCCTTAGGGAGCTCACTTAAGACCTCATATCCCACCTTGGAGGTTGGACTTCCCGAAAGCACAAGTCCTGTTTCACGTTCAAGTGCAACTAACTCATCATACAATTTATCATATTCAAAGTTGCTCATTATCTCTCTGTCTTCCTGATAATAAGCTCTGGATGCTTCATTTAATACATTTACCAACTCTTTAATTCTTGCGGTCTTATCCATATAAACCTCCAAAACTATACTCCACAGTTTTTTCTTAAAATTTTTTCTTCATTGGCAGTAAGCTCTCTATACTCTCCAAGCTTTAAATTACCAAGCTTGATATTCATAATCCTAACTCTTTTAAGATGTGATACTCTTACATCAAAATATTCACACATCCTTCTTATCTGCCTGTTTAGCCCCTGTGTAAGGATTATCCTAAATGATCTTTCTCCTACTCTTTCCACCTTGCATTTCTTGGTTACAGTATCAAGTATAGGTACACCCTTTGACATACCTTCTATAAATTCATCCGTAACCGCTTTATTAATTCTTACAATGTATTCTTTTTCATGATTATTTCTTGACTTTTGAATAGCATTGGCAAGGTCTCCGTCATTGGTTAATAGCAAAAGCCCTTGCGAATCCTTATCAAGTCTTCCGACATAATTTACCTTACATGGAAATTCCACATAATTAAAAATGCTGTCCTTATCCGCGTCCTTGGAAGTACAGACATAACCACGTGGTTTATTGTAAGCATATATAACTGTATGTGTATTTAATTTAACCGTTTTTCCTTCATAGCATACCTTTGAAGTATCTGTTACCTTAGTTCCCAGATCGGCTATTTTACCATCAACGGTTATTTTTCCTTCTTCTATAAGCTTATCCGCCTGTCTTCTTGAACATATTCCGGCTTCACTAAGGAACTTATTTAATCTTATCTCATCACTCATATATACTACCTGAATATTAAACAAAACTATATTGATATCTTGATATTATATGTCTATTACTTTTTATTGACTTTTATTATCTATCACTCTTCACTATCTTCGATATCACTGTTTATCTTATTATAAAACTCTGCAAATGTTGAATCCTCAGCAAGACATTGATTTATATTGTCCTGAACAGACTTATATAAATTCTGAACATCAGGACTTCCTGCCTGGACATTGATATAATCAATTATCTCCTGTGACAAAACACCGTTGTTTATCTTATAATTATTGCCTTCTTTTACTACATAAAACTGCTTTATATCGAGAGGTTTGCTGTTTACTCCGGTTATTGTTACATTACTTGTGGTAAATACCAATATTTCATTTTCATTAAGACCCGGTATCGTATAACATGTTATGTTGCTGTATTCACTTATAACCTGAGCCTTTGTCTCATAAATCATCATATCGCCAAAGGCTTCCGGTTCGGTAACTATATCCTTAAGTTTATCGCTGTCACCCTTTACAAGCGCATCATAATAATCTGCCATAAGTGCATTTATATTAACATCTGCATTTGTCTCATATGAATATATAGTATAGAAATTTTCATCGAGTTCTTCTGTAGTTTCAGTAGTTTGCTCAGTTGTGGTTGTTACTATTTCTGTAGTAGTTGCAGTATCCTTTTTCTTCTTTTTAAACACATCTGTTTGAAAATATAAAAATAAGACCACGCCCGCTCCAAAAACAATAAACCATAGCAACGTTAATAAAGCAGTTTTTCCTTTGCTTTTTTTCTTCTTAGGTTTCTCTGTTTTATCCGCTTTATCATCAGATTCATTTTGAATTTTATCAAAATCTTCGTAGCTAAATGATGATTCTTCTTCAGTTAAATCATCTGAAGCAATATCTTCTTCATCAATATCATTTACATCTTTATCATCTATTTCAATTTCATTATCTTTTTTATCTATGTTGATGTTATCCGTATCTTCTTTTCCCGATTCAACACTTTCATCTTTTTTTACTTCATCTTTTTCTTCTGTATCTTCATCAAAATCTTCTTCTCCATCCGAATCAAAATCCTCATCACTTTCTTCTTTTTCAGAATAGATATCTTCATCGATTTCTTCTTTACTGAACAAATCAAAATCAGATGGTTCATTTTCAAATACATCAAAATTTATTTTATCAATATAAGTCTTTTTCTTTTTAAACATACTTATCCTCCGAATCAAATAATGAATGCACCAGATAGGAATCGAACCTACGCACATGGCTCCGGAGGCCATTGCTCTATCCACTGAGCTACTGGTGCAAGCTATTGTGAAAATTATATTTGATTATTGACTCTTTCTTTATCAACCTCTAACTGTTTCTTTAGTTCATCAATATTGGCAAATTTTATCTCCGATCTGAGAAATCTTACAAAATCAAGTTTTATATCCTTGCCATATAAATTACCGGAATAATCTAATATATGTGTTTCAACGAAAACACCTGAATGATTTTGAGAATCTGCATTTTCATTAACTGTAGGATTACTGCCAACATTTGTGATTGCACTATAACCAAAATCATTCTTTTCAATATAAACTCTGGTTTCATATGCACCGGCAAGCGGAAGTTTCTTTCTTTTATCAGGTATAATATTTACAGTCGGGAATCCGATAGTTCTTCCAAGTTGTTTACCGTAGACAACCTCTCCTGTAATAGAATAAGGTCTTCCCATATATCTATCAACTGCCTGAACATCTCCTATTTCAAGCAACTCTCTTATAAATGATGAGCTTATAATTTTATCGTCGATTCTAAGTTT
Source organism: Lachnospiraceae bacterium (assembly GCA_017469405.1). Taxonomy (GTDB): domain Bacteria; phylum Bacillota; class Clostridia; order Lachnospirales; family Lachnospiraceae; genus Coprococcus_C. The sequence continues at coordinate 5,559 of JAFUGL010000036.1, read as the reverse complement.
TTTGAAAACTATAACTTCATAATTATACTCTGTCGCATATTTCTTAAGAGTATCAATATCTCCTTCTCTTTTGTATCCAAATCTAAAATCTTCACCAACTACTACATATGAAACTCCAAGTCTTTCTACAAGGATTTTTTTTATAAATTCATCGGGAGATAATCTTGAAATTCTCTCATCAAACGGACATTCACATACATAATCAATACCACAATTATTAAATATATTATATCTTTCACTATCAAGATTTATTACATTTTCATCCGGCATATTTATTGTAAAAACTACACTCTTAATATTTTTTTTATTTGACATTTCGCCACTTGACGAAATTAGCTTTTCATTTGCCAGCTCTATAATTTTACTAATTAAAAGCATATGTCCCTTATGTATGCCCTCAAACTTTCCAAGTGCAACAGCTGTATTATTTAATTGTGCCTTATCATATGCTATTATTTCCACGATAAAATCTCCAAATCTCCATATCCATATAATTATAAAAACATCTTAAATGGTACAAATATATCATTCTTTTCATCATATCTATAAAGTGCCATAAGCTTGTCTTTATCATATATTCTATATAATTTACCAGGACTGTAATTTCTAAAATCACAATTATTTTCTTCATCTATATCATGATTTTTTTCTTCATCTGTTTTTTTATCTATTGTACTGTGATTCTCAGAATAAAAGCATATCGGCTTTAATTTATTGCCATTGGATAAAAGTTTTGAAGCATGAGATTTTATATCAAGCCTGTCATAATCCATAAGTAAGGAATCCATTGAAACTACACACTTATAAAGCATATCTTCATCTCTTAATTTTTCTATATCCGAAAGCTTATATGCATCCGAAACAGTCATCCCATGAAGCTCGCTTCTTAACAATGCAAAAAGGGATGCTCCACACCCAAGCTTATCACCGATATCTCTGCATAGACTTCTTATATATGTTCCCTTTGAACACTTTACATCAAATTGTACATAAGGAAGTTCTATGCTTATATTATCGATAGATATAATCTCAACATCTCTTTTTTCTCTTTCAACCTCTATACCCGATCTGGCATATTCATATAATTTTTTACCATCTTTTTTTATTGCAGAATACATCGGTGGAAGCTGACTATATTTACCGATAAAAGAATTTATAGCTTCTATGATTTCATTATCACTAAGTGACTTCCATGAATCACTTTCTTTTTGTATCTCTCCGGTAATATCTTCTGTATCAGTTTTGATTCCAAGCTGCATAGATGCATGATACTCCTTTGAGCTTGAAATAAGTATATCAACAAGCTTTGTTGCCTTACCAAGACAGACTATAAGAACACCTTCTGCCATAGGATCAAGCGTACCGGTATGACCGATTTTTTTCTGTTTAAGTATACCTCTTAGCTTTGCAACTACATCAAATGAGGTGTAACCTTTTTCTTTATATACATTAATTATTCCGTCTATCAATTATATTTCCTCATCTGCTCTATGACCATATCCAGTATTTTCTTAAGATTGTCCTCATAGCTTCCTTTAGCATCAAATCCGGCAGCCCTTATGTGTCCACCGCCGCCAAATGCAGTCGCTATCTTGCTTACATCAACATATCTCACAGAACGCAAACTATACTTATATAAATCATCAGCCTTTTGATATGCAAGTATCGCAACCTCTACTCCATCTGTCACTCTGAGTTTATCTATTATTCCGTCTGTATCCTCTTTTGATGTGTTATATTCATCAAAAATTTCTTTAGTAATGCATGCAGTAATAACCTCACCTTCCATGTGAAGCTTTGCATCCAGTAAAACTCTTCCGGTAAGTCTGTTTTGATTATATGAAACCTTAAAAAATGTTTCATCTATTATGTATTGGCTTCTGACACCTTTAGAGATAAGCTTTCCGGCTATTGTCATCGTTTCCTCAGATGTAGCCTGATACTTAAATACACCGGTATCATGAACAATTCCAAGATAAAGTGCTTCTGCACAATCAGAGGATATCTTATCATAGTCAAGGAAATTAAATAAAACTTCACAACATGATGAAGAATCCGGTTCACAATGGAAGTAGTCTCCGAATCCCTGATTGCTTCTATGATGGTCAAAGCATATTGTATATCGTGAATTTTTATAGATACTTCCAAACTCTCCATGCCTGTCAGTATCACCACAATCGAGTGAAATGCCCAGATCATATACTATATTATCCGGAATACTTACTACACTTTCCGAACCTTTTAAAAATCTGAATTTTTCAGGAATCGGCTGCAGGTATACAATTACATCTTTATCACTATAATTATCCTTTATGTAATTCCACAATCCAAGACAGGAACCTATACAGTCCCCATCCGGATTCATATGACCGAAGATTGCGATTTTTTCTGAATTTTCAATCTTTTCAATTAATTTATTCATCCTCGTCTCCATTTAAATCAGCCTCATCTGTCTCATTATCCAAAGAATCACCCTCAACGGTTTCATCTTCCAAAGCCTCACTGTCGTTGCCAACAACTTCATCAATCTTCTTTGACATCTCTATTCCGTATTCTATGGAATTATCCATTACAAATATAAGCTCCGGTGTATTTCTTAAGTTTATGCTTCTTGCAAGCTCTCTTCTTATATATCCGGCAGCACTTTGAAGCCCCGCAAAGGTCTCCTTTGCAGAATCCTCATCTCCCAGAACGCTTATAAATGCTTTACAAAACTTGAGGTCCGGCGTAACGATAACATCTGTTACAGATGTCATCGGATTTATACGCGGATCTTTTATTTCTCTGCTAATAATACGGCTTAATTCTCTTTGAACCTCACCATTAATTCTTTGATTTTTGTGACTTGATTTTTTCATATTAAATATTTCCTCCACATCCTGTCACAACGCTTAAAACTTACGATAATCATCCTTATTATCTGATTCCATTCTTGAAGATCTATCGCTTATCTTGGAACCTCAACCATTATATAAGCCTCAATCTGATCTTCAACCTTGATATCATTGAAGTCTTCAAGTACGATACCACATTCAAAGCCTGACTTAACCTCCTTGGCATCATCCTTAAATCTCTTAAGAGATGCAAGAGGTCCTTCAAATATCTGCTCACCCTCACGTGTTACTCTGACGGTTGCATTTCTTTGAATTACACCATCAAGCACATATGAACCTGCTATAGTACCAACTCCTGAAGCCTTATAGGTCTGTCTGACTTCAGCGTGACCGATTATCTTTTCTTCATAAATTGGATCAAGCATACCCTTCATAGCTGATTCAATATCTTCTATAGCGTTATATATTACCCTGTATAATCTTATATCTACCTTTTCTCTGTCTGCCACATCTTTAGCCTGATTATCAGGTCTGATGTTAAATCCTATTATTATTGCATTTGATGCAGACGCAAGTATAACGTCAGATTCATTGATAGCACCAACTCCGGAGTGAATACATTTAACAGCAACCTCTTCGTTGGAAAGTTTAAGAAGACTTGCTTTAACCGCCTCAACAGAACCCTGAACGTCAGCCTTGATAATAAGATTAAGGTCTTTAACATTACCCTCCTGAATCTTATTGTAAAGATCGTCAAGTGACATCCTTGATTTGGTATCTGCTATAAGTCTTTCTTTACCTCTGTTGATAAAGGCATCTGAAATCTGTCTTGCTTCCTTTTCATTTGCAGTTGTCATAAATATTTCGCCTGATTCAGGTACTCCGTTAAGACCAAGTATCTCAACAGGTGTTGATGGAAGAGCTTCCTTGACACTTCTATGCTTATCATCAAACATCGCTCTAACCTTACCATGTACAGCACCTACTGCAACATAGTCTCCAACCTTAAGTGTTCCTTTTTGAACGAGAACTGTTGCAACAGAACCACGTCCCTTATCAAGCTGTGCCTCGATAACAATACCTCTTGCACTTCTGTTCTTGTTAGCCTTAAGCTCAAGTATTTCAGAAGTAAGTATGATCATCTCAAGAAGATTATCTATACCTTCTTTAGTATGTGCAGAAACCGGACAGAATATTGTAGAACCGCCCCAATCTTCAGGAACAAGCTCATATTCCATAAGCTCCTGCTTAACTCTGTCAATATTGGCACTTTCTTTATCTATCTTATTGATTGCAACTATTATTTCAATTCCGGCAGCCTTGGCATGGTTAATAGCCTCAACTGTCTGAGGCATAACACCATCATCTGCAGCAACGACAAGTATTGCTATATCAGTTGACTGGGCACCTCTCATACGCATAGCTGTAAATGCCTCATGTCCCGGAGTATCAAGGAATGTTATCTTTTGACCATTAATCTTAACAACCGATGCACCTATATGCTGAGTGATACCACCTGCTTCTCCTGCAGTAACATCAGAGTGTCTTATAGCATCAAGGAGTGAAGTTTTACCATGGTCAACGTGTCCCATAACACAAACTACAGGAGGTCTTGGAGTCATAAGTGACTCATCCTCTTCTTCTTCCTTTAAGAGCTCCTCTATAACATCAACCTTTTCTTCCTCTTCAGCTATGTAGTTATACTCAAGAGCAATTTCCGCAGCCTCATCAAAAGTAAGATCCGAATTAACATTATAAAGCTTTCCTGCCATAAAAAGTTTTTTAATAAGCTGTGCAACAGGAACCTTAATCTTCGATGCAAGCTCACTTACCGTAAGGACCTCAGGAAATTTAATCGACTTAATAACCGGTTCTACAGGCTCCTGCTTCTTAGGAGCTTCTTTCTTAGGCATTTCAACCTTTTTACCGTCTTTTCTTCTGCTTTCCTTTTTACCAGGTCTTTCTCTATCAAAGTCCTTTTCTCTGTCTCTATCTCTGTTATCTCCCTCTCTTTCTTTTTCTCTGTCTCTTTCCTTACTTCTATCTCTGTCTTTTCTTGACTCTTTTCTAAGCGGTTCTTCACCAACCGAATCATTTCTTGAAAAATCTCTTTTTCCTGAAGATGCAGGTCTTCTCTTTTCGCCATCATAATCCTGTCTGTCTCTTCCTGCTCCTCGAGAATCTCTTCCAGGTCTTCCTTCATTTCTAAAATCTCTGCTGTCCCTATCTTTTCTTCCTTCAGGGCGTGATTCTTTTGCAGGTCTTGCAGCTCTGTCGTCTCTGCCGTTTGCACTTCTTTTTTGTGCATCAGATGGATTTTCTCTTCTTACCGCTTCTCTTCTTGGTACCTCACCTTTTGATGCTTCACCTCTTGATTCTTCAACCTTTACTGCATCCGGTTTTACAGCTTCTCTTTTAACTGTTTCCTTTGCAACAGCGTCCTTTTTAACTGTTTTACCTGTTTCTTCTGAAACAGCTGAAGGTTTCTTAACCGTTTCTTCTACCGGTGCAACACTTTTCTTAACTAAAATTACCTTTTCACCATCAACAGGTAAAGTGTCCTTTTTAACTGCCGGTCTCCTTACAGTTTCTTTTCCGACAGCTTCCTTTTTAGGAACTGCTTTTTTCACATCAGAAGAAGCCACTCTTGCTCTTGTCGGAGCAGCAGTTTTTGCTGTTGCAGCTGTCCTTGATGGAACAGACTGTTTAGAAGGCGCAGCAGCTT